>DASREC010000483.1:0-11421 GCA_035652295.1 Polyangia bacterium
ACGGAGACGTACGCCGAGGCGATGGCCACCCTGCGCTTCCTCGAGGAGCACCAGCGCGAGGTGGCGCTGTACATCGTCGGCGAGTTCGATCTCACCGAGGGCGCGCTGGTGGCGCAGCGGCCGGCCGACTTCGGCGTCAAGGAGACCTATCGGCTCGACGGCGATCTGCTCGGCACCGGGCTGTTCTACGAGGAGGCGCGGCCGTCCAAGCGCGCCGGCGAGCAGGAGCGCATCGACGCGGCGCTCGACGAGCTGTCGCGCGGCTGGCAGTTGCGCCGCTATCCGTGGGCCGGCTCGCTCTCGACGGCGCACACGGTCTATTGGTACGAGCGCTTCGGGCCGGGCGTGTTCCGCGAGCTGGCGCGGCGGCTGCGCGCGGCGGAGCTCGAGCCGTTCGGCGCGCGGGCCGGCGAGGCGCGCGCCCGCTTCGATCTCGACGAGGTGGCCGCCTCCGACGAGCGCGAGCAGGAGATCTGGCGCCACCTGGTGCGCGAGCGGCGCCACGTCTCGCGCGCGGCCTACCACGCGCTCGCCGCCGAGCTCGCGCCGCTGCGCCCGAAGCCGCGCCGCTACCGCTTTCGCGCCGGGTCGCCGCCGGCCGCCGGCCGCCGCCCTTCGAACGCGCCGAATTCGGCGCGTTGAGCCGATCCAGGGATTGCCACATTGCAATGTAGCTTCATTCAGTGTAATCGAAACGCGGAGAGATTCTGGCAATCGTCCGCTCGTAAATTGGTTTGCTAATCGATTGAGCGTTGAGTCAAAGTCGCGCCGAGCACTTTGACCGGACTTTGCGGGGGCGAAGAGAGGCTGTTCCAATGTCCGAGCTGCTGGCGCCGAACCCGGACGAGGTCCTGGCCGGCGTGGCGGAGGCGGTGATCGCCCACGACCGCGAGGGCCGGCTGGTCTATGCCAACCCCGAGGCGCGCGGGCTCGACGGGCTGCCTCCGCTCGCGGAGCTGGCCGGCGCGCACGACGGCGAGTCGACCTGGCGGCTTCACGAGCGCTCGACGGGCGAGCCGCGCTTCTACGTGGCGCGCACGCGCGCGTCGGCCGGGCTCACGGTCACCACGCTCTACGACTTCACCGAGCGGCAGGAGGCGGCCGACCTGCAGCGCGTGGTGGCGGAGGCCGGGCGCGTGCTCGCGTCGTCGCTCGACTATCAGGTGACGCTCAACCAGGTGGCGCAGCTCGGCATCCCGTTGCTCGCCGACTGGTGCACGGTGCACCTGCTCGACCGCGCCGGGCGGCTCGACATCATCGCGCTGGCGCACTCGAACCGCGACGAGGAGCCGCTGGCGTGGGAGCTGAGCCGGCGCTACCTGCCGCGCCCCGACGACCCGGTCGGCCCGGCGCACGTGGCGCGCACCGGCCGCGCCGAGAGCTACGCCGAGGTCGCCGACGAGACGTTCGCCGCCATCGCGCAGGACGCCGAGCACCTGGCGCTGTTGCGCGCGTCGGGGATCCGCTCGGGCATCTCGGTGCCGCTGAGCGCGCGCGGACGGACGCTCGGCGTGCTCACGCTGGCGTACAGCCAATCGGGGCGGCGCTCGACGCCGGCGCGGCTGGCGGCGGCCGAGGAGCTGGCGCACCGCGCGGCGCTGGCGATCGACAACGCGTGGCTGTATCGCGAGGCGCAGCGCGCGGTGCTGGCGCGCGATGATTTGCTGGCGATCGTGTCGCACGATCTGAAGAACCCGCTGTCGGCGATCCTGGTGAGCGCGCGCGCGCTGGTCGACGCGCTGCCGCCCGACAGCGACGACGGGCGCGGCGATCGCGCACGCCCGCGCGCCGAGCTGATCCAGCGCTCGGCGCACCGCATGAGCCGCCTGATCGCGGCGCTGCTCGACTCGGCGAGCATCGAGGCGGGACGGCTGTCGATCGATCGCAAGCCGCACCCGCTCGGCGCGGTGGTGGGCGACGCGCTGGAGGCGATGGAGTCGCTGGCGCGGCAGAAGCAGCTCGAGCTCGAGCCGCGCGTCGGCGAGTGCGCGCGCGCGGCGGTGTGCGATCGCGAGCGCGTGCTGCAGGTGCTGTCGAACCTGATCGGCAACGCCATCAAGTTTTCGCCCGAGCGCGGGCGCATCACCGTCGAGGCGGAGGCGATCGGCGACGAGGCGCGGCTGGCGGTGGGCGATAGCGGGCCGGGCGTCGCCGAGGATCAGCGCGCGCACCTGTTCGAGCGCTACTGGCAGGGCGACCGCAAGAAGCGGCAGGGCACCGGCCTCGGGCTCTACATCGCCAAGGGGATCGTCGAGGCGCACGGCGGCCGCATCTGGGTCGACTCCGCCCCAGGACGGGGCAGCACGTTCTATTTCACGCTACCGCTCGCGCCCTGACGCTGCGACAAATTGCCGCATCCGTTTTGCCGCCCTCCTTCTCATGATAGTTTTCTCGTTCTTTGGGGGGCGGCGAGACGAACCGAGTTACCCGGGTCGGGTTGATCCTGATGGCGCTAGCCGTGGCCGTTCCTGCAGCGGCGGAGGACAAGGCGGCGGCGCGCGCGGCTTATGCCGAAGGCTCCAAGTATTACGATTTGAACCAGTACGCCCTGGCGCTGGAAGCTTTCAAACGCGCTTACTGGAACTACGAAGATCCTGTCATCTTGTTCAACATCGCGCAGTGCCACCGCGCGCTCGGGCACAAAGCCGAAGCCGTTGGCTTCTATCGCAGCTATCTTCGCAAGGCATCCGAGCCTCGCAATCGCGAAGAGGTGCAGAAGCTCGTTTCGGAGCTCGAGAGCGCGATCGCCCAAGAGAAGGCGGTCGCCGCCGCCCCGCCGCAAGGTACGATCGCCGCCGACGGCAAGCCCACGGCTGCACCGCCGGCAGCGGAGGCCTCGGAGCGAAAACCGAATCCGCCGGTTGCGAGTCCCGCGCTTTCACTGGCCGCCGCTCCGCCCGCGAAGACGGAGCCGAAACCAGTTTGGAAGCGCGCGTGGGTCTGGGGTGTCGTCGGTGGCGTGCTCGCCGCCGGCGTAGCGCTCGGCGTCGGCCTCGGCGTCGGCTTGCAGTCGAACCCACCCAAAGCCGTCGACGGCGTGGTGACTTTCTAATGCGCGCGCTCACGCTGGCGCTCGTGGTGGTCGCGGTAGTCGCGTGCTCGACCGACCGTTGCAAGCAGGGCACAGTCTTCGTCGCCTACACGCTGACCAACGGCGCCGAAGCCGCCGACACGATCGACGTGACGCTCGCGGTCTCCGGCGGCGCGCCGCGCACGATGAGCGTCATGCGCAAGACCCGAAGCGCCGCGGGATCGATCGAAGTCGACTTCGCCGCCTATCCGTCAGGACAGCCGCTCACGCTCACGCTGACTGCTCGCGCGGGCACTCAACCGCTCGCTTCGTTCTCGCAGACCACGACGGCAAGCGCCGGCTGCACCACGCTCTCTTTCATACTCGCCGGGAGCGCAACCGACTCCGGGGTCGATGCGTCGACGGATCTCGCTGCGCCGCCCGACCTCGTGAGCTCGCCCGACCTCACTCCGCCGCTGCTCTGCGAGACAGTCGTCGTGAGCACTCTGGCTGGAAATGGAACCGGCGGCTTCGTGGACGGCACCGGCGGTGCGACCGGAACCACCGACTTCAACGGTCCCTTCGGTGCCGCGGTCGACGGAGCCGGCAACCTCTACATCGGCGACTATGACAATTCTCGCGTCCGCAAGATCACGCCCGGGGGCAGCACCTCCACACTCGCTGGCAACGGCAACTTTGGATTCTTCGACGGCACCGGCGGAGCGACCGGTACGACCGCGTTCTACTTTCCCTGCGGTGTGGTCGTAGACAGGGTCAGCAACGTCTACGTCGCCGACAATGGCAACTACCGCATTCGCAAGGTCGCACCCGGTGGCAGCACGACCACGCTTGCCGGCAACGGCACCCAAGGGTTCTTTGACGGAACCGGCGGCCCGACTGGAACTACCCAGTTCGCCGGACCCGGCGGCGTAGCGGTCGACGGCCTTGGCAACGTCTATGTCGCGGACAGCTATCGCGTGCGCGAGATCGCGCCGGACGGCAGCACCAGCACGCTTGCAGGCAACGGGACGGCGGGCTTTGTCGACGGCACAGGTGGCGCAGTTGGAACCACCCAATTCAACGGGGCCGGCGGTGTGGCCGTGGACAACACGGGCAACGTCTACGTCGCCGATACGCTGAACAATCGCATCCGCAAGATCGCTCCCAGCGGCAATACAACTACGCTCGCCGGGAACGGGACTGCCGGGTTCGTCGATGGAACCGGCGGTGCGGTTGGAACAGCTCAGCTCAACCAGCCGTACAGCGTGGCGCTCGACGGGGCGGGCAACGTTTATGTCGCCGACTACAAGAACCACAGCATTCGCAGAGTCGCGCCCGACGGCAGCGTTGTGACCGTAGCCGGCGACGGGACCGCAGGCTATGCGGAAGGCTCGGGGTGCACCGCCCACTTCAATCATCCAAGCGGAGTGGCCGTGTCGGGCAAGCAGGTGTTCGTGGCCGACGCCAGCAACAATCGGATCCGAATAATTCAGCTACCGTGAGGCTAGCTGCAGACGGCGCCGCCGGTCATCTGCGTGCACGTGTGGCCGGTCGCGCATGTGTTGCCCGCGCAGCACGGCTGGGTGGCCGCGCCGCAGGGAACGCACGTGCGCGCGTTGTTGCACGTGAACGGCTCGGCGCACCAGCTGGCGTCGACGTTTCCGCCGCCGCCGCCGTTTTGACCGCTGGTGCCGAGGCAGCACGGCTGGTTGAGACCGCCGCACGGCTGGCAGCTGATGCCGTTGCACGTCACCGACGAGGCGGTGCAGCCGATGCCGCCGCCGCAGCAGTTCTCGCCGAGCGCGCCGCACGTGCCGCCCTGGCAGCCGCCGTTCATGCACGTGCCTTGGCTGTTCGAGCACGCGCCGCCGCTCGCCACGCAGAGGCCCTGGCCGTTGTTGCCCGCGCGGTGATCGCAGCACGCGCCGGCGCTCGTGCAGGCGTCGCCCTCGCAGCACAGCTTGGTGTCGGCGCCGCACGCGACGCAGGTGTCGTTGTTGGGATCGCACGCGAGGCCGGAGGCGACGCAGAAGTTGGCGGTGTGATCGGTGCCGCCGGGGCAGCACGGCTGGCCCGAGCCGCCGCAGCCGTTGCCGACGGTCGGCGCGCAGGTCGGCGTGCCCGTGACCGGGACGGTGCACGTGCGCCCGCCGCCGCAGGAGCCGGTGATGGGAGCGACGCACGTGCCGCCGGCGCAGCAGCCGGGCGTGCCCGCGTTGGGGCAGCCGTTGTTGGCGCAACAAGGGTTGCCGGTGGTGCCGCAGATCTTGGTGGTGCCGTTGTCGCAGACCATGCCGGTCGAGACGTCCTGGCCCGACGGAACGCACGTGGTGCCGTTGCAGCATCCGCCGCCGCCGCAGACCATGCCGGGGCAGCACGCCTGGCCGGGACCGCCGCACGCGGCGCACGCGCCGCCCGAGCACACGCCGCCCGACGAGCACGTCATGGCGTCGGCGACGCACTGGTTGTTGACGCCGTCGCAGCACGCGGTGCCGCTGCACGTCGCGCCGGCGCAGCACGGCTGGCCCGGCATGCCGCACGACGTGCACATGTTGGTGTTGGAGCACGCGAGGCCCGCGCCGGTGCACGTGCCGCCTGGGCAGCACGCCTGGCTCACGCCGCCGCACGCGATGCACAAGCCGGCGCCCGCGCCGCCGCAGATGAAGCCGGTGCTGCAGCCGCGGCCGGGGCAGCACGTCTGCGCGTTGCCGCCGCACGGGACGCAGTTGGTGCCGTTGCAGACGAGGCCGCTGGCGGTGCACGTCTGGCCGGCGCAGCACGCCTGGCCCGAGCCGCCGCAAGTGCCGCAGCTTCCGGCGGCGCAGGTGCCGCCGATGCCGGTGCACGTCGCGCCGGAGGCGACGCAGAAGTTGGCGACGCAGCAGCCGCCGGCCGAGCACGTGTCGAGCGTGCAGCACGCTTGCGTCGAGCCGCCGCACGGCGTGCACAAGCCGACTCCGCCGCCGGTGCACACGTCGGTGGCGTCGCAGGCGCGGCCGGCGCAGCACGCCTGTCCCGAGCCGCCGCACGCCTGGCAGAAGCCGCCGACGCACGCGCCGGTCGCGCACGCGGCGCCGGTGGCGCAGCACGCCTCGCCGAGGTGGCCGCACGCGGGCGCGAGATCGACGGCGGCGCCGCCGTCGGGGCCGCCGCCCGAGTCGGCGACCGTGAAGTCGACGCCGGCGAGATCGCCGACGTTCATGTCGTTTTGAAAAGCGCCGTTGTCGTTGGTGCAGCCGCAGAAGAAGAGAGCGACTCCGAGGCACGCCGCGAAACGCATCGGTTCCCTCCTCAAGCTAGATAGAGCGCGGGGAATGCGCCGATCTCATTGTACACGAAGTCGGGCGTGCTAGTCTCGCGCGATGGCGAAGCCGCTCACCGTCGAGATCGGAAGCTCCACGCGCGAGGCGGTCGAGGCGATCGCGCGGCGCACGCATCGCAGCGTGGCGTTCATCGTGCGGCGCGCGCTGGCGGCCGCGGCGTCGGCGCCGGCGGTGGCGGCGAGCGGGCCGCGCGCGACGCTGGCGATCGCGACCGACGACGACGACCCGGCCGACACGGCGGCGAAGATCCGCGCGGCGGCGAATGGGCGGCCGCTCGGCGAGGCGATCGAGGCGGCGTTCGCGGCCACGCGCGCGAAGTTCGAAGCGTGGGCGGCGCGCGAGGAGGCGGCGGCCGCGGCCGAGCGCGCCGACGATCTCGACGCCGGCCTGCGCGACGCGGTGGACGCGAAAACGGCTCGGTCACGATTGGCCGAATTGGCGAACAGCGAGTACCCGCGCGTGCGCGCGCTGGTGGCGGCGCACCCGCAGGCCGGCGACGACACGCTGGCGAAGCTCGCCGGCGATCGCGAGCGCACGGTGCGGGAAGCGGCGGCGGCGAATCAGGCGGGCGCGCGCCGGCGATCGACGAAGTAGGCGAACGGCAACAGCAGCCACAGCGCGAGCGCGCTCACCGCGAGCGCGCTCTCCGACGGCGGCGGCGGACCGAACGCAGCGCCGAGATACGCCGCCACGAGCAGCGCGAGCATCGCCCAGAGCCCGATCGATCCCGCCCGCGCGGTCGCGCGCAGGTAGATCGCCACGCCCGCGGCGAACAGCCCAAGCTCGAGCGCGAGCGTGAGCGGCACCGAGCGCCACAGCCCGAGCCCCACCGTCTTCACGTCGCCGCCGGGCAGGAGCGGCAGATCGGGGCGATGCATGACGAGGTCGAGCAGCCAGTGGCTGGCGACCAGCGCGCCGACGATCGCCGCCGCGCGCCGGTCGCGGCGCAGCGCGAAATAGCCGCCGCCGACGACGAGCGACCAGACGAGCGCGGCCGCCAGGCTGTGCGAGATCGGATAGTCGTAGAAATCGAGCGGCGTGAAGCGCGTGATCCCCGGCGCGATGCGCACGTGCTCGACGCCGGCGAGCAGCAGCACCGGCCACAGCAGATCCAAAAACTGCGCGGCGAAAAAAAGCGTACCGAGCGACGTCCGCGGCGCCGCGCGCTTCGCCGCCAGCGCGACGGCGTAGTGTCCGAGGAACATCAGCCGACGCGCACGGCCAGCTTCTCGCCCTCGACCTCCACGCGCGCGCGCCCGCCCGACTTGAGCCGCCCGAACAGGATCTCGTCGGCGAGCGGCTTCTTCAGCTCATTCTGGATCAGCCGCGCCATCGGCCGCGCGCCGAACTTGTCGTCGAAGCCGTGCTTCGCCAGCCAGTCGCGCGCCGCGTCCGTCAGCTCGAGCGTCACCTTCTTCTCGACGAGCTGCGCCACCAGCTCGGTCACCAGCTTGTCGACCACGCGGCGGATCACCTCGGGCGGCAGCGCATCGAACGCGATCCACCCGTCGAGGCGGTTGCGGAACTCGGGCGCGAACGTCCGCTCGATCGCCTCCTTGCCCCGCTGCGCCGATCGTCCCGCGAAGCTGCCGCCCGTCGAGAACCCCATCCCGCGCGCCGAAATGTCGCGCGCGCCGGCGTTGGTCGTCATGATCAACACGACGTGGCGGAAGTCGGCCTTGCGCCCGTTGTTGTCGGTGAGCGTGGCGTGATCCATCACCTGCAACAGGATGTTGTAGATGTCGGGGTGCGCCTTCTCGATCTCGTCGAGCACCAGCACCGCGTGCGGCGTCTTGCGGACCGCGTCGGTGAGCAGCCCGCCCTGATCGAAGCCGACGTAGCCGGGCGGCGCGCCGATGAGCCGCGACACGGTGTGCTTCTCCATGTACTCGGTCATGTCGAAGCGCAGAAACTCGACGCCCATCACGCGCGCGAGCTGCTTGGCCAGCTCGGTCTTGCCGACGCCCGTCGGGCCCGAGAACAAAAATGATCCGATCGGCTTGTCGGCCGAGCCGAGGCCCGAGCGCGAGAGCTTGATCGCCGACGACAGCGCGTCGATCGCCGAGTCCTGGCCGTAGATGACCTTCTTCAGCTCGGGCTCGAGATCTTTCAGCGCCTGCTCGTCCGACGCGCTGACGCTGCGCGCCGGGATCTTGGCGATCTTGGCCACCACCTCTTCGATGTCCTTCACGCCGAGCGTCTTCTTGCGCGCGTTCGCCGGCCGCAGCCGATCGGCCGCGCCCGCTTCGTCGATCACGTCGATCGCCTTGTCGGGCAGGTGCCGATCGTTGATGTACTTGGCCGCCAGCGCCGCCGCCGCCTCGAGCGCGTCGTCGGTGTACTTGACGTCGTGGTGCTGCTCGTAGTGCGTCTTGAGCCCCTTCAGGATCAGCACCGTCTCCGGCACCGACGGCTCGAGCACCTCGATCTTTTGAAAGCGGCGCGCCAGCGCGCGGTCTCGCTCGAACGACGACTTGTACTCGCTGAACGTGGTCGAGCCGATGCAGCGCAGGTCGCCCGACGCCAGCGCCGGCTTGAGCAGGTTGGACGCGTCCATCGATCCGCCCGAAGTGGCGCCCGCGCCGACGATGGTGTGGATCTCGTCGATGAACAGGATCGCCTCGGGCATCTTCTTCACGGCGTTGATCACGCCCTTGAGCCGCTCCTCGAACTGCCCGCGGAACTTCGTGCCGGCGAGCAGCGCGCCCATGTCGAGCGACAGGATCACGTGGTCGAGCAGGTTCGCCGGCACGCGCCGCTCGTGGATCGCCAGCGCCATGCCCTCGACGATGGCGGTCTTGCCGACGCCCGGCTCGCCGACGAAGATCGGGTTGTTCTTGCGGCGGCGCGCCAGCACCTGGATGGCGCGCTCGACCTCGGCCGTGCGCCCGATCAATGGATCGACCTTGCCCTCGGCCGCGCGCTCGACGAAGTTGACCGTGTAGGCCTCGAGCGGATCTTTCGCCGCGTCGCCCGAGTCCTCCTCGTCGACGTCGCCGGCGATCTTCTCGCCCTCTTCACCTGCGCCCGTCGAGTCGGCGGGCGCCTTGCCCTTGACGATGCCGTGCGCCAGGTAGTTGAGCACGTCGAGCCGGCGCACGCCGTGCTTCTCCAGCAGGAACACCGCCTGCGATTCGCGCTCGCGGTAGAAGGCGACCAGCAGGTTGCCGCCGTCGATCGAGTCCTTGCCCGAGCCCTGCACGTGCATCGCCGCGCGCTGCAGGCAGCGCCAGAACGCCGCCGTCTGCTGCGGCTCGCGCTGCTCCTCGCCCTCGGCCGGCTCGGCCATCGGCTCGACGTTCTCGGCGAAGAACTGGTCGATCTCGCGCTCGAGCCGCCGGATGTTGGCGCCGCACGCCTTGAGAATCTTGATCGCCACCGGATCCTTGCACAGCGCGAGCAGCACGTGCTCGAGCGTCACGAACTCGTGGCGCCGCTTGCGCGCCTCCTCGAAGGCGAGCTGGATGGTGGCTTCGAGCTCCTTGGAGATGGTCATTCTTTTTCTTTCTCTTCGTCGGGAGGATCGTCGGGCTCGAGCGTGCACATGAGCGGGTACTCGGCCTTCTCGGCCAGCTCCCGCACCTGCGCCACCTTGGTCTCGGCGACCTCGTAAGTGTACACGCCCGCGATCCCCATTCCCGTCTGGTGGATGTTGAGCATGATCGCCTGCGCCGCCGACTCGCCGTGATGAAAGACGTGCATCAGCAGCAGCACCACGAACTCCATGGTCGTGTAGTCGTCGTTGTGCAAGATGACTTTGTAGAGCCGCGGGCGGGCGAGCTTGCGCTCGCTGCGCGTCTGGGTGGCGACCCCGCCCTCTTCCTGCTGCCGTGGTTTCTTCGGCGTGCTCATGACGACCTGTTCAATCTGAGGATAGGCGATTCCAAACGCCAGCGCGAAAGAGCGGTCGCTCGCTCGGCGGCCTCGCGCTCGATGTACGCGCGCAGCGGGACGTCCAGCCGCTCGTCGAGGAAGGCGTGGGCGCTGTAGGTCTCGGCCGGCTCGAAGCCGCGCGCGATCTTGTGCTCGCCGCCCGCGCCGCCCTCGAAGACTTGCACGCCGCGGCGAATGCACTCGTCGATCGAGTGGTAGAGGCACACATTGAAGTGCAGGAACGGGTGCTCCTCGAAGCAGCCCCAGTAGCGGCCGTACAGGTGCGTCGGCGTGGCGACGTTGAACGCGCCGGCGATCAATTTCCCGTCGCGGCGCGCCTCGACCAGCTCCAGCGACGGGGCGAGGCTGGCGAACACCTGCTCGTAGAAGGCGCGGTTGAGCCAGCGGCGGCCCCACATCAGCTTGTCCACCGTCGAGCGGTGCAGCTCGAACGCGGCGCGCGCCCACTTCTGCGGATCCTCCGCCAGCTCGTCGCCGCGCACGGTGCGGATGGCGATGCCCTGCTTGTCGGGCGCGGCGCGCTCGCGGCGGGCCTGGTTGCGCTTCTTCGAGCTGAAGCGGGCGAGGAAGTCTTCCGGGTCGCGATAGCCGTCGTTGCGCCAGTGGTATTGAAACGCCACGCGGCGCGCGAGGCCCGCAGCCTCCAATTCGCGCGCCTCGTCCTCGACGGGAAACAGCACGTGCACGCCGGTCGCGCCCTCTTCTTGCGCGAGCGCGCGCGCGGCTTTCATGAGCGCGACGGTGGCCTCGGCGCGCGGCTCGCCGGGCGCGACCAGGATACGCCGCCCGGTGACCGGCGTGAACGGCACCGTGATCGTCAGCTTCGGGTAGTAGGCGATGCCGGCGCGCTGTGCGGCGTCGGCCCAACCCCAGTCGCGCGAAAAGTCGCCGTCCGAGTCTTCGCGCAAATACGCCGGCGCCGCCGCCACCAGCCGATCCGCGCGCCACAGCGTCAGGTGCCGCGGCCGCCAGCCGCTCGCCTCCGACGCGCACCCCGACCGCTCGAGCGCCGCCAGAAAATCCCAGCGCACGAACGGCGTCGCCTGGTCGTCCAGCAACGCATCCCACGCCGACCGGGGCACCTCCTCGATCGCCGGCATCACGCGAATGCGCACGAGCCTCCGATCTAATGGTATGTGCGCCCGACCGCAACCAGGATCACGCGCGCGCTGGCCGTCACCTTGCACTTATGCC
>DASREC010000484.1:0-11010 GCA_035652295.1 Polyangia bacterium
CGCGGAAGCCGGCGCGCAGCTCGAGCGGCAGCGACTGAAAATAGCCGCCCTTGGTGGCGTAGGTGCCGAGGTCGCCGCCGTCGGCGGGGCTGTCGACGTTGGCCACCGGATCGTGGAACACGCCGCCCTGGCTCCAGAACGCTTCGTCCTGCCGGCTCCACTTGTCGCGCGCCCACTCCGCCATGTTGCCGGCGAGATCGACCACGTCTTGCGACGCGCCCGGCAGGCGCACGCGATCGCGCGCCGTCGAGCCGGGCGGGAGCGGCAGGCCGATCGATCCGTTGGGCAGGCACTCGGGATCGATCGAGATGAACGGCCCGACGCCGCCGCGGCCGAACACGGCGTCGGCGCACGTCGGATCGTCCGAGCCCCAGACGTAGCCGAGCTCGCGCCCGCGCCCCGACGCGGCGAACTCGAGCTGCGCCTCCGTCGGCACCAGCTTGTGCTTGAAGCCGCAATAGTTGACCGCGGTCGAGTGCAGCGTGCAGTTGAGCGGCAGCAGCTCGCGATCGAGCGGCGACGTCGACCACGTACACCACGTGAGGAGGTCGCTCGTGCTGTTGCCGGGATCCGGATGCTCGGGCGGCTTGTCCTCGTTGAGCGCGGCGGCGACGGCGCGGTAGTCGGCGACGGTGACCTCGCGCGCGTCGAGGAAGAACGGCGAGAGCACGACCAGGCGTTCTTGATCGGCGTCGAGGCCGTCGCCGAGATTGCCGAGCAGCGGATCGCCCATCCAGTACGCGCCGCCGGGCACGCACACCTCGTCGGGGCCGGGCTGGCCGTGACACGGCACGATCGCGGCGCCGGGCCACGTGGACACTTGCGACGGGCCGGGCAGGCCGGCGTCGGGCGCGATCGGTCCCTTCGGCAAGCCGACGTCGTCGGTGTGCAGGCGCACCGTCACGTCGACGCGATCGCTCGTGCCGACGGACGGCAGCGTGACCGTGGTGTCGAGCGTGCTCGAGCGGCGCGGCTCGCCGGCGACGATGCGCCCCGAGCGATAGAGGCGCACGCGCGCCGAGAGGTCGCTCTCGCCGGGCGTGGCGGCGATGCCGATCGAGACCTGGCCCGCGCGAAACAGATCTTCGGTGAGCGCGAAGTCGCGCGCCGCCGGCGGATCGATCGGCTGGCCGCCGCGCAGCACCTCGAGACGCACGCGATCGAACAGCCACGGCGGGCGCGTGTCGTCGGGGATCGCCGGCGGCACCAGCGCGTCGGTGTCGACATGCAGCAGGATCTCGCTCGACGGCGCGCAGCCGCACACCAGCAGCGCGAAGACGAGCCGCCTCACGATCCCGGCCTCACGCAGCGAAAGCCGGTGCCCGTCTGCCCGACGCCCGCTTCGTTGATCTCGCTCTGCGCCGAGCGCAGCGCCGCCACCGCCTCGGCGTAGAAGCCGCCCTTGTTGTAGCGCATCGGCGCCGCCTTCTCGAAGCAGCCGACGCCGCGCAGCGGCTTTTGCCACCAGCACGGATCGGAGAACGGGCGCCCGCTGTCGAGCACCCACTCGTCGACGTTGCCGGCCAGCCCGACCACGCCCTGCGGCGTCACGTCGCCGCTCGACCACGGCACCGCGTCGACGGCGATCGCGCCCGCGACCATCGGACAGTTGTTGCGGCCGGCGCCGTGATCGTACCAGGCGCGATCGCACGTCGGCTCCTCGTCGCCCCAGGGAAACGTCGACTCGGCGCTCTTGCCCGCCATGCGCGCGGCGAACTCCCACTGCGCGAGCGTCGGCAGATCGCCGCCTTCGAATTGGCAGAACAGCCGCGCGGTGTACCAGCTCACGCAGATGAGCGGCACGGGCTCGCGAGCGATGCCGGGCGCCGGTCCGCTCGCGTCGCCGCTGAACGTGCACTTGGTGGTCGGATTGTTCGAGTAGGCGATCGGGCCGGGGTTCGAGAAGGGATCGTCGAAGTTGTAGATCGGCGGATCGAAGCCGGCGGCGAGCGCGGCGCGATAGCGGCCGACGGTGACCTCGTAGCGATCCATGAGGAACGGATCGACGACGGCGATCTGCTCGGGGTAGGACGCGACCGGCGTGCCGATGATGTTGAGGTCGCCGACGCGGAACGCGCCGCCGGGGACGCAGACCTCGTCGTCGTAGAGCGGCGCGCCGTCGGCGGCGGTGGTGGCGGCGCGCGGCGTGGCGGTGCACGGCTGCGGCTGCGCGGCGGCCCAGGAGCCGGCCAGCGTCGGCGCGCCGCGATCGATGCCGTCGGTGAGCGCGGCGGTGGCGATCGGCTCGAGCTGGCCGGCGGTGGCGACGCACGCGCGCGCGCCGGCGAGATCGGCGGGCGTGCCGAAGCATTCGCCGGTGAGCAGCACGCCGGCGGTGCGGCGCGTGCCGGGCTCGACCTCGACGTCGAACACGCGATCGATGGTGACGCCCGGCTGCGGCTCGGTGGCGGGCGTTTGATCCGCGCCGTTGATGATGAGGCGCGCGCCGCCGCCGTCGGCGTTCGCGCTGCCGCCGTCGCCGGTCGTCGCGCCGCCGTCGGGCGCGGCCGGACTCCAGTCGGCGGTGCGCGACCACTTGATGGTCACGTCGGCCGGCGTGGCGTTGACGCCGCCGACGAACAGCGTGTACGAGCCGGCCGTCAGGTTGGCGTCGAACCCCGAGAGCAGGTCGCCGTGCGCGGCGTCGAGATCGTCGTTGCACGCGACTTGCGAGCCGGGCACGTAGCACTCGCTGCGCAGCCACAAAACCGTGTTGCCGCCGATGTCGTTGTGCGCGCCGTCGGGAAACGCGCGCACGACCTCGAAGTGGTACGAGTCGTCGGCCGACAGCACGATCGCCGCCGCCGCCGCGCCGCCCGAGACGAGCTGGCAGCTCGGCGTCGACACGATGGGCGTGAGCGGCACGCGGTCGTAGCGCAGCGTGCGCTCCTGGCCGGCCGGCAGCGGCGGCGCGTTGCACAGGTCGTCGAGGCTCGCCGCCGTCGACGGCTCGACGTACGGCGGCACCGGCGCGAACGGCGCGCCGCGGTAGTCGCGCACGTGCCCGTCGGGAAACGCGCGCAGCCGCACGCGCACGCGCTTCGGCGCATCGCCGTCGGTCGAGACGCCGAAGCTCACCGGCCACGCGTCGCGCTCGAGCGTCGCCACCTGGCGCGACTGAAACCACGCGCCGCTCTCGTCGTAGAGATCGATCTCGAGCGCGCCGATTTGATCGGGCACGGCGACGTCGGTGTCGGCGACCACCAGCACCTCGCCGTACGGCAGCTTCTGGCAGCCGGCGCCGAGCGCCAGCACCAGCAGCGCGGCGTACGCGCGATCCCCACTCATGACGAGCGTCATTGTATCGCGGATCGGGCGCGCGAGCGCCGCCGACTGGTGCGTTCAGCCGGGCTGGCGCCAGGCGCCGGCGACCCAGACCCAGCCGGCATCGTGCCACTGCCAGTGCGGCGGCGACGGACCGGCGCCGGCGATCCAGAGCCAGCCGCCGCGCATCCACATCCAGTGCGGCGGGATCCACGTCGGCGAGCGCGCGTCGGCGTCGCTCCAGCGCCAGCCGCTGCCGGTCCAGATCCAATGCGGCGCCTCCGCGCGTGCCTCGACGCGCGAGATCGTCGCGGTCGCGGGCGTGGCCGTAGCCGTGGCCGTAGCCGTAGCCGTAGCCGTAGCCGTCGTCGCGATTTCGATCGTCGCCGGCGAAGGCAATCGCCAACTGCGCAGGAGCGGCTCGGGATCGATGTAGCGCTCCGCCGCGCCTTCGCGCAGCGAGAGCGAGAAGTGCAGGTGCGGCCCGCTCGTCGAGATTCCCGTCGAGCCGAGGCGCCCGATCATCTCGCCGCCCCTCACGCGATCGCCTTCGCTCAAGTCGGCGCGGATCGAGTCGAGGTGCAGGTAGCGCGTGACCATCGTGCCGTTCTCGTGGCCGATGCGCACGAAGCGCCCCGCGCGCGCGTCGGCGGGATTGGTCGCGCGCGTCTCGTCGCGCTCGATCCGCTCGATGACGCCATCGAACACCGCGAACACCGGCTCGCCCGCCGTCGTGCCGAGATCGACGCCGCAGTGACCGAGCTCGCACTCGGCCGGCCGCGGCTGCGGGCGCGCCGCTCCGAAGCGCCGCGAGTCGTTCGCCGGCAGCGCGCGGCTCGGCCCCGCGAGCGGATGAAACCACTCGGGCCGAGGCGCGGCCACCGGCACCGGCTGCGGCCGCCACGCGCGCACCGGCTCACGCGGCAGCGACGTGAGCCGAAGATCGAGCAGCGGACGCGTCCAGCGAACCTCCTCGTCGCTGCGCGCGCTCGCCGCGTGCTCGTCGATCGCCGGCGCCGCGTTCGCGACCTGCGACGGCGAGCCGTGCGCGCAGCCACACGCGATCCAGATCACGCAGCACGCAGGAAGCCTCACGCTCGATGGTACGAGCGGCCCCGCTCAATATTCTCGCGTCGCGTTTACGGCGTGCTGTTCAAGCAGGTCTGGTAGTCGGAGGTGCACAGCGACGGATTGCAGTCGGGCGCGAACGGCGACGAGCACTGCAACTTGAACAGCATCGCCAGCGCGTCGTTGAGGCACGCGTTGCAGGTTCCCGGCGGCGCGCCCGTCGGGTCCACCAGCATGGTACCGGTCGAGTCGACCATGCACTCGCCGCTGGTCGAGATGCAGTAGTTCTGCCCGCAGCCGAGCGCGGTTTGGAACTTACTCATCCCGTCGGCGGTGACGTTGGCGTCGCAGGTCGGCGGGCAGCTCGAGTTGCTGCCGCACGCGAGCAGGCACTGCGCGTAGCCGTTGCAGCCGGTGAGCCCGCCCATCTGCGCGAAGTCGTGCGAGACCATGTGCGCCAGATCGGTCGAGCCGCCGCTCTGCGCCAGGTCGGTCGACCCATTCACGCTCATGTCGCCCGAGAACATGATCCCGCCGTCGGTGTGGCCGCCGTGCGGCGAGACGCAGCGGCCGCTCACGCACTGCTGCCCGTCGGGGCACGCCGGATTGTCGCCGGCGTGGCAGAAGAACCCGGGGGTGGCGAGCCCGGGGTTGTAGCAGCCGGCGGCGAACAGGACGAACACGACAAATTGCGACGACTTCATTTCGACTCAACCGATACGCCGGGTCGAGCCGGCTGTCAAACGCGCCTCTATTAATGAGTGTTGATGTTGTTCGGCACGCCCGCGGGCAGCGGCTTGCTCACCGTGAGCACCACGTTTCCGATCTGGCGATAGTTCAGCAGGTCGGCGTTCGGCGTCTGCGAGCCGTAGCCGGCGAACGTCAGGCTCAGGTGCGTCGAGTCGATCTGCACCGCCGTCGGCGCGTAGAGGCGCTGCGCGAACCACGGCTGCGTCGGGACGAGCGGCGCGTTCGCCGGCACCGTGACCGTCGCGCCGTCGAGCTGGTTCTTGGTGGTGATGGTGTTGATTGACGCGATCGGCCGATTGATGTCGTTGAACACCGTCCAATGCTGCCGGTCGGTCGACTCGGCGTAGCCGATGAAGTGGAACGCGTCCGAGTCGCCGTCGAGGCAGTTGCCGCCGGAGAAGTAGAGCCCCCACACGCTGCCGTCGCCGTTCACGTCGAGGAGCGTGCCGCGCGGGCTCACCCAGCGCGCGCGGTTGTAGTCGACGGTCGTGGGATCGTTGAGGCCGGAGACGACGCCGAGATCGGTGAAGTGAACGCCGTCGGTGGTGGTGGCGAGCCGCACGTTGGAGATGTCGTGGTTGGTCTTGCCGCTGAACGGCGCCTTCTTGCACTGCTGCGCCGTCGGCAGCGCGGTCGCGCCGGTCGAGTCGCCGTCGAGGATCTTCTGCACGTAGAGCACGGTCACCGGCGATCCCGCGGCCGCGCCCGGCGCCGTCGGGAACACCGCCAGGATGCCGTCGGGGTTGAGCAGCCCGACCGAGTCCTGCACCACCACCGGCGTGGCGCTGCCGCTCGTGTTGGTGAGCGCGGTCGAGATCGACTTGATGTCGTTCGCGCCGGCGTTGGTGTTGTTGGTGTTCCAGATGGGGAACTTGTTGGAGGAGCCGGTGAGGTTGATGACGTGCAGCGGCGCGACGTCGACCTTCGCCGGATCGCGATCGAGCAGATAGAGGAACTGGCCGGTCTTCACGTTGCCGGCGCCGGGGAGCTGGATGATCGTGGCGTGGCCCCAGCCGTCGTCGGCGGTCGAGCCGTTCACCGCCGTCGTGCTGGCGTTGGTGCCGGTGATCGCCGCCGGGCAGCCGGTGTTGGTCGACGCCGCCGAGTAGCCGCCGCTCACCGGGTTCGTGTAGTCGGGAAACAGCTCCAGCACCGTCTGCATGAAGTACCAGGTCTTGGCGTTGTCGTCGGACTCGGCGACGACCAGCGCTTCGTCGATGTCCTTCGGGCGCCAGTCGAACAGGCCGATGATCGGCGGCTGGCCGCCGAACGCGTTGCCCGTCGGCGTGTTGGTGGTGTTGTAGACCAGCGGGAAATAGAACGGCGCCATCGGCACCATCGGGTCGGAGCCGGCGGCGGTCTCGAACTTGGCGCCGGTCACGTACGAGACGCGCTTCGGCGTCGCGCCCGAGTAGTCGCAGAAGCCGGCGGCGGTGTCGGGGACGTGGCCCGTCGCCGAGAACGGGTTGGTGGCGCTGGTGACGGTCTGCGTGTTGGCGGCGTCGGCGGCGAGGTTGGTGAGCGTCGACGGGGTGCCGCCGTTGAGCGCGCCCTGGCCGATGGCGGTGCCCTGGTTGATGGTGACGGCGGCCGGCAGGACGCCGGGATCGAGCGTGGTGAACAGCACCTGCGACGGCGTCAGATCATTCGGCGGCGCGAGATCGTTCGGCGGCGCGAGATCGTTCGCCGGCGCGAGATCCGAAGGCACGGCGAGATCCGGCGGCGCGGCTAGATCGGCGCGCGCGGCGAGATCGCTTGCGGCGGTCGCGAAGTCTTTCGCCGACGCGAAATCCGACGGCGGCGACGGCGCGAAGTCGGGCGCCGCGCCGTCGGGCGCCGCCACGTCGGTGTTGCCGCAACCCGTGATCGAGAGCGAAGCCGCGACGGCGGCCGAGAGCAGGAGCGAGCGAGCGCGCATGAACGACTCCGGTCGTGTGATGGGCGCGCACGGTAACGGCCGCTCTCGAAAGGCGGCGCGACGTTCGAGCAACAATCTTGTCGCGCCACGCGCCCGCGCGTTAGGATGTCCGCCGCGGATTTCGATTCGCAAACCATTTGGGAGGAAGCAGATGACGAACGTTTGCAAGTACGCCCTCGCCGCGGTGGTGCTGTTCTCGTCGGTGCGCGCGAGCGCGGGACGCCCCGACGAAGGGAAGTATCCGAACCTGGTCAAGTCGTGGGAGGCGATTCAAGCCGCCAAGGGCCACGTGCAGAAGGCCGAGGCGAACCACGCCAAGGCCGGCACGCTCGGCGGCCACGGCGCCAACGCGGTGAAGTCGATCAACGCCGCCGAGGTGGAGATCGATCAAGCGGTGATGTTCGCCGAGACGCACCGCAAGCCCGGCGCGCCCGGCGTCGTGACGCCCAAGCCGCCGCTCACCGCGCGCCCCGACGACGTCAAGTACCCGAACCTCGGCGACGCGCGCCTGCAGATCGAGTGGGCCATTCGCCACATCGAGGACGCGATGCAGTACCACGGCCCCATCGGATCGCTCGGCGGACACGGCGAGCGCGCGGTCGAGCACCTGCGCCACGCCCTCGTCGAGATCACCGAAGCCGAGCGCTGGGCCGATACCCACCACTAGCCGCTCGCCCGCAGCCCCGCAAAATCCCGCCCGCGTATTTTCTCGTGAAGGTCTTGACGCTTTCGTGACATCGACCTGGATATGAGAGCAATGGTGTTCGCCGCCGTAATCCTCGCCGGGTGCGGCGGGGCCGGAAGCGGCCGCGCGGTCAACGTGTTGTGCGCCTTCTGCACCGACGACAGTCAGTGCGGCGGCAATCCCTGCTTCGAGGACGCCTCGGGCGGGCGGTTCTGCGGCCGTCCCTGTGATGACGGTTGTCCGCAGGACTTCTCGTGCATCGGCATCGCCGGCACGGGGGGCGCGGCCGTGCAGAGCTGCTTCCCCAACAACCAGTCGTGCATGCAGACGCCGGTCGTGAACAGCACCGACATGGCCGGCGCGCCGCCGCAGCAGGACGGCTCGGTGGCCACGCACGACGCCCCGCCGCCGTGCACGCCGCCCGCGGGCGGCACGGTCTCGATCTCCGGCGGCACGGTCGATCGCCTCTACTTCGGGTACACCGGCGACACGCGCGACAGCTCGTCGACGAGCCAGTACTCGTCGCAGCTCCAGAGCGTCATCAACAACATCTATACGCGCATGGCCGCGAACGGCGTCGAGTTCGCCATCGACGGCGGCGATCACATGGAGGCGTCGAGCGCGAGCGCCGCCAAGGGCAACCTGCAGAGCTACGCCAACGCCGCCGCGCTGCTCGGCAAGCCCGTGTTCATGACCATGGGCAATCACGAATGCGAGAACGCGTACAACTCGCAGGACTGCGGCTTCGCGGGCGCCGAGACCTCGGACTTCAAGATGGCGGCGTTCCTCGCCGCGCTCAAGCAGGTCTCGGGCGCGGACACGGCGTACTACCGCTTCGACGTGCAGACCAACGCCGGCAAGGCGGTGTTCCTGATCGTCGCCGACGACGCGTGGAACGCGACCGAGCAGTCGTGGCTCACCACCCAGCTCACCGACGCCGACGCGAACGCCAAGTACACGTTCGTCATCAAGCACCACCCCGACGGCAACACCGACCAGCCGGCGTTCCAGCAAATCTACAATCTGGTCCGGTCGCACAAGTACACGCTGTTCCTCACCGGCCACTCGCACGAGTACAAGCACCAGTGGAACGACAACCACGCGGTGGTGATGGGACTCGGCGGCGCGCCGTTCGACAATCCCAATCAACAGTGGTGGGGCTACCTCACCGTCATGCAGTGCCCCGACAACACGATTCACGTCGCCGTCTACGATCAGGCCACCGGCAACGTCCAGGATACGTGGCAGGTCGGCCCGCAGTAATCCGCGCTTGAGGTACTATCGACGGGGATGGATCCCGTCGTCCTGGTCACCATGCCGTTCGATCTGGTCACCCAACCGTCGATTCAGATCGGCACGGTGAAGGCGATCCTCGCGCGCGCCGGGATCCCGTCGGTGGCGAAGTACTTCAACGTCGCGCTCACGCAGTTCCTGGCGGATGAGCTGGGCGTCGACGGCGGCATCGATCAGTACGACCTGATCAGCTACTACGGCCACAACCGCATGGTGGGCGACTGGATCTTCCGCCTGCCGTCGCTGTTCGGCGACGACGTGCGGAAGGCCGACGACGACTACCTGGCGTATCTCGCCGCGCGCCACTGGCAGGCGGACCGCGTGGTGCCGGCGGCGCGCGCGCTGCGCGAACGGGCGCCCGAGTTCCTCGCCCGCTGCGCCGACGACGTGCTGGCGCACCAGCCGCGCGTGGTCGGCTTCACGCTCATGTTCGGCCAGACCACCGCGTCGGCGGCGCTGGCACAGGCGCTCAAGGCGCGCGACCCGTCGCTGCGCATCGTCTTCGGCGGCGCGTGCGTGCAGGGCGCGATGGGCAAGGCGGTGTTCCGCATGTTCCCGTTCGTCGACGTGGTGGTGCGCGGCGAAGCCGAGGAGCTGGCGCCCTACGTCTTTCGCAAGCTGCTCGACGGCGCGCCGCTCGAGGAGCGGCCGGGGCTGTGCGCGCGCGACGGCGAGCGCGCGTTCGTCGCCGCCGAGGACGCCGGCAACAGCGCGATGGCCGACGTGCCGCAGCCGATCTACGACGAGTACTTCGAGTATCTGCATTCGCACCCCGTCGGCGCGCGACTGTTTCGCGAGGCCTACCTGGTGATCGAGGCCGCGCGCGGCTGCTGGTGGGGCGAAAAACAGCACTGCACGTTCTGCGGCTTGAACGGCACGTCGCTCGAGTACCGCTCCAAGCCCGCCGAGCAGGTGCTCGAGGAGATCGTCGCGCTGTCGCGCCGCCACCACGTGCACCGCTTCTACGCCACCGACAACATCTTCGAGCTGAAATACTTCGAGACGCTCCTGCCGCGGCTCACCGCGCTCGGCTTCGATTTCGAGTTCCTCCTCGAGACCAAGGTCAACCTCGACAAGGAGCAGATCACCGCGCTCAAGCGGTCGGGCGTCGAGCGCGTGCAGGGCGGCGTCGAGAGCTTGAGCACCAAGGTCCTCAAGCTGATGAAGAAGGGCTCGACCGCGCTGCAGAACATCCGCTTCTTGAAGTGGTGTCAGGAGCTCGACATTGCCGCGGAATGGAACTTCTTGTTCGGGTTTCCCGGCGAGCCGATTGAAGAGTACGACCGCATGGCGGCGCAGATTCCAAACCTGATCCATTTGTCGCCACCGTCGGGAAATCCCTATTGCATCCGCATCGACCGATTCGCCCCCTATCATTCGCGGCCGGCGGACTTTGCAATAACTTTGAAGGGTCCTTTGCCGCATTATGCGATGATCTATCCGTCGCTCGACGCGCAGACGCTCGAGGATTGCGCGTACAGCTTCGCGTTCGAATACGATCGCCCGGACGATCCGCGCAAGTACGCGGGCAAGCTGATCGCCGAGGTGCACAAGTGGCGCGAGGCGTGGCAGAGCGGCGCGCGCCCGACGCTGCGGCAGTACCGCGGGCCGGGCTTCGTGCGGATCGTCGATCGCCGCCGCGCCGAGCAGGTGGTGCACACGCTCACCGGCGCCGACGCCGCGCTCTACCTGGCGTGCGACGCCGGCGTGCGGCTCGAGCCGGCGCGCGCGCAGGCCGAGCGCGACGGCCATCCGCTCACGCCCGCCGACGCGCGCGCGCGTCTCGACGCGATGGTCGCCGCCGGCCTGATCTTCGAGGAGGACGGCCGCTACCTGTCGCTCGCCGTCGCCGCGCGCCCGCGCGAGCCCGTCGACGCCGAGGCCCGCGAGCCCGCTCCCGCCGCCGCCGCGCCGCTGTACTCGCTGCGCGCCCGCCCGAGCTGATCGCCGCGTCGTCGCCGGGCTAGCGCCGTTTTGATACTATGGCGCAACTGACGAGGGGATCATGAGCGACCAAAACCCGTACGCGCCG
>DASREC010000485.1:0-4382 GCA_035652295.1 Polyangia bacterium
CCGACACACAATACCGAGTCGATTACTTGAGCTCTTCGAGCGGCGCTTCGCTCTTGGAGACGCGCGCGATGTCGGTCTTGAGAAACGCGTCCACCGTCGACGGCCGATAGGCGAACAGCGAGATGACCTCGCCGCTCGCGCGCTTGACGTGCGCCGTCAGACCTCGGCTGGCGTAGATCCACTGATCCCACTCGGGGCTCAGCTCCGACTTCACCTTGGCCTCGGGCTCGCCGAGCTGCGCCTTGAGCGGGCGCGGCAGCTTGGGGTAGAGGAGCTGCATCACGCGGATGTCGTCGGCGAGGAACCACACCATCACGCTGCCGCCGGCGTGCGGGTACACGCGGTACTCGCCGAATTGCTCGAACTTGCTCGGCTGATCGCCCGACGAGCCGAGCGTGCCCTCGGCGTCGATGCGGCCGCAGCGCGCGAGCCCGTGAAACGCGTCGAGCGCGCCGTCGACCAGCGACTTCAGGCTCTCGGCGCACGCGGCGTCGGCGGCGCGCGACTTCCACTTGTCGTGCGGATCGGGCGCGCGCTCGGCGGCGGCCGTCGGCTTCGCGTCGTTCGACGCAGTTGGTCTCGCCGGCGGATGCTCCGCCGGCGGCGTGGTGCCGGCGCAACCGGCGAGCAGCACGAGCGCGAGCGCTTTGCCCATTCGCGGCAGTTTAACCGAGCGGCTCATGCTTTGCCCTCGCGAAGTCGCGCGCGCGCCTCGCGGATGCTGCGCCCGAGCGGCCGCGCGTCGGTGGGCTCGGGCTGCCCGCGCAGGATCGACGCCAGCGCGCGCTGCATCTCCTCCGCCGATTCGAAGCGATCTTCCGGCTTGGCGGCGAGCGCGCAGTGCACGACCTCGACCAGCGACGGCGGCAGATCGCCGCGCTCGTCGCGCAAGGGCGGCACCACCGCGTCGCGCACGCGCACGATCACGTCGGGGTGACCGCCGAACAGCCGCCGCTTGGTCAGCGCCTCCCACAGCGTGATCCCGACGCCGAAGAGATCGGTCCGCTGATTGGCCGGCTTGCCCATCAAGATCTCCGGCGAGAGATAGCCGAGCTTGCCCTTGACCACGCCGGGCGCGGTCATGCTCACGCGATCCATCGCGCGCGCCAGCCCGAAGTCGGCCAGCTTCACCACGCCGTTGATCCCGATCAAGATGTTCGCCGGATTGACGTCGCGGTGGATGATCGGCGCCAGCGTGCCCGACGCGTCCGTGCGCTCGTGCGCCGCCGCCAGCGCGCGCAGCACCTCGATGCCGATCGCGGTCACCAGCGCCCACGGCGTCGGCTCGGCGCCGAACGAGCGCACGTAGCTCTCGAGATCGATCCCCTCGACCCACTCCATCACGATGAAGTGCCGCCCGTCGGCGTCGCGATCGAAGTCGTGGATCTGGATGATGTTGGGATGCATCAGCTCCGAGACCACGCGCGCCTCCTCGACGAACAGCGCCGCGAAGCTCGAGTCGACCGCCAGCTTCGGCAGGATGCGCTTGATCGCCACCTTGCGCGTGAAGCCGGCCGCGCCGTGCGTGAGCCCGAGCCACACGCTCGCCATGCCGCCTTCGCCGATGGGCGCTACCAGCTCGTACTTGCCCGCCACCCAGTGCGTCGGGTCCGCCATCGCGACATCGTACTACAACCGATCGATGATCAGGACGTAGCGCGGCAGCGCGCGTTGACGGTGGTGTTCGGCGGCGGGCCGGCGGCGGGGCGATCGATGGTGAGCTGCGAGCCGCCGCACGGCGGGCTCACGCTCGCGCGCCAGCACGGCAGCGGATCGCCGGCGGTGACGCACTCGGGGATGGTCGCGACGGTGGTGGTGCCGTCGCTGTTGATCGTCACGTCTTCGATCAGGCACTCGACGTGCGACGGATCGGCGAGCCCGGGCAGGCAGCCGCCGACGAGCTGCGCGGTGATGAGCGAGCCCAGCCCGTCGAGCGACGCCGTGTAGTTGGTGTCGCAGACCGACGTGTTCTGCCGGTTCGCCGGATTCGGCGTCGCGTCGATGACCGCGCGGAGGCGCACCGCCGGATCGCCGAAGAACGCGGTGTTCGCCGGCGACACGCACGAGTGCTGCAGCACCGCCGCGCAGCCGGAGCCCGACGGATCGATCGGCCCCGGGCACGCCTGATACGCCCCGGCGCCCGTCTTGATGTTGGCGAGGATCGACTGCACCGGCGCCTCGGGCGCGCTGATGCCGACGAGCACGACGTCGTTCGGATCGATCTTCACGCCGCCGTTCGCCTTCGGCTGCGTGAAGAACGAAATGTACCGCGACACGTCGAGCAGCTTGCCGCCGTCGGCTTGCGTCGCCGGCACGCAGCCGGCGAGCGGACCGCCCGAGTCGCCGTACGGCATGAGCGAGAGCGGCCCGGTCGCCGTGCCCGGCGCGTCGCACTCGATGCCGTAGTTGGTGCAGCGATACGAGAGCAGCGCGCCGTACTTGCTCACCCCCGCCGGGCTCGGGTCGAAGAGATCGGTGTTGGGATCGGCCGAGCAGTCGTCCTCGTCGGTGAGCCACACGACCGCCAGCAGCGCGTCGTCGCGCAGGAAGCCGGCGTTCTCCGGAATCGGATCATGCAGCGCCCGGTACACCGACTCGAGCTGGTGCTCGAACCCGCAGCCGACATCGCCCACCGACGCCGCGCAGCCGAACGCCGTCGGCAGATCTTCGCCCGCCGGCAGGTTGGTCCTCGGCTGGCCCGCCGCGTCGCGGTGGATCTGATCGTACTCGATGAAGCTCACGCCGTTGCCGAGCGCGCCGCAGTTGGGATCGGCCGCCGCGCCTTTCGCCTGGAGCTTGCCGCCGTCTCCGCCCGGATGGCACTGCCCACTATTAATGTTGAACGGCCCCGCGCCGAGGTCGGAGGTGACGACGCCGATGTGATAGTCGATCGGCGTCGTCGCGCCGAACGCGTCCAGCTTCTGCATGAGCTGCGGAAAGCGCACCTTCAGCTCCGCCTGCTTGGGCGACATCGACGGCGAGTTGTCGACCATGAACAGCAGGTCGACTTTGTTGCGCGTCAGCTTGACGTCGATCCAGCTCTCGACGAGATCGACCCCGCCGCCGTCCACGTCCGTGCCGATGGTGCGCACCACCTGGCAGCCGGCGCACAGCGCCAGCAGCGCGATCGCTCTGGTCATGCCCGCCATTGGATCGAGCCGCCGCGTTCCGTCAACAAATCGCGCGCGATCGAGTACGCTCCGCGGCCGGGAGGTCCCATGGCGATCGATCACGTGACCATCAAAGTGAAGGACCTGGCGAAGGCGAAGACGTTCTACGCCGCCGCGCTCGCGCCGCTCGGCTACTCGGTGCTGATGGAGTGGGAGGGCAAGTTCGTCGGGCTCGGCGCCGGCCGACCCGATCTGTGGCTGGCGCTGTACGACGTGACCGCGCCGCCGGCGCACGTGGCGATCCACGCGGGCACCAAGGCCAACGTCGACGCGTTCCACGCCGCCGCGCTCGCCGCCGGCGGAAAAGATTTCGGGCAGCCGGGCATCCGCAAGGAGTACCACCCCGGCTACTACGGCGCGTTCGTGCTCGACCCCGAGGGCAACAACCTCGAGGCGGTGATTCACGACCACCAGGGCTGACGCCCGACGATAGCGCGCGGGATCACCGCCGCGCGGCGCGATCTCGTGCATGATCGGGCCGGATGCTTCGCCGCACGTTCGCCTGGTACGTCGCGCTCGCCGAGCGGCGCGCTGCGCGGCTTCTGATCGCCTACGCGCTCGTCGCCGCCGCCGCGCTCACCGTCGCGCTGCGCCTCGAGCTGCACACCGACTTCGCCGAGCTGCTCCCCGATCGCCACCCGGCGGTGGTGGCGTTTCGCAGCGTGGTCGCGCGCCAGAAGTCGGCCACCAACCTCGTCATGATCGTGCACGGCCCCGACCAGGCGCTCAACCGGCGCTTCGCCGAGACGCTGCGCCCCGAGCTCGAGCGGCTCGTCGGCGAGCACGTGTTCACGTCGACCGAGTGGCGCCCCGATCCGGAGGCGCTGGCGTTCACCGCGCGCTGGAAGTGGCTCTACGCCGAGCTCCCCGATCTCGAGCGCGCCGAGCAGCTGCTCGATCGCGTGATCGCCCGCCGCACGTCGCCGCTGATCGAAGATCTCGACGGCGATCCCGACGAGGAGCTGCGCAAGCTGCGCGCCTCGCTCGATCAAAAGCTGGCGCCGCCGAAAGACGCGCCCTACTACGAGACCGCCGACGCCGGCGAGCACTGGCTCGGCATCATGATGTGGCGCAAGCGCGACGGGCTCGCGTCCGCCGGCGATCACGAGACGCTCGAGCGCGTGCGCGAGGTGGTGGCGCGCGCGCACCCCGATCCGCGGCTGCGCGTCGAGTACACCGGCCACATCGCCATCGCCATCGACGAGCAGGACG
>DASREC010000486.1:0-8323 GCA_035652295.1 Polyangia bacterium
CAACGACTTCGTTGTCAAGGCGCTGGCGCTGGCGCTCCGGCGCGTGCCGGACGCCAACGTGTCGTGGACCGCCGACGGCATCCTGCGCCGCGGGCGCGTCGACGTCGGTGTGGCGGTGTCGCTGCCCGACGGGCTGATCACGCCGGTGGTGCGCTCCGCCGACGCCAAATCGGTCGGCGCCATCTCGCACGAGATCAAGTCGCTCGCCGAGCGCGCGCGCGCCAAGAAGCTCAAGCCCGAGGAGTTCTCCGGCGGCTCGGCGACGGTGTCGAACCTCGGCATGTACGGCGTGCGCGAGTTCGTGGCCATCATCAATCCGCCCGAGTCGGTGATCCTGGCGGTGGGCGCCACCGAGAAGCGCGCGGTCGTCGTCGAGCGCGGCGGGCAGGACCAGGTGGAGATCGCGCGGCGCATGACGCTCACGCTGTCGTGCGATCACCGCGTGGTCGACGGCGTGCTCGGCGCGCAGCTGCTCGCCGAGATCGTCAAGCTGCTCGAGAAGCCGATGGCGCTGGTGCTATGACGCGCCCGGTGACGCGATCGCAGACGGTGCGGCTGCCGGTGATCGGCGCCGGCACCGCGCACGAGCGACCGGCGCGCCATCCGCCGTGGATCAAGGCGCGCCTGCCGTCGGGCGAGAACTACATGGACATGCGCGCGCTGGTGCACGGGCTCGCGCTGCACACCGTCTGCGAGAGCGCGTCGTGCCCGAACATCGGCGAGTGCTGGAACCATCGCGCGCTCACGATCATGATCCTCGGCGGCACGTGCACGCGCTCCTGCCAGTTCTGCGACGTGCCGACGGGACGGCCCGAGCCGGTGGATCCCGACGAGCCGCGGCGCGTGGCGCTGGCGCTCGCGCAGCTTGAGGTGCGGCACACCGTGATCACCAGCGTCGATCGCGACGATCTCGACGACGGCGGCGCGGCGCACTGGGCGGAGACGATTCGCCAGGTGCGCGCGGCGTGCCCGGAGATGACGCTCGAGGTGCTCACCGGCGATTTTCGGGGCGAGACGCGCGACGTCGACACCGTGCTCGACGCCGAGCCGCACGTGTTCTCGCACAACCTCGAGACGGTGCCGCGGCTGTCGCGGCAGGTGCGCGTGCAGGCGCGCTACGATCGCAGCTACGCGGTGCTGGCGCACGCCAAGCGGCGCGGCGCGCTGGTGAAGACGGGGCTGATGCTCGGGCTCGGCGAGGAGCTCGACGAGGTGCGCGCGGTCTTGCGCGAATTGCGCGCGCTCGGCTGCGACATCGTGACGCTCGGGCAGTATCTGCGGCCGTCGCTCAAGCACCTGGCGGTCGCGCGCTACGTGCACCCGGACGAGTTCGCGGCGCTCAAGGCGGAGGCGGACGCGATGGGGTTTCGCCACGTCGAGGCCGGGCCGCTCGTGCGCTCGTCGTATCACGCCGACGAACAGGCCCGGCTCGCCGCCGTCTGAGCGAACGGACTGAACGACGCTGCGCTGCGTTTCGCTGCGGGTCAGATCTCGTGGGCCAAAGCGGCGAGGCGGTGGGCGGCGTGGAACAGCAGCTCCATGAATTCGCCATCGGGAAGATTGCGGGCGGGAGCGTTCCAGTACGAGAGCGGGTGGCTTTCGTACGGTAGCTCCAGGCGCTCGACGGCGTACACGCGCACGCGCCCTTCCGGATCGCGCAGGATGAAGCGGTAGGTCATGTTGCGCCGCCACGCATCGATCGCGAGCAATTCGAAGCGCGCCTGGTAGCCGGCGCGCGGGAGTCGCTCGGCCAATGCATCGGTGAGCACCTGCTCGACGGTGCTGCGCATACGCCAGACGCAGCCGTTCTTGCCGGCGCCCGGGTAGCAGTTGAGACCCTCGGGAATTTGCGAGGCGTCGACGGTGACCGGAGGCGGCGACGTCGCGCAGCCCGAAATCGCGATCAGCAGCAACAGCGGTCCGCGCCACGCGCTCGACATGTCGAGCGTGACGGAAGCGCGCGGCGAAAATTCAGCCGGGCCAGATGGGAGCGCGGTCGCGTTTGCGGCGCACGAGGCGGAGCGCGAAGTAGACGCAGCCGCCGAGCTCGAGCGCCAGCAGCGCCAGGTCGAAGGCGAAGTTGCCGTCGGAGGCGTAGATGCCGCCGTCGCGCAGGTACGGATGATCGTCTTCGCCGTCGGGGTCGGGAAGATAGAGCACCTCGATGGGCGCGCCGATCTGCAGGCGCCGCCACCGATCGCACTCCACGTTGCTGCGGTGGTTGCCGGGCAGCGTCGGAGCGCGCTCGGTCCACGAGACCCAGCACACCGGCCCGTGCTCGCCTTCGATCTGCGCCTTGCCGCGCACCACCTGCCGCTCGACGCGCACCGCGCCGATCCAGCCGCGCAGCCGCGCCATGTCGTAGAGCTTGTGCGATGTGAACGCGACGAGGAGCGGGCACGCCGCGGCGAGCACCCAGAAGATCAACGTCGGCGGCCCGCCGCGCACGCGCTCGAGACTAGAACGCGGTGTTGTTGGTGGTGACGTAGTAGCCGCTGAGCGCGGCCGGCGGATGAATCGGCGTGACCGTGCAGTCGGTGGTGACGCCGCCGGTGACGATCGCCTTCACGTCGGCGACGCGCCACATCTGGCCCTTGGCCCAGCCCTGCCCCTTGTTGAAGCAGGTCGCGCCCGGGCAGGGCCCGAGCGTGTTCGGCGTCTGGCCATACGTCGCCTTGAGCGTGCCGCCGCAGTAGACGTTGACGATCGGGTGCTGCTCGACGTTGTTCGTCGACGTCGAGCCGTCCTGCCCGTAGTAGTGCACCATGGCGCGGAACGAGTCGCCGTCCTTCGGCGCGTCGATGTTGACGTTCTCCGGGCGCCCGACGGTGTCGATGTTGTCGACGTCGAGCCGCGGGTTCGGGCACAAGTTGCCGTTCATCATGTTGTCGCCCGACCACGTGCTGCCACCCTGCGTGGCGGGCGCGCCCGAGCACTCGGCGAGCGCCGACTGCGGGTACCAGTTGGCCACCGGCACCGACGGGCAGGTGATGCCGAGCGGCGGGAACGGCGTGCAGTTGTACGAGTCGGGATTGCAGTCGTCGTAGTCGCAGTCGTCGGTGTTGGGGCTGCCCGGCGACGCGCCGAACCACGCGGTGGTGGTGCCCGACTTGTGCACGTGCAGATCGAGATCGGCGCCGCCCGCCGACGAGCCGCCGGTGTGGTCCCAGCACAACTCGAAGCGCACGCCCGGGCCGATGATGTGCTGCACCCACGTGCACGTGTACGTTTGCCCGTCGGTGCCGACCACGGTCATGGTCACCGTGTAGTCGCCCGAGAGCGTGAAGTGCACGACCGCGTCCTGCGTGTTCGCGCCGGTGAGCGTGAAGCTCTGCACCGGCGGATTTCCCGTGGTGGTGGCGAACAGCTGATCGCACGGCCCGCCGGTGACGGTCCACTTCCACGACGCCGCCGAGCCGCCGAAGAACAGCTCGCCCTTGAGGTTGACGTTGGTGTACGGCTGCGCCGGCGCGATGCGCGGATCGCCGGGGCCGGGGCAGTTGAGGATTCCGCCGCAGCAGAGCCCGTCGTCCGCGCAGCCGTTGCAGTCGTTGTCGAGGTTGTCGCAGGCCTCCGCCGACGGCCCGATCGATTTTCCGCACGGGCCCCACGAGCCGAACTCGGCGCCCTGGCACGTCATCGAGCCGTCGGTGCACTGGCCGACGCCGCGCTTGCCGGGCGGGCCGAGGAAGCATTTCTTGACGTCGCCGGGCGTGCAGACGCAGCCCTCGTCGACCACGCCGTCGCAGTTGTCGTCGGTGCCGTTGCCGGTGCCGTCGGTGCCGCACAGCTCGACCGCGCCGCAGCCGGCGTTGACCGCGATCGGGTTCGGGCACGTGGCGCCCATCATCGGCGGCGCGCAGAGGCCCGAGTCGCTCTTGCCGAGATCGTCGTAGGCCATGCCCGGCGGGCCGTCGAGGGAGAGCAGATCGGCCATCATGCTCATGCTGGCGTCGTCGCCGGTGCCGCCGGCGTCGTCGCCCATGCCGCCGCCGTCGCCGTTTCCGCCGGTGCCCGCCAGGTCGTGCCGCGTGCCCGACTGGGTCGTCGGCGAGCAGGAGATCGCTGAAGCGACTAGCGCGACCCCGATAATACGTTTGAACATGGGGCTCCTTGGCTCCGACAGTAACACGTTGGTAGCGCACCGCGCAAAGCGGGGACGAGGCGCGCGCGCGTGAGCGGATCGGCTCCGATCGGGTGGTTCAACCACGTTTACGATGTTGCGGCGCGGGCGCGTTTGCCGCTAGGCTCCGCCCCGAAGTCGGAGGCGAGTGAAATGAAAGTTGCGGTCATCGGCTGCGGCGGAATCGGCGGAGTGATCGCCGCCAACCTGACGCGCGCGGGCGTCGACGTGACGCCGGTCGTCGGCAACGCGAACGTGGCGCGCGCGATCGCCGAGCGCGGCCTGCGCGTGCGCGAGCTCGACGGCGCCGAGTGGTCGATCCCGGCGGCGCGCAAGCCGGTGCTCGCGCTCGAGGAGCACGACGCGCCGTACGACCTGGCGATCGTGGCCACGCAGTCGACGACGCTCGAAGCGGCGCTGCGCTCGGCGCTGCCGCACCTCGATCCCGACGCGCCGGTGGTCGCCTGCCAGAACGGCCTGCCCGAGGAGCGCGTGCGCGCGGTGATGGGCGATCGCGTGATCGGCTGCGTCGTCGGCTGGGGCGCGAGCATGGTCGAGCCCGGCGTCTATCAGCGCACGTCGCGCGGCGGGCTCTCGCTCGGGCGGCCGACGGCGAGCGATCCCGATCCGACGGCGGCGGCGCGGCTGCTCGAGCACGCGTCGCCGTCGATCGTCGTCGACGATCTGGCCGGCGTGCGCTGGTCCAAGCTGGCCATCAACTGCGTCACCACCACGCTCGGCGCCGTCGGGGGCGTGCCGCTCGGCAAGCTGCTGTCGCACCGCCCGATCCGCCGGCTGGCGCTCGAGGTGTTCGCCGAGGTCGCCGAGGTCGCGCGCGCCGCGGGCGTCAAGGTGCAGCCGGTCGGCGGCACGCTCGACATCGACAAGATCGCCATCACCGAGGCGGAGCGCGCGATGAGCTTCGGCTCGCCGTCGCTGGCGTACAAGCACTCGGTGCTGCTGGCGGTGGGGCTCAAGTACCGGCGCATGCGCTCGTCGATGCTGTACGCGCTCGAGCGTGGCCGCCCGCCCGAGATCGATTTCTTGAACGGCGAGATCGTGCGCCGCGGCGCCGCGCTCGGCGTGCCCACGCCGGTCAACGCCGCGCTCGTCGAGGAGGTGCGCGCCATCGCGCGCAAGCAGGCCGCCTCCGCCATCGCCACCCTCAAAGCGCTCCACGATCAAGTCGTCGTCGCCCGCCGCCACCACCTCGCCGCCTAGAGACGGCCCCGCCAGAAGTCCGGCCGGCGCCGCTTGTGCGCCAACGCGACGATCCGAATTTCATCCGCCAGCTCGACGAACACCACGCTGTACGGAAATCGCCGGAGCGAGCAACGCCGCACGCCCAGCTGCGCCGGCGCGTTCTCGTCGGGCGTGAACGCGGTGGGCGCCTCCGCGACGCGCGCCACGGCGTCGTCGATCGCTTCGAGCAGCTCGACGCCGAGCCCGGGTCTCTGCGAGTCGTACCAGGAGGCGGCGGCGAGCAGCTCCTCCTCGGCTTCGCGGTCGAAGCGAGGACGCTTGCTCATTTCCTGCGGAGCTTGGCTTCGATTTCGGAGCGCACGGCGTCCCAGTCGCGGCCCTGCGACTCGCCGCGGATCGCCCGTCGGGCGCGCCGCTCGATCTCTACCGCCCACGCCTGATCGGCGTCGGGGTCGGGCGCGCCGTCCATGCTGGCCAGCAGCTCGGCGGCCAGGTCCGCGCGCTCGGCCAGCGGAAGACGAAGCGCCTCCTCGAGCAGTTGGCGGGCCTCGTCGCTCATGAGCTAAGAATAGTCGCTCTTCGACGGGAAAGCCACGCTCACCGCCGGCGCGGGAGCTTGGGCGGCGGCGACGTGAGGTGCGGGTCGATCCAGCCGAGGGCCATGAGGACGAGCAGCGCGCCGACGGTGATGCAGCAGAGCGACCACATCGTGCCGACGTTCACGAAGCGTTTATAGAAGCCGTCGCCCTTTTCGTGCGGGCGCTGCTGGATCTGCAGGCCCCCGAGGACCATCAGCGAGAAGCCGCCCATGTAGAGAAACCAGGTGGGCACGTTCATTTGGCACCCTCAAGGTATACGATGCCGCGGCCGCGCTCGATCCGCAGGTCGGTGCCGTACGTCGCCGAGGCGGCGCGCAGCCGGGCGAGCGCCTCGTCGAGCTCGGCGCCGTCGAGCGGGCGCGGGCGGTAGTCGACGCGCTGGTTGTCGACGGCGAGCGGCACCACCTCCACGCGATCGAGCCCGCGCGCCGTCGCGTGCGCGACCACGATCATCCCGAAGTCGAACGTCCCCGGCGGCGAGTGCCCGAACTGCCCCGGCGTGCCGAACACGTAGTTGCCGACCGACAGAAAGATCGGCCGCCCGCGGTGCATCACGATCGGCTGCGCCACGTGCGGATGATGATTCACCACCAGGTCGGCGCCCAGCTCGACGGCGCGCTCCGACCAGCGGATCGCCTGCGCCTCCGCCGGCTGGTAGCCCTCGCCGATGTGGAGCTGCACCACCAGCACGTCCACCAGCGGGCGCAGCCGCTCGACGTCGCGGCGCAGGTTGCGCTCCGAGAGCAGCGCCACGCCCGCGTGCCCGCGCCGCGCGAACTGGTCGACGTACACGCGCCACAAAAACTGGTTCTCGCAAAACGCCAGCAGCCCGACGCGCACGCCGCCGATGGTGGCGATGAGTCCGCGCCGCGCCTCGACCGCGTCCGCGCCCGCGCCGATGGTGGCCATTCCCCGTCGCTGCGCCGCCTCGATCGTCTGGCGCAAGCCGGACGCGCCGTAGTCGATCGAGTGGTTGTTCGACAGCGCCAGCACGTCGACGCCGGCCCACGCCAGCGCGTCGGCCGAGCGCGCCGGCGCGCGGTAGACGTAGTCCTTGTACACCGGAAAGCGATCGCCCCCGTCGGTGATCGGCGCCTCGGCGTTGACCACGGCGAGATCGGCGTCGCGCAGCAGATCGACCGTGAGCGAGAACGGGTACTCGAAGCCGCGCGCCTCGAGCGTCGGCAGGGACGCGTCGGTCTCGGCGGTGTCGCCGGCGAACACCAGCGTCGCTTCGCCCGCCACCGACGGCGCGCGCGTGAGGCGGGCCGGCTCGGCGCGATCGGCCGCCGCGTCGGCGGGATCGTAGAGCAGGAGGAAGCCGACGTGCAGCGCGACCAGGCCCAGCGTTCCGCCGACGAGGTAGCCGGCCCAGCGCATCACGCCCGGTGCAGCTCGCGATCGTAGAGGTCGAGCACGCGCCGCGTGATCGCGCCCGGCCGCCCGCCGGCGATCGCCGCGCCGTCGACGCGCACCACCGGCAGCACGCCGCGCACCGACGAGGTGATGAACGCCTCGTCGGCCGAGCGCAGATCGATCGGCCACAGCGGCACCTCGTCCACCGCCGTGCCGTCGGCGCGCAACAGATCGATCACCGTGCGCCGCGTGATGCCCTCGAGCAGCCCGACCGACAGCCCCGGCGTGGCCACGCGCCGCCCGCGCACCACGAAAAAATTCGACGACGAGCCCTCGGTGATGCGCCCCACTCCGTCGCACAGGATCGCTTCGTACGCGCCCTGCCGGTGCGCCATCGCCACCGCCAGCACGCTCTGCAGGTAGTTGCCCGACTTCACCGACGGGTCGACCGCGCCGGGCGCCGAGCGGCTCTTGCCGACGAGCGCGACCTCGACGCCGTCGCGGTACGCCTCGGGCGGCGGCAGCTTGATGGCGCGCACGATCACGATCAGCCGCGGGCGATCGGCCATCGCCGGATCGAGCCCCAGCTCGCCCGCGCCGCGCGTGACCACCACGCGCACGTACGCGTCCGGCTCGGCGGCGGCGGCGAGCGTCTCGGCGACGGCGCGCTCGATCTCGTCGCGCGGCGGCAGCGTCATCTCGAGGCCCGCCGCCGAGCGCTCGAGCCGCTCGAGGTGCTCGCGCTGCTTGAACGGCCGCCCCTCGCAGGTGCGAAACACCTCGTACACCGAGTCGCCGTAGAGGAACCCGCGGTCGAACACCGACACGCGCGCGCCGTCCGCCTCGACGGGCGCGCCGTCGATCCAGACCCGCGCCGGCATCAGGCGGCCTTGGCCTTGCCGAGGCGCAGCTTCCACACCAGCGTCAGCGCCTCGAGGAAGATCTTCTTCGACATCTTGGATTGGCCGACGCGCCGATCGACGAACACGATCGGCACCTCCTCGACGCGCATGCCGTGCTTGATCGTCCGATAGGTCATCTC
>DASREC010000487.1:0-9462 GCA_035652295.1 Polyangia bacterium
TGTACGTCACCGAGGTGGCGATCCACGACGTGGTGCAGGCGGTCGCCGCCGAATCGCATGCGCTGGCGAAAGATCGGCCGTACAAAGTGCAGGTGCGCTGCCCGTCGAGGATCGTGATCAAGAGCGACCACGCCAAGGTGCAGCAGATCGTCACCAACCTGGTGTCGAACGCGATCAAGTTCACCGAGAAGGGCTCGGTCAACGTGATCGTCGCGCAGACGCCGGGCGGCGGCTGCAGCATCGCGGTGCGCGACACCGGCATCGGCATCAAGAAGGATCACCAGCAGCTCATCTTCGAAGAGTTCCGCCAGGTGGACGGCTCGTCGACGCGCAAGTACCAGGGCACCGGCCTCGGGCTGGCGATCGCGCGCCGCTTCGCGCACCTGCTCGGCGGCTCGCTCACCGTCGAGAGCCAGCCGGGCGCGGGCTCCACCTTCACGCTCTCGCTGCCGCCCGAGCCGCGCGCCGCTTCGCGCCCGCCGCCGGTTCCCGTCTCGTCGCCGCCGCCGCCGCCGGGCGGCGCGCCGCCATCGCGCATCACCGCCAAGCTGCCGCCCATCCCGACGGCGCCACCGAGGAGGCCCAAGTGAGCGACGCCAAGCACACCGTGCTGCTCGTCGAGGACAACCCGCACAACCGAAAAATTTTTTCGGGGATGCTGACGCACGCCGGGTTTCGCGTGCTGGAGGCGGCCGACGGGCAGGCGGCGCTGGCGCAGGTCGCCGCCGAGCGGCCCGAGCTGATCTTGATGGACCTGTCGATCCCCGGCATCGACGGCTGGGAGTGCACGCGGCGGCTCAAGGCCGATCCGAAGACCAAGGCGATCCCGATCATCGCGCTCACCGCGCACGCCATGCGCGGCGACGAGGAGCGCGCGCTCGCCGCCGGCTGCGACGGCTATCTCGCCAAGCCGATCTCGCCGAAGAAGGTCGTCGAAGAGGTCAAGCGCTACCTGAAGCTCTGATCGCGCTGCAACCGCCGGTTGTCAGTGGGAGCGGAATCCCCGTCGAGAAACCGCGAAAATCGGCCAACCCGGCGAGATTGCCCGACTGAGCGCGGGCACGCCGCTGGCAACTCCGGGCCGCATGCGACTCGCCGCCCTGGTCGTGATGCTCGCCGCGTGTCAGCCGCTCCCCCCGATCGGCGCCCAGCGCGCCGCCGAGGGTGAGCTCAAGAACGGCTTTCCCAATCCGTGGGAGCGCGCGCTGTTCATGGCGTCGAACCGCGCGCGATCCGATCCGGCGACGGTGAAGGGGCCGCAGTCGACGATCATGCCGGCGCAGCCGCCGCTGGTGAACGACTACGACCTCGAGCGCTCGTCGCGCTTTCACGCGACCATGTTGGAAAAAGGCGGCGCGCCGCTGATGCACCCGTCGCCGTGCATGTTGAAATCGGACGTCGGCACGTCGGGCTGCGACGGCTCGCCGGCGTGCGGCTGCACCAGCGGCAAGACGTGCGAGACGTGCGGCAATTGCGCGGCGGGCACCGATCCGTTCGCGCGCATCGGGCTGTTTCGCGCGGCGGGCGGCGGCGGCGAAGTGGCGGCCGCGGGCTACGGCGATCCGTGGGCGGTGGTCGACGGCTGGGTCGACGAGGCGGCGGGCGCCGACGGGCACCGCCAGATCGTCGACGGCGCGAGCTACGGCGTCGCCGGGTTCGGCCACTCCGAAGGCGTCGCGGGCGCGTGCTGGCCGACGTTCGACGTCGGCGACTTCGGGTTCGAGATGCCCGCTCCGCAAAAGCTCGCCGGCGCCGCGCCGAAGCCGATCGGCGGCGGCGCGGGGCCGTATCGCATCTACGCCACGTGGGCCGATCCCGCGCTCGGCGCGCCGTCGACGATCGCGGCGGTGATCGACGGCGCGTGCACCACGATGACGAAAGAGCTCGGCTCGCCCACGCTCAACGCCACCTACTTCGCCGACGTGAACCTCGACACCGGCTGCCACGCGGTCTACGTGCTCGGGCGCGACGCGTCCGGCGCGCGCGTGACCTACCCGTCGACCACCGCGTTCACCATCAACGTCGGCGGCGGCGCCTGCGCCGACGAGACCGCGCAGCCGCAGGCCGCGTGCGACAACGTCGCGCCGCCCGATCTCGCCGGACCGGCGGCGGGCGACGGCGGCTCGACGGTGAATCCGGGCGATCCGCAAAATCCGGGCGATCCGCAAAATCCCGGCAACCCCGGCGATCCGCAAAATCCCGGCGACCCGCAGCACGGCGCGGGCACGCCGCCGACGGTGCAGGGCGGCTGCGCGGCGGCGCCCGGCGCGTCCTCGACGGCGGAGCTGCTGCTCGTCGTCTTCGCGCTGGCGCTCGCCGCGCGCGGCGTCAGAAGCTCGACACCTCGCCGTCGAAGCTGAATCACTTTTTCGCGCGAAGTGCGCGGCCCGCCGCGCGGCACCGCCCTTGCTGAAGCGATCGGCAGGAGGCACGCCGTGCGCTTGGATAAACTCGCTTGGATCGCCGTTTTGACCGCGTCGCTCGCCGGAGGCTGCGCCTCGCCCGACGTGACCGGGCCGTTCACCGGCAGCCCGCACTACTACGTCGTCGACGGGCTGACCATGCCGCGCTCGCGCACCGACTTCGCCGACGATCTGAACGGCGACGCGCGCGTCGACAACCAGCTCGGCGCGATCGCCGAGGTGCTCGACGGCCAGGGCTTCGGCCCGAGCGGCCTGCCCGCCGACGCCTCGCTCACGCTGCTCACCGACGACGCCACGCTCGAGCACGACGAGCACGCCGCGATCGTGTGGCAGGGCGCGCGCGACGCCGAGCCGGTGACCATTGGCGGGCGGCTCGAGAGTGGGCGCTTCACGTCGAACCGCACGCGCACCACGCTCGCGCCGGCGAGCGGCACCGTGGCGCTGCCGCTCGTCGACGGCGCCGACCCGGCCGCGCTCGACGTGATCGGCCTCGAGATCGAGCTGACGCCCGACGGCGCCGACGGCTTCGACGGCGAGCTGCACGCGGCGCTCGATCCGGCGCAGGCGCTCTCGGCAGCGTACGGCGCGCTCCTGCAGATGCTGGCGGCGCGCCCGCTCCTGCGCTCGCTGGTGATCGGCGCGTTCGACGCCGACGGCGACGGGCGCATCAGCCTCGACGAGTTCGCCGCGTCGCCGGCGGTGCACGCGCTGGCCGCGCCCGACGTGCAGCTCTTCGACGACGCCGGCCGCTGGGCGCCGAATCCCGCCAACGATCACAAAGACTCGCTCTCGCTCGGCGCGCGCTTCCATCTGGCACGCAAAGAGCGATAATCCGCCGATGCGAACTCTCCTCCTCGCCGCCGCCCTCGCGCTCACGTTCACCTCCGGCTGCGGCAAAGGATCGATCACGCTCATCTCGTGCGGCCCGTCGAACGTCGCCTGCGACGTCTCCGGCTCCAAGGTCTGCTGCGTCGGCTCGACCGACGCCACGTGCACCGACAACTGCACCGGCATGCCGCGCTTCAACTGCCGCGGCCCGACGACGTGCGAGGGCGGCATCTGCTGCGTCGACGATCTCGGCGGCCACTGCGTGCAGACCTGCAACGCGCAGCAAAAACCCGCGTGCGAGACCAACGCCGACTGCTCCGGCGGCGGCACCTGCGGCACCAAGTCGTACCTCTCGTCGAGCGGCACGCCGCTGTTCACCATCGGCGTGTGCCCTTGACACTCGGTGACGCGCCGGGATAGACGTTCGCGATCATGAGTAACGAGCCTCCGGGAGGGGCGGCGCCCTCGCCCGCTGCGGGAGGCAAGGTCGGGCTGCGGCGCGACGTCAGCGTCTGGGGCTCGTTCATGTGGGGCTACGCCGACGTCGGCGCGGACATCTACACCGCGCTCGGCCTGGTGATGGCGGCGGCGCAGGGCGCGACCTCGCTCGCGTTCGGCATCGCGGGGCTCGTCTACATCATGATCGGCCTCGGTTACACCGAGCTGGCGTCGGCGTACCCGGTCGGCGGCGGCGGGCAGTACTACGCGCTGCGCGGGCTCGGCGACTTCTGGGGCTACGTCACCGGCACCGCGCTGCTCCTCGACTACACGATCGACATCGCGCTGTTCTCGGTCGCGTCGGCCGGCTACTTCAACTTTTTCTGGAAGTACCTCTTCGGCCACGAGTACGTGAAGCACCTCGTGCACCTCGGCCCGCTGACGATCTACGACCCGGTGCTCGCCGGCGAAGCGCTGCTGCTGATCGGGTTCCTCATCTGGCTCAACGTGCGGGGCATCAAGGAGTCGTCGCTGTTCAACGAGATCCTCGGCGGCATCGACATCGCCACCGAGTCGTCGATCGTGATCTTCGGCTTCCTGTTCGCGTGGAAGCCGGAGCTGCTCGCGCAGCAGTGGCACGAGACGATGGCCCACTTCTCGTTCCACGACTTCGCCTACGGCTCGTCGCTGGCGATCATCTCGTTTGTCGGCCTCGAGTCGATCTCGCAGGCCGCGCAGGAGACGCGGCGGCCGGCGACGATCATTCCGCGCACGTCGATCACGCTCATCTTCACCGTGTTCATCTTCGCCATGGCGTTCTCCACGCTCGGCCTCGGCGTGCTGCCGTGGCAGGCGTTCAAGGCCAACATCAACGATCCGGTGGCGCTGCTGGCGCACAACATCCCGTTCATCGGCTTCATCGCCGGGCCGTGCGCCGCGTTCCTCGGGCTCACCATCCTCGCCATCAGCGCCAACTCGGGGATCATGAGCGCCTCGCGCCTGACGTTCTCGATGAGCCAGCTGCGCCTGGTGACGCCGTGGTTCGACAAGGTGCACCCGAAGTATCGAACGCCGGTGCGCACGATCGTCTTCTTCTCGCTCGTCGGCGCGCTGCAGGTGTCGCTGTCGGCGTTCACGCCCGAGATCCTCGACACGCTCGGCAACATGTACGCGTTCGGCGCGACGCTCGGCTACATCCTGGTGTTCGTCTCGCTGATCAAGCTTCGCTTCGCCGATCCGTACACGCCGCGTCCGTACCGCATGCCGATCAACCTGCCGTGGAAGCGCAAGGACGGGATGGTGGTGAGCGTGCCGATCCTCGGCGTCATCGGCATGCTCGGCGTGTCGATGATCTTCTTCGAGGTCGTCTACACGCACGCCATCGGGCGCATCGCCGGGCCGGCGTGGGTGGTGGCGGGGCTGATCTACTATTTCTTCTATCGACGCTCGCAGAAGCTGCCGGTGCTCGGCTCGGTGCCGCGCGATTGGGAGAAGGAGCAGATCGAGGTGCTCACCTCCGCCGAGGAGTTCGATCTGCTCGAGCAGTACAAGAACGCGCTCCAGGCGCGCGATCGAGGGCGGCCGTGATCTCGACGGGCGACAAGATCCGCATCGCGCTCGCGCCGGCGCACATCGTCGTCGGCGGCGCGCTGATCGCGCAGTTCGTCCGCGGCCTGAAACAAGGAACGACCACGCCGATGGTGCTGGTGCTCGGCGTGCTGCTGGTCGCCTACGGTTTCTATCGCGTGGCGCTGGTGCGGCGCGCGCTCAAGGGTCCCAAGAAGTGACGCCCGCGCTGACGCTGCATCCGCTCGGCATCGCCATCGCGTGCGTGTTCGCGCTGTCGATCTCGGGGCTCTTGTGGTGGATGCTGCACCCGCCCGCGCAGATCCACGCGGCGGTGGCCAAGGCGATGCGCGGCGTCTCGGCGGTCACGCGCATCCTCGTGCCGGTGCGCGGCAGCGCGTACAACGAGCGCGCGGTCGAGCTCGCCTGCCGCCTCGGCACCGAGCAGCGCGCCGAGATCATCGCCTGCCACGTGATGGAGGTGCCGCTCGCGCTGCCGCTCTCCACGTCGCTGCCCGCCGACGAGCAGCGCGCCGTCGAGGTGCTGGAGCGCGCGCGCGAGATCATCGAGCACCACGGGCTGCCGGCGCGCACGGTGCTCAAGCGCGAGCGCGAAGTGGCGCGCGGCGTGCTCAGCGTGGCGCAAGAAGAGGACGTGGGTATGGTGGTGCTCGGCATCAACCCGCGGCAGCTGGCGGCCGGCGAGTCGGTGGGCAAGGCGACCGAGCAGCTGCTGCGCAAATCGCACATCGAGGTCATCGTCGACATGCACCCGGAGGTCTTCGAATGAACGTCGTGGTCGTCGGTTACGGACGCGTCGGCTCGACGCTGGCGCGCGATCTGCTCGCCGAAGGGCACGCGGTGACGGTGATCGACAACCAGTCGGCGCGCGTGCAGCGGGCGGTGCGCCTTCAGGGCGCCAAGGTGATCGCCGGCAACGCCGTCGACGTCGAGGTGCAGCGCCAGGCGGGCGTGGGCTCGGCCGACGTGGTGCTGGCGGTGACGTCGAACGACAACGTCAACCTGGTCACCTGCCAGATCGCGCTGGAAGTCTTTCAGGTGACCAACGTGATCGCGCGCGTGTACGCGTCGTCGCGCGCCGAGGTCACCGCCGAGCGCGGCGTGATCACCATCTGCCCGACGCGCTTCACCATCGATGCGCTGCACGAAAAAGTCCGCGAGGCCGCCGGCGAGGCCGCGCCGCACTCGCCGCCGCTCCGCAAAAAATCGTCCGGCCGCCCGCGCCAGAACATCGTGGTCGTCGACGAATCCAAGTTCGTGGTCATCGCCGGCGGCGGGCGCGTCGGCTTCCACCTGGCGCGCTCGCTGCGCTCCGACGGCCACGAGGTGGTGCTGATAGAGCGCGACCCGCGCATCGCCACCGAGCTGACCGCGCGCCTCGACTGCCCGGTGATCGTCGGCGACGGCTCGATGCCCGGCGTGCTGGAGGAGGCCGGCGCCGGCCGCTGCCGCGTGTTCGCCGCCGTCACCGGCCGCGACGAGGACAACCTGATCGCGTGTCAAACCGCCAAGACGCTGCAAGCGGGCCTCAAGACCATCGCGCGCGTCTCCGATCCGAACAACGAAGACCTCTACCGCGCGCTCGGCGTCGACGCGACCGTCTCGTCGACGTCGCTGATCCGCGGCATGATCGAGCGCGAATTGCCGACGCTCAAGATCAAGACGCTGATGTCGATCCAGGGCGGCGGCGCGGCGATCCTCGAGGTCACGCTCAACGAAGGCTCGCCGGTGCTCGAGCGCCCGTTGCGCGACCTGGTGCTGCCCAAGGACTCGAACGTCATCGCCATCCTGCGCGGCGTGCGCACCGTCGTGCCGCGCGGCGACACCACCTTCAAGTCGGGTGACGTGGTCCTCACGCTAGTGGCGAAAGAGTCGGAAAAAGCGCTTCAAGAGGCGCTGCTCGGCATGCCCGCCCCCCCGGGTGACCATGCCGGCGAGCATCCCGGCGACGAGCACGGCGCGGCGGCGTCGGACTCACCGACGAAGAATCACTGACGCGCCCCGGAGTTTTGCCTTTACTGCGGGCGCCGGGCGCGGTTAAAATGGTTCGCCGTCGTAGGAGTTGCTTAGGACCACCGAGCGCGCATGGCGAAGCTGATTCTCACATCGGGCGAGCACCGCCAAGAGTTCGAGCTCGCCGCCATCAACACCATCGGTCGGCATCCGGACAATTCGATCCAGATCCTGGATCGCATCATCTCCAAGGAGCACGCCCAGATCCTGCGCGCCGGCGACGGGCGCTTCCTGCTCAAGGATCTCGGCTCGCTCAACGGCACCTACGTCGCCGGCAACCGCGTCGGCGAGCACATGCTCAAGCACGGCGACGAGCTGGTGCTCGGCTCGACGCATCTGCAGTTCGTCGAGCAGACCGACGCCGAGGAGTCGCTCAATCGCGTGACCATTGCCCCGTCGTCGCTCGAGTCGATCGTGCGGCACAAGGTCGACGCCGCCGCCTCGCGCGACTTCCTCCCCGAGAAGCAGCTCGACGTCGAGACGGTGCGGCGCGACTACGAGAAGCTGCGCATCGGCCACGAGCTCGGCCGCGCCATCGTCGGCGTGCTCGACCTGGAGGAGCTGCTGCCGCGCATCCTCGACAAGTCGTTCGAGCTCTTGCCCGCCGACCGCGGCGTGATCCTGCTCTACGACGCCGACCACAAGCTCACGCCCCGCTACGTCAAGCACAAGGCGGGCAAAGAGGACGAGCAGATCGTCCTGTCGAAGTCGATCCTCGCCGAGGTGGAGCAGAACAAGAAGGCCGTGCTGTCGTCGGACGCGACCATGGACTCGCGGTTCTCCGGCGCGCACTCGATCATCATGCAGGGCATCCGCTCGACCATGTGCGTGCCGCTGCTGCACGGCGACGAGCTGCTCGGCATCATGCACATGGACTCGCAGATCGCGACCAACGCGTTCACCGAAAAAGATCTGCAGATGTTCACCGGCATCGCGTCGCAGGCGGCGGTCGCGATCCAGAACGCGCGGCTGTCGAAGAAGATCGAGAGCGAGACCAAGACGCGCGCGCAGTTCCAGCGGCTCTTGTCGCCGAACCTCGTCGAGCAGCTGGTCGCGGGCAAGCTGCACCTGGAAAAAGGCGGCGAGCTGCGCGAGGTGACGATCCTGATCTCGGACATCCGCGGCTTCACCTCGATGAGCGAGAAGAAGGAGCCGGCCGAGATCGTCCACATGCTCAACGAGTATTTCGAGGTGATGGTCGACGTGCTGTTCCGCGCGCAGGGCACGCTCGACAAGTACGTCGGCGACGAGATCATGGCGCTGTTCGGCGCGCCGGTGGACATGCCCGACGCGCCGCTGCACGCCGTGCGCTGCGCCATCGACATGCAGACGGCGCTGCGCGAGTTCAACCGCACGCGCACCGCCGAGGGGCACGACCCGATCAAGATCGGCATCGGCATCAACACCGGGCGGGTCATCACCGGCGCCATCGGCTCGTCGAGAACGCTGCAGTACACCGCCATCGGCGACGCGGTGAACACCGCCTCGCGCCTGTGCTCGGTCGCCAAGGCGGGCGAGATCATCCTGAGCGAGAACACCATGCGGCTCGTCGCCAGTCAGGTCGACGCGGCGGTGCTGCCCGCGGTGCGCGTCAAAGGCAAGGAGCAGGAGCTCAAGATCTACAACGTGCTCGGCTTCAAGGGCGAGGGCGAGTGGCGGCAGGAGCTCACCCGCCCCATGTGATTTTCCGGTAGTATCCCCGTCGGAAAATGTCGCGCCGCACGATCGTCATCGCGCTGCTCTTGTGCGCGCGGGCCGGGTTCGCCGAGTCGCCGAACCTGCCGCCGCAGCAGCTGGTCGCCGTCGAGCGGCCGCGCTCGTGGCCGCTGTCGATCGCGGCGTCGCTCTTGATCGGCGTCGAGCCGCAGCACCAGTCGAACGGCGCGCCGCCGATCGCGTTCGGCATCGGCGGCGAGTTCTTGTGGCGCGCGCGCGTCGGCGGCTTCGTGTCGCTGCTCTCGAGCGAGGGCACGCTGGTGCTGGTGACCGACGTGGTGAAGGGTTCGAAGGTGCCGTCGCTGCCCGATCGCATCTCGGTGCCGTTCGGCGCGGCGGCGCGTCCGCTGATGTTCCTCGTCGAGAACCGCGACGAATATTGGGCGCGCCTGTTGGCGGGGTTCGGCGTGCAGGTCGGCGTGGCGGTCGAGAACCTGCGGACCAGCGACGACAGCCA
>DASREC010000488.1:0-12327 GCA_035652295.1 Polyangia bacterium
TGTCGCCGAGCTCCTGGTAGAGCGGCGAGAGCGCTTCGGCTTCGCCGAGACGTTCGCCGTAGGGCGGGTTGGCGATCACGACGCCGGCGCGCTGATCCTCGACGGGCGCGAGCACCTGGAGCGGGCGGCGCTCGACGTGCACGCGGCCGTGCAGGCCGGCGCGCTCGACGTTCGACAGCGCGGCGTGGATCGCGCGCCCGTCGACGTCGTAGCCGCGCACGTCGAGCCGGCGCTGCTCGCCCTCGGCGGCGCGGGCGCGCGCCTCGCCGGCGAGCTCGGTCCACGCGGCGGCGTCGTGGCCGTGCCAGCCGTGAAAGCCGAAGCGCGCGCGCGCGAGGCCGGGCGCGCGATCGAGCGCGATCAGCGCGGCCTCGATCGGCAGCGTGCCCGAGCCGCACATCGGATCGATCAGCGGCTCGCCGGCGCGCGCGCGTTCGGGCCAATTCGCCAGCAGCAAGAGCGCGGCGGCGAGGTTTTCTTTCAGCGGCGCGGGCGCGCCCGGCTCGCGGTAGCCGCGGCGGTGCAGGCTGTCGCCCGAGAGATCGATGCTGCACGTGGCGCCTGAGCCGTGCTGGTAGATGTGCACGCGCACGTCGGGGCTGGCCACGTCCACCGACGGGCGCGCGCCGGTCTCGTCGCGCAGCTGATCGACGATCGCGTCCTTGGTGCGCAGCGCGCCGAAGTGGGTGTGCGAGACGGCGGCGTCGGCGGTGGCGGTGAACTCGACGGCGATGGTCTCGCGCGCGCTCAGGTGATCGCCCCAGTGAATCGAGCGCACGCCGGCGTAGAGCTGATCGCCGTCGGCGGAGGGGAAGGTGGCGAGCGGCAGCAGCACGCGGTTGGCCACGCGCGACCACAGGCACGCGCGGTACGCGACCGCGAGCGTGCCCTCGAACGCGCAGCCGGCGCGCCGCTCCTCGACGGCGGACGCGCCGAGCGCGCGGAGCTCGCCGGCGACCAGCGGCTCCAACCCCTTCGCGCACGTGGCGAAGAACGCGCTCAACCGCCCTGCGAAGTGAGCACCACGAGCCCCAGCACGCACACGATGACATAGAGGCCGAACACCACGGTCGCCACGATCGTGCGCGCGAGGCCGGGATCACCGACGAGCAGCGCGATCAGCGCGCCCGACACCGCGAGCTGCAGGCCGAACGAGATCATATCGCCGCCCGAGAGCGAGAGGGCGCCGAACACCAGCGCGCCGAGCACGCAGCGCACCAGCGCCCACGTGCGGTACTTGCCCTGGCCGGCCGCGAGCGCGCCGCCGATCACCAGATCGATGATCGGCGCGATGCCCACCGACGCGCCGCCGCCCGAGTCCTTGACGAAGATCTTCTCGGCGAACACCAGCAGCGCGTTCACGATCAGGCACGCGCCGGCGATGCGCGCGCCGCGCGTGATCTCGCCGGCGAACGCGCGCGGCTTGAGCGGCGGCGGCTCGCTCGGCGGCGGCTCGACGTGATCGGTCTCCGGCGGCGCGTATGGATTGATCTCGGCCATGAGTGACTCCATCCCCCGTTTTCGGCATCCTACACCGACCATCCCGCGAGGAGGATCAGATGGAATACCGCACGCTCGGCGCGAGCGGCGTCAAGGTCTCGACGCTGTGCCTCGGCACCATGACGTTCGGCGAGGCCGACGAGAAGTCGTTCATGCACCAGGTCGGCTGCGACGAGGAGACCGCGCACGCCATCCTCGACCGGGCGGTCTCGACGGGCTGCAACTTCATCGACACCGCCGACGTCTACGGGCAGGACGGGTTGTCGGAGCGCGTGATCGGCAAGTGGTTCGCGCACTCGCGGCGGCGCGACGAGGTGGTGCTCGCGACCAAGTGCCGCTTTCGCATGGGCACCGGGCCGAACGGCACCGGCGCGTCGCGGCTGCGCATCCTGCGCGCCGTCGAGGACAGCTTGAAGCGCCTCGGCACTGATCGCATCGACCTCTACCAGATCCACATGCAGGATCTCGACACGCCCGAGGAGGAGACGCTGCGCGCGCTCGACGATCTCGTGCGCCAGGGCAAGGTGCTGTACCTCGGCGCGTCGAACTACGCGGCGTATCGACTCACCGATAGCTTGTGGACCAGCCGCGTGGCGCACCTCGAGCGCTTCGTGACGCTGCAGGTGCAGTACAGCCTGGCCGAGCGCGCCGTCGAGCGCGAGCACGTGCCGCTCAGCCGCGTGCACGGGCTCGGCATCCTGCCCTGGTCGCCGCTCGCCGCCGGGTTTCTCTCGGGGAAGTATCGCCACCAGCAGCCGCCGCCCGAGGGCGCGCGGCTCACGCGCTGGCAGGACGCGCTCAAGCGGTTCGATACGCCGCGGCACTGGGCGATCCTCCAGGCGGTGGACGCGGTGGCGAGCGAGCTCGGCGCGACCTACGCGCAGGTGGCGCTGGCGTGGCTGATTCAGCGGGCGCAGGTGACGTCGGTGATCTTCGGCGCGCGCTCGGTGGCGCAGCTCGACGAGAACCTGAAGGCGGGCGAGATCAAGCTGCCGGACGCGGCGGTCAAGCGGCTGGACGAGGCGAGCGACTTCAAGCCGGGGTACCCGTACGACTTCATGAAGAACATCCAGGGGCGCTGGTAGCGCATCATTAATAGAGGCGCGAATAGAGGCGCGCGGCGGGGCGCGCGGCCGGGCTCACGAACCGCGGCTCAGACCAGCTCGCGGCCCCAGCGCTCGAGCGCGGCGGCGACGTGGCGGAAGGCGCGGCCCTTTTGCGTCAGCTCGTAGGCCACGCGCACCGGCGGCCCCTCGACGACGCGGCGGCCGACGATGCCGCGCGCCTCGAGCTGCTTGAGGCGGGTCGCCAGCATCTTCGGGCCGACGCCGCGCGCCTCGGCCGACAGCTCGCCGAAGCGCAGCGCGCGGTCCTGGAGCAGCGCCAGGATCAGGCCGGTCCACGGGCGTCCCAGGACGTCGATGGCCTTCTGATAGGCTTTGCAGGTCGGGTCGACGGGCTTGCTCATCGTCACTACATTATAGCTAGTAACTTGCAAAAAGGTAGTGACGTCTTAGATTGACTTTCCAAAAGATAGTAGCTGTCAGAAAGGAAGTGTGACCATGAGCTCCAAGGTTCAGCGCGTCGTCACGGCGCACCGGCAGCGGGAGGGCGGAGGCTTCGTCGTGCGGCGGCCGTTCCCCACGCGGGCGCTCGAGCTGGTCGATCCGTTCCTGCTGCTCGACGAGATGGGCCCGGTCGACTACCGGCCGGGCGAGGCGGTGGGCGCGCCCGATCATCCGCACCGCGGCTTCGAGACGGTGACGTACATCCTCGAGGGCGAGTTCGAGCACGCCGACTCGGCGGGCCACCGCGGCGCGATCGCGCCCGGCGACGTGCAGTGGATGACCGCGGGGCGCGGCGTGGTGCACGCCGAGATGCCGTCCGAGCGCATCCGCGAGCAGGGCGGGCGGGTGCACGGGTTTCAGCTGTGGGTCAACCTGCCGGCGCGCGACAAGCTGATCGCGCCGCGCTACCAGGAGGTGCCGGCGGCGCGCATCCCCGAGGCGGCGAGCAGCGACGGGCTGGCGCGCGTGCGCGTGATCGCGGGCGAGGCGCTGGGCGCGCGCGCGGCGATCGACACGCGCATTCCGATCACGTACCAGGACTGGCGGCTCTCGTCGGGCGCGTCGCTTGAGCAGCCGATCCCCGACGGGCAGCGCGCGATCGTCTACGTCTTCGAGGGGCGCGCGGAGATCGACGGCCAGGAAGTGCGCGACGGACAGCTGGCGATCCTCGGCGCGACGCCGAGCGTGCGCCTGGCCGCGCCGCAGGGGGACGGCGCGCGGCTGCTCTTGCTCGCGGGCCAGCCGCTCAACGAGCCGGTGGCGCGCTACGGGCCGTTCGTGATGAACACCGAGGCGGAGATCCGGCAAGCCGTGCGAGACTTCCAGGAGGGACGCCTGGCATGATCGTCATCGAAGCGAGAGCGCGCGACCTCGGCGGGTTCACCATCGGGCGGGTGCTGCCGACGCGGCAGGCGCGCAGCGTCGGGCCGTTCGTGCTGCTCGATCACATGGGACCCGCCGAGCACGCGGTCGAGGTGCTGCCGCATCCGCACATCGGGCTCGCCACCGTGACGTACCTGTTCGAGGGGGAGATCGTTCACCGCGACAGCCTCGGCACGCGGCAGGCGATCCGTCCGGGGGCGATCAACTGGATGACCGCGGGGCGCGGCATCGCGCACTCGGAGCGCGCGGCGGTGGAGGAGTGGGCGCGCGCTCCGCGCATACACGGGCTGCAGCTTTGGGTGGCGCTGCCGGCGGAGCACGAGGAGCGCGCGCCGTCGTTCGAGCACGTGCCGCCTGCGGCGATGGCGGCGGCGGAGGAGGGCGGCGTGCGGCTGCGCGTGCTGGCCGGCTCGGCGTTCGGCGTGCGCGCGCCGGTGGCGACGCTGTCGCCGCTGTTCTACGCCGACGTGGCGCTCGACGCCGGCGCGTCGCTGGCGCTGCCGCCGCCGAGCGAGCACGCCGAGCGCGCGGCCTATCTCGTCGACGGCGTGGTCGGCGTCGGCGCCGAGCGGCTCGAGCCGCGGCGGCTGGCGGTGTTCTCGAGCGGCGAGACGGTGCTCAAGGCCGAGCGCGCGGCGCGGGTGATGCTGCTCGGCGGCGCGCCGCTCGGACCGCGCCACATGTGGTGGAACTTCGTGTCGAGCTCGCGCGAGCGCATCGAGCAGGCCAAGGACGATTGGCGCAGCGGGCGCTTCGCCAAGGTGGCGGGCGACGAGACCGACTTCGTGCCGCTGCCGGCAAAATGACGCAGCGGCAAATTGCCGCAGGGAGGGAGCGCGCATGGCGCTGATCGCGACCACGACGGTTGAGAGTGAGAACGGCTACGCGCAGCGCATCGAGTCGGGCGGGCACGCGCTCACCGCCGACGAGCCGGCGGAGGGCGGCGGCACCGACACCGGGCCGGCGCCGTACGGCCTCTTGCTCGCGGCGCTCGGCGCGTGCACGTCGATCACGCTGCGCATGTACGCCGAGCGCAAGGGCTGGGCGCTCGGGCGCATCCACGTCGTGCTGCGCCTCTCGAAGACGCACGACGGCGGCGACCAGATCGAGCGCGACGTGTCGTTCGGCGCGCCGCTCTCCGAAGAGCAGCGGGCGCGCATCGCCGACATCGTCGAGAAGACGCCGGTGACCAAGACCATCAAGGCCGGCGCGCCGATTCGCACGCGGCTCCTCTAGCTCGCCGCGTTTTTCGCGGTTAGATCGTTCGGCGGCGCGGCTGCGTTGGATCGTCGGGGACGTTTCCCCGAGGTGACGCATGCTCGCTCGCCGGCTCGTGGTGTGCTCGTTGTTCGCCGCGCTTCCCTCCGCCGCGCTGGCCGAGGGCGGCGCGTTCGACCTGGCGCCGGGACAAAAAGTATTGGCGCCCATTCAATTCAAGCAGCTCACCATCTTTCCCGTCGTGCAGCAGGCGGCCGCGCCGGTCGACACCACGCAGTACCTGACGCTCGCCGACGGGCTCAAGGCCAGGCTGGTGAAGGTGACCGAGGACAAGGGCGGCGCGCAGGTGAACCGCGTGACCGTCGCCAACCTGTCGGCGAAGCCGCTGCTCCTGCTCGGCGGCGAGGTGATCCTCGGCGGGCAGCAGGATCGCATCCTCGGCAAGGACACGATCCTGCCGGCGCACGAGGAGATGTCGCTCGAGGTGTTCTGCGTCGAGCACGGGCGCTGGAGCGGACACGGCGAGTTCACCGCGTCGGGCGGAATCGTCGACGGCAAGGCGCGGCTGCGCGCGCGCTTCGAGTCCAATCAGCAGGCGGTGTGGGACGAGGTCGCGAAGAAGAACGCGGCGCTCAAGGTCGAGAACTCGACCGGCACGTACCGCAACCTGGCGACCGGGCCGGAGGGCGAAGCGGCGGTGAAGCCGTATCGCGAGCACCTCCGCGCGGCGCTCGACAAGCTGCCGGAGGCGAAGCGCATGATCGGCGTGGTGGCGGCGGTGAACGGGCGCGTCACCACCGTCGAGATCTTCGCCGACGCCAACCTGTTCGCGGCGTATCGCGACAAGCTGCTCGACTCGCTGTTCGTCTCGGTCGCCGACGTGCCGGTGGCGGCGAAGCCGTCGCCGCCGCCCGCCGCGCCGGAGATCCGCGCGTTCATGAAGCAGGCCGACGACGCCAGCGAGCAGGCGATCGCCGCGCCGAAGGGCTCCAAGACCGTCGAGAACAAGGGCAAGTCGGTGGCGAAGTCGAAGGTCAGCATCGACGGCGCCCCGGCCGACAAGCCGGTCTACCGCTCGTACCAGTTGATGGAGTAGCTCAGCCGCCGCGGGTGGCTTGGACGATCGGCATGCGGGCGGCGCGCATCGCGGGGAGCAGGCCGCCGGCGTAGCCCATCAGCGCGGCGAAGAGGAACGACGCGACGACGATGCCGGGCGTCAGGTGGAAGCGGAACGTCACCTCGCTGAACGACTGGAAGTTCATCGTCGAGAACGAGAAGAACTGGAACACCGACGCCGCGGCGATGCCGATGCCGCCCGACCCGAGCCCGAGCAGCACCGACTCGATCACGAACGACACGAGCACCGCGCGCCGCCGGAAGCCGAGCGCGCGCAGCGTCCCGATCTCGCGCGTGCGCGCCGCGACCTGCGCGTACATCGTGATCATCGCGCCGAGCACCGCGCCGAACGCGAAGATCACCGCCACGAAGATGCCGAGGAAGTTGACGAACAGCGAGAAGTTCTCCGACTGCGCCGCCCAGTACTCGCTCTCGCGCCGCGCCTCGAGCGAATTCATCATCGGGTCGCCCTCGATGTGCTTCTTCAGCTCGTCGAACGCCGAGCGGCTGGTGAGCTTGACCGTCACCGACGAGAACGTCGGGCGGCGCGCGAACGCGTCCTCGAACTGCTCGATGTCGCCCCACACCTCGGAGTCGTAGCCCGAGCCGGCTTGATCCATCACGCCCACCACCTGCCAGTCGCGCCGCGCGAACCGCGCCGACTCGCCGAGCCGCATCCCCTTGAAGCGCCCGACCAGCCCCTTGCCGATCACGATCTCCGACGTGCCGGGCTGAAACATCCGCCCCTCGAGGTGCGCCGGCGGATGCAGCTCGAGCGCGCGCGCGCCGACGCCGCGCACGTTGACGTTCGAGCCTTCGGTGTCGTCCTTGGCGTTCGACTTCTCGGCGAAGATCAGCACCACCAGCTCGGGCGACGCCAGCGGCTGGCCGTCCTTGCCCGGCGCGATCCCCGGCGACGCGGAGACCAGCCGCAGCAGATCCGGCGTCACGCCCGACTGCACCTCGGTCTGCGATCCCTTGCGGATCACCTTGGCGTTCTCGTCGGAGCCGGTGGTCCTGAGCGTGTGCTGGATGCCCGACGTCAGCATCAGCACGACGGCGAACACGAAGACGACGAGCGCGAGGCCCGCGGCGGTGAGCGCCGAGGTCCACTTGCGCACGCCGAGCGATCGCACGTTGTAGACGAGCGGCACCCAGTCGCGCCGCACCAGCAGCGTCACCGACATGGCGCCGATCGCCAGCGCCGAGCCGACGAGCCCGAGCACCATCGCGATCAGCCCGAAGACGATCAGCGACCCGACGACGTAGGTGCCAATCTGGATGAGCTTGGCCATTATTCGATCCTCCGCAGCGCGTCGACGATCTTGAGCCGCCCCGAGCGCCACGCCGGGATCACCGACGCCAGCATGCCGAGCCCGAGCGCCACCGCCACCGCCAGCGCGATCACCTTCGGATCGAGATCGAACGAGCCGAGGAACGCGCCGAGCTGCTTCTCGAAGATCTGCGCGAACGTCTTGAGCACCGGCGCCGCCATCGCCAGGCCGAGCGCGACGCCGACCGCCGCGATCACGAACCCCTCGCCGAGCACCAGCCACACCACGTGCGCCGGGCGGAACCCGATGGCGCGCATCACCGCGTACTCGGTGGTGCGCTCGCGCGTGGCCATCGCCAGCGTGTTGCCGAGGATCAGCATCAAGATGATCAGCACCACGAACGAGACCACCTGGATGGCGTCGATGACCGCCGACGCCATGGAGATGAACTCGAGCTGGAACTGCTTCTCGCTCTCGGTGCGCGTCTCGGCGAGCGAGTTGACGAACGTCTTGTCGATCGCCGACGCCACCTGCGCCGAGTCGACGCCGCTCTTGATCTTCACGATGGCGATGCCGATCTGGTTCTGCAGCCGCTCGGGGATCGCCTCGTTGAAATACTTCCAGTGGAAGAACATCGTCGACACGTCGAAGGTCTTCGACGTCGACGTGTAGATGCCGCGGATGGTGAACTTCCAGTCGCCGGGATAGATCGCGCCCTTGAGCGTGACGGTGTCGCCGATCTTCCATCCGTACTTCTCGGCCAGGTGCTGCCCGACGAGCGCGCCGGTGCGATCGTTCATGTACGCCTGCATCTGCTCGGGCGGCGTGGTCGCTTCCGGGTAGAGCTTGAACAGCCCGTCGTCGGAGGCGAACTGCGCGAAGAAGTTCTTCTCGTCGATGTAGATGCCGCCGAACCAGTTCTGGTACGTCACCTCCTCGACGCCCGGCACCTGCTTGATCTTGTCGAGGTAGGCGATCGGCAGCGGGAAGATGATCGAGATCTTGTTGCGCACCACCATGCGATCCGACGACGACGACTCGACGCCCGCGTACCACGCCGAGATGAACGTGCGCAGGAACAGGAAGGCGACGATGGCGATCGCCACGCCGACGGCGGTGAGGGTGGTGCGCAGCCGGTTGCGGAAGGCGCTCTTGACGATCAGCAGTAGGAACGACATGGCCTACCGGAACGGTCCCGCGGTTTGATCGGCGGCCAATTGCCCCTTGTCGAGGCGGCGCACGATCTCGGCGGCCTGCGCCGCGGCGGGATCGTGCGTGACCATCACGATCGTCTTGTTGAACTTGGTGTGCAGGAGGCCGAGGAGCTTGAGCACCTCCTCGGCGCTCTTGCGATCGAGATCGCCGGTCGGCTCGTCGGCGACGATGATGGTGGGATCGGTGACGATGGCGCGCGCGATCGCCACGCGCTGCTCCTGCCCGCCCGAGAGCTGGCGCGGGTAGTGGTCCATGCGCTCCTCGAGGCCGACGACGCGCAGCGCGGTCTCGACGCGCTTGCGCCGCTCCGCCTTGCCGAGGTTGGTGAGCAAGAGCGGCAGCTCGACGTTCTGAAACGCCGTCAGCACCGGCAGCAAATTGTAGAACTGGAAGATGAAGCCGATGTGCCGCGCGCGCCACGACGCGAGGTCGCCCTCGGACAGCCGCGTGATGTCGGTGCCGGCGACGTCGAGCGTGCCCGACGTCGGCCGATCGATGCCGGCGATCAAGTTGAGCAGCGTGGTCTTGCCCGAGCCCGACGGGCCCATCAGCGCCTCGAACGATCCCTCGGGCACGTCGAGATCGATCCCCTCGAGCACCGGGATGTCCTGCTTGCCGCGCTGATACACCTTGCGCACGCCGCGTACTTTGATGATGGCCTTGCCGCCGTTCGCCTTCTTGGCGCTCTCCGGCGGCGCGGCCTCGCTGTCGCTCATTTCTTTTTCTCCTTGATCGGAAACCCGTCGCGGATCTCCGAGGTCGGATTGCGAATCACCTGCGTGCCGGCGCTCGGGCCCGACACGAGCTCGATCTGCGTGCCGATCTGCGGGCCGAGCTTGACCGCCTGCTGGCGCGCGTGCCCGTCCTCGACGGTGAACAGCACCGGCTCGCCGTCGCGGCGCGCGATCGCGTCGGCCGGCGCGACCAGCTTGGGCGCCGCCTTGAGCGCCTGCTCGTCGAGCGCGTGGGTGAGGAAGCTGACCTTGGCCGCCATGTCCGGCAGCACGCCCTTCGAGTCGTCGCTGAAGCGCACCTTCACCGTGACCGCCGCCTTGGCGCGATCCACCGACTGGCGGATCTCGCTCACCGCGCCGCGAAAGCGCTTGTCGGGAAACGCGTCGAGCAGGATCTCCGTCGGCGTTCCCACTTTCACTTTCGAGAACTGCGACTCCGAGACGTCGGCCTGCACCTCGAGATCGTCGAGCGTGGCGATGGTGACGATGCCCGCCGCCGTCGAGGGCGAGACCATCTCGCCGACCTCGGCGAGCTTGCGGATGACGGTGCCGGCGAACGGCGCGCGCACGCGGGTGTTCTCGAGCTGCACGCTCACCACCGACTGCCGCGCCTCGATGGCGCGCATCTCCGCCTCGACCGCGCTCACCTGCGAGCGCGACGCCGTGAGCCGCGACTTGGCGTCGTCGAAGTTGGCTTGAATTCCGGCGCCGCGCTTGAGCAGCGCGTCCTCGCGCTGGAAGCGGATGTCGGCGTCGGCCACGTCGGCGCGGGCGCGTTCGGCGCGCGCGCGCGCGGCGGCGATGTCGGCGCGCAATTGCGCCATCGCCGCCTGCGCATCGGACGACTCCAGCTCGGCGATCACCTGGTTCTCTTTCACCGTCGAGGTCTCGTCGACGAGCAGCTTGGCGATGCGCCCGACCGCCTTCGGCGCCACCGTCGCCTTCTTGCGCGCGTAGACGTAGCCGGTCGCCACCAGCGTCACGTCCTGCTGCGCGGGCGACATCAAGCTCACCGAGCCGAGCTCGACCTCGCTGGCGAAGATGCGCCCCTTGCCCTCGCGAAACAGGAAGAAGCTGCCCACGCCGCCCGCCGCCAGCACGATCAGCGCGATCACCCAACCCCAACCGCCGCGGCGTCGCGCCGGCTCGACGGTGGACGACGACTTGCGGCCGCCGCGCTCGATGCGCAGCGAGGCGAGCTCATCGGCGAGGCGATCGTCGTCGGACACGGCGCGAGGAATGTAGCTAGCCGGGCGCCGTCCTGCAACTGGATGTACGCTCCTATTAATGAGGAGCGCCGAATGGTGAGCGAGGCGCGGCGCGCGGCCGGCGTCTTCTACACGCCCGACGCGGCGGCGCGCTTCGTGGTCGCCGAGACGCTGGCGCCGCTCGTCGCCGGGCGCAGCGCGGAGGATCTCGCGCGCCTGCGCATCCTCGATCCGGCGTGCGGCGAAGGCGTGTTCCTGCGCGCCGCGCTCGACGAGCTGTGCCGCGCGGGCGGCGAGCGTCACCGCGCGCGGCTGGCCCGCGAGTGTCTGTTCGGCGTCGATCTGGACGCGCGCGCCGTCGAGGTGGCGCGCCGCGCGCTCGGCGGCGAGGCGCGCATCGTGCGCGGCAACGCAGTGGTGGGCGCCGACCATGCGTCGCTCGGGCTCGGCCGCGCGCTCGAGCGGCGCCTGGCGTCGCGCGCGCCGTTCGACTTCGAAACGCTGCAAAAGGGCGGTTTCGACGCGGTCCTCGGCAACCCGCCCTATGTGCGCCCGCACCGCATCGACGCCGCGGAGAAGGCCTACTTCAAGAAGACGTTCGCCACGTTTCGCAAGAAGTCCGATCTGTTCGTGTGCTTCATGGAGCGCGCGGCCCGCTTGCTCTTGCCCGGCGGGCGGCTCGGCCTGCTCACGTCGCGTAGCTGGCTCACGCACGACAGCTTTCAGGCGCTGCGCGAATTCCTGCTCGACGAGCTCGCGTGCGAGTCGCTCGTCGAGTGCCCCGACGATCTCTTCCCCGACGCCAACGTGCGCACCGTGATCCTCGTCGGGAAACGGCGAATCGCGAACGAGAATGCAAACGCGAGCGTGAACGAGAATGCAAACGCGAGTGTGAAGATCGGCGTGCTGTCGGCGTCCGGCGTCGACTGGCGCGGCGCCGTCGAGCCTGCGGCATTTCGCCGCAGCTACAAGTCCGCGTTCGATCTGTCGCTCGCCGACGCGCGCGTCGCCGCCGCGCGGGCCCACGTCGCCGCGCGCGCGCGCCCGCTCGGCGAGTCGTTCACCGTCTGCTTCGGCCTCAAGACCGGCGACGACGCCAAGTGGCTCCACGCGCGCCGCCTGCACGCGCGCGATCGCCCGCTCGTCACCGGCGAAGACGTCGCGCGCTTCCGCGTCGCCGGCGCGCGCCTCCACGTCTGCTACGCGCCGGCCGCCATGCGCGCGCACCGCGCGACCGCGCGCCCCGGCGACGCCGCCCGCTTCGAGCGCGACAAGCTCCTGGTCAAGGACACCGCCACGCGCCTCGCCGCCGCCTTCGACGCCGAGCGCCGCTACGCCAAGGACGTCCTGATCGTCCTTCCCAAAGAAGACGCCCAACATTCGTTGCACTATCTTTGCGGCGTCTTGAACTCGCGTTTGATGGACTTCTTTTACCGCGGCACGTTCAACGCGGTCCACGTGCAAAAGCACGAATTGGAGTCGCTCCCGGTTTTGATATTCGACCGCCCCGATTTCGCCGCGCGCATCGAATCGCTGGCTTTGAAGCTCCAGCGCGCGCCCGACGCTGACGCCGAGCGCGCGCTGGACGAAGCCGTCTACGCGTTATACGAAA
>DASREC010000489.1:0-18995 GCA_035652295.1 Polyangia bacterium
CGGGGCGGCGAGCGGCGGCGCACCTCCGACGGGGAAACGCAACCTGGCGGCGGCGCTGATCCTGCTCTTGCCGTTCTTGAGCGGGTTCGATCTGTTCCAGCGGCGCGATCCCAACGTCGAGGAGGGAAATCGGCTGCTGCAGGCGGGCAAGGCGCAGGAGGCGCTGGACGCATACGACCGCGCGGTCGAGGCGCTGCCCGACGAGCCGATCGCGCACTTCGATCGCGGCGCGGCGCTCTACGAGCTGGGGAAGTTTCCCGAGGCGCAAAAAGAATTTCAGCGCGCCACCGAGGGGCACGACGCGCAGGTGAAGGCGGACGCCTGGTACAACATGGGGAACGCGCTGTTCAAGCAGGAGCGCTTCAAGGAGTCGCTCGACGCGTACAAGCACGCGCTCGGGCTGCGGCCGGAGGATCGGCGCGCCAAGTGGAACCTCGAGCTGGCGCTGCGGCGGATGCAGCAGCAGAAGCAGCAGCAGCAGCAGAATCAAAAGCAGGATCAGCAGCAGCAACAACAGCAACAACAGCAGGCGCAGCAGCAACAGCAGCAGCAGCAGCAGCAGCAGCAGCAAAAGGATCAGCAACAACAGCAGCAGCAACAACAGCAGGCGCAGCAGCAGCAGCAGCAAAAACAGGAGCAGCAACAACAGCAGCAGCAGGCGCAGCAGGAGCCGAGTCAGGCGCCGCAGGGGAAAGATCAGCGGCCGCAGCAGGGCGAAGGCAGCGACGAGAAGAAGCAGCAGGCGCGCCGCGAGCAGCCGCGCGAGATCGACAAGCAGGACGCCGAGGCGGTGCTCGATGCGCTCGAGCGCGTCGAGCCGACGGTGCAGAAAGATCTCGCGCGCCGCCGCGCCGGCGGGCGCCGGCCGACGAAAGACTGGTGAGGGAGGAATTGGTTAAACCAATGCACAAATGGTTAAACCATTGCGCCGCGGCGCTGATGGTGGTCGGCGCGGCGGGGATCGCGCGCGCGCAGTCGTCCGGCGCCGGCGGAGTCCGCTTCGACGCGCACGTGGCGCAGGAGAACATCACGCTCGATCAAGCGGTGGAGCTGACGGTGACGCTCGACCGCGAGGGCGGGCAGGTGTTCGAGGGCTATCGCGCGCCGGCGGCGCCCGACTTCGACATCCTGCACTCGGGCACCACCGACCAGATGCAGTTCTCGATGATCCACGGGCGGCAGTCGGTGCACATGGTCGAGCAGCACAACTACCTGCTCAAGCCGAAGAAGAAGGGCGCGCTCACCATCGGGCCGGCGGCGGTGCGCGTGGCGGGGACGCAGCTCTCGACGCGGCCGATCACCATCCACGTCGCGCCGGTGCCGAAGAACGCGATGTCGACGGTGACGCCGAGTGGTCAAACCAATGCGCAGCCGCAGCTCGCGCCGGCGCCCGACACGCTGCGCGGCGACGAGGACCTGTTCGTCGACGCGCGGGCCGACAAGGAGAAGGTGTACGTCGGCGAGCAGCTCACGGCGACGTGGCGGCTCTACACGCAGAGCGAGATCCTGAAATATCGGCCGCTGGCCGAGCCGAAGCACGAGGACTTCTGGTGCGAGGACCTGTTCGTGCCGACGGGACACCTGGCGTGGGATCGGCAGATCGTCAAGGGGCACGAGTACGCGGTGGCGGTGCTGCTCAAGAAGGCGCTGTTTCCGCTCAAGGCGGGCAAGCTGACCATCACGCCGCTCGAGGCGGAGAGCACCACGATGCAGAGCGCGTTCTACGCCAACGCGTCGGCGGCGCGGCGCTCGGCGCCGATCGTCGTCGAGGTGCTGCCGCTGCCGGTGGCCGGGCGGCCGCCGGGCTTCGACGCGGCCAACGTCGGGCAGCTCTCGATGACGGCGTCGGTGGATCGCGCGAGCGTGAAGGCGGGCGAGGCGGTGACGCTCAAGCTGGTGGTCAAGGGCGTCGGCAACCTGCGCAACGTGAAGGTGGCGAAGCTCGACCTGCCGGGCTTCAAGGCGTACGAGCCGGCGACGCGCGAGAACATCGAGCGCGCCGACGTCATCCGCGGCGAGAAGACGTTCACCTATCTGTTGATGCCGCTCAAGGGCGGCGCGCTGACGCTGCCGGCGATCGAGCTGCCGTACTTCGATCCGGCGGCGGCGAAGTACGAGGTCGCGCGCACGCAGCCGATCGCCATCACCGTCGAGGGCGATCCGAGCAAGGTGCAGGCGCAGAGCCCGTCGGCGGCGCCGGAGGAGAACGTGCTGGCGCAGCAGATCCGGCCGATCCGCAACCGCTCGTCGGTGCGCTCGCGGATCGGCGAGCGGCTGTTCCGCGGGCGGCTGGCGCTGGCGCTGCTGGCGACGCCGCCGGCGTCGTGGCTGCTGGTGCTGATCATCGACGCGCTGAGGCGGCGGCTGATGCGCGAGACCGCGCGCTCCAAGCGGCGGCGCGCGCGGCGCACGGCGCGGCGGCGGCTGCGCGTGGCCGAGTACCACATCAAGGCGCAGCGGCCGTCGGCGTTCTTCGGCGAGTGCGCGCGCGTGATCTACGAGCACCTCGAATATCGGCTCGGCTCGAAGGTGGAGGCGCTGACGCTCGCCGAGCTGCGCGCGCACCTCGAGGCGCGCGCGTTCAGCAAGGAGACGGCCGACGCGGTGGTGCGCGAGCTGGAGAACTGCGACTTCGCGCGCTTCGCGCCGTCGGCGTCGGGGCCGGGCGAGATGCGCGCGGCGCTGCGGCGCGTGCGCACGCTGCTCGGCTGGATCGAGAAGGTCAAGCCGAGCGAGAGCGGGAAGGAGGTGGCGGCGTGAGCGCGGCGATGGTCGACGCAATCGGCGCGCGCCGGCGAATGGTCAAACCATTGCGCAAATGGTTAAACCATTACGGCGCGGCGCTGGCGGCTTTATTTTGCGGTGCAGCAATCCTGGGCGCCGCCGCCGACGCGCGCGCGGGCGACGGCGAGATCGCGGCGTCGAAGGACGCCACGTTCAAGCGCGGCAACGACGAGTACTTCCACGGCCGCTACGCCGAGGCGGTGGCCGCCTACGAGCAGGTGGCCGCGCTCGGCGTGCGCTCGGAGGACCTGTTCTACAACCTGGGGAACGCCTACGCGAAGGCGGGGCAGCTCGGCCCGGCCATCTATAATTACGAGCGCGCGCTCGAGCTCGACCCGGCGCAGGACGACGTGCAGTTCAACCTGCGCGCCGCGCGCGAGGCGGCCAAGCGCAAGGGCGAGGATCGCCTGGTCGGCGCCGAGGGCACGCCGCTGTGGATGCGCGCCGTGCAGCCGTACTCCGTCGGCGCGCTGGCCTGGCTGTTCCTCGCGCTCTACACGGTGGTGTTCGGGTTCTTGATCACGCTGCACTTCACGCAGCCGGGCTTCTTGCGCGTCGGGCTGTGGGCCGGCTTCGCGTTCCTCGCCATCGCGACCACGATTTCGGGCGTGCTGCTCGCCGGGCGGCTGTATCTCGCCGAGCGCGTCGAGGAGGCGATCGTGCTGCCCGACTCGGTGCAGGCGAAGGAGGGGCCCGACGCGACGTACCAGACGGTGTTCGGGTTGCACGCGGGCCTGCGCGTGCGCGTCACCGAGCGCGAGCAGGATTGGGTGCGCGTGCGCCTGGCCAACGGCCTCGAGGGCTGGCTGCGCGAGCGCGATCTCGGGCGGCTTTAGTCGTAGACTTCGCCCATGGAGATCTTCGCGGTGCTGGCGTCGTGGATGCCGTACCTGATCGGCATGATCATCAACGGCGTGCTGGCGGGCATCTGCTTCTATGGTTGGTCGGAGACGCGGCTGCGCGGCTGGCGGCTGATGGCGATCGCGTCGGTGATTCGCGTCGTCGACGTGCTGCCGCGGCTGTACGCGCAGACGCTGATCCGCAGCGCCGGGCCGGCCGACTTCGGGCGCTGGATGCGAAACCTCGCGGTGGTCGATCTGGCGATCACGCCGATCACCGCGCTGCTCACCATCGGCGGGCTCCTGCTGCTGCTCGACGACGTGCGGCGGCTACTCCGTCGCACCTAGCGCGCGCTCGACGACGAGCGTGACCTCGTCCTCCGACGAGCGGCCGCGGTTGGCGGGGTGCACCTTCCACTGCGGGTGCGCGCGCACGGCGGCGACCAGGCTGCGCAGCATCTCGCCGGCGAGCTGCTGGAACTCGGGCACCCACGCGAAGCCGTCCGACTCGCCCTCGTAGTCGTCGGGGAACGTGCAGCGGGCCTCGATGCGGAACGTGAGCTCGCGCTCTTCGACGTACGCCATGCGGCGCTTGTATCACAGCGTCCAGCGATCGCCGCTACCGTCGCTGCTCGAAATCTTGCGCGCGCGGCCTTCGCGCTCGAGCTTGTGCAGGTGCGCGAGCAGCGAGCGCGCGGCCAGGCCGTAGATCGCCGGCGCCACGTCGGGGTAGGCGGGCGGCACCAGCTCCTCGACGGTGCGCGGCTCGGCGGAGAGCGCGGCGAGCACGCGGCGCTCGCGCTCGAGGCGGTGCGCGACGTAGAAGTCGAGCAGCGCGTCGGCGTCGGCGATCGGCGGGCCGTGCGCCGGCAGGAGCCAGCGCGCGCCGAGCCCGCGCAGCCGCCCGAGCGACGCGAGGTAGGCGATCATGTCGCCCGCGTCGTCGGGCTCGATGATGATGGTGCCGGTCGACGCCACCATGTCGCCGGCGATCACCGCGCGCGACTCCTCGTCGAGAAAACACAGGTGGCCGGGCGCGTGGCCGGGCGTGAAGAGCGCGGTGGCGCCGCGCGGACCGCAGTCGAGCCGCGCGCCCTCGTCGAGCAAGCGGGTCACGTTCACGCGGCCGGCGACGCGCGCAGCGGTCTCGCGGTGCGCCGCCACGCCGACGCCGAGCCGCTCGGCGAGATGCGCCGCTCCCGAGACGTGATCGACGTGGTGATGCGTGAGCACGATCTCGGCGACCGGGTGGCCGTCATTCGCCAGCGCGTCGAGCGCCTCGTCGAGCGCCGCCTGCTCGTCGTCGTACGGGCTCGCCGGATCGAACACGGTGAGCGCGCGCTCGCCCGCGAGGTACACGTTGGTGTGCGTGGCCGGCGGCAAGGTCGGCGTGCGCACCGGGAAGATGCGGATCCACGGCGCACCGTCGAGCGCTTGCGGAATTCGGGGCGAGATGACAGCTCGCGTCAAGGGTGCTCCTCGCGACTATTTTTGCTCGTGACGGGCGCGCTCGCACAGCGTAGAATATTATTCGAGCGAGAGGTGGTCTGAGCGCCATGACGAACGTGACCGCGCGGAAGATCCGCGACCATGGTCGTGAGCGTCCTGCCGTCGGGGTTGGCCGGGTGTACAACGGCTTCCTCGTGAGCTACCCCGTCGTCGGACGCGGGATGGTGATCTTCCGCGACCCGAATGGGCACCGCATGATCACCACGCCGGTCCGCCGCGTGCTCACCGATCCCGACGGCGAGTCGGTGTACGTCGAGACCGAGAACAGCGTCTACCGGCTCACGTTCCATCGTCCCGTTCCCGCGGCGCCGCAAGCGGCATGAAGCGGCTGCTGTTCGTCTCGGCGCTGGCGCTCGGCGCGGTCGCGTGGACGGCGCCCGCCGCGCGCGCGTGCGACTGCCAGAAGAAGCAGCAGCCGTGCGAGTGCGGCTCCGCGCAGCAGAGCTGCGTGTGCCCCGGCCACGCCGACGACGCCAAGCAGTCGGCCAAGCCCAAGCCCGACAAGCCCAAGCCGCGCTCGTAGTCATTGGTTAAACCATTCGCGGAATGGTTAAACGGGAACTATGCACTTCACAAAACCTGACATTTCAAAACCCTGTCGGTTCGCACCGGCAACTGTCGGGAAAATAGGCGGCGTCGGGGCGGCCACAAATCTGTAAAGGCGTGCCGGCGAGATCGACAGGTGGGCATTGGCAGGCAGGCGGAAGCACGTGCCCGTTTTGAGGGCAGTAGTTGGAACCGCCGCAACCCACGAGCATAACCACCGCGAGCGCGACCACGCGCCACATCAGCGCTTCGCCTTCTTCGCCTTGCTCTTGGACTTGGCTTTCGGTTTCTCGTCGGGCTCAGGCGGAACCTGTAGCGCGCGTCGCATGGCATCGTCGAACGCGCTTGCAGGCACCTTGGGTAGCTCGCGCTCTAGCTCGCGCAAATCATCGGCGCGCGACTTCGCCGGGGCCTTGCTCATGCTCGCAGCCTAGAGCCAGTGATAGCCGCGCGCAAGGTCACTCAACGGCACCTATCAGGTCGAGGAAATCGACGCCGAGCAGCGTCAGCCAGCGGTCGAGCAACTCGAAGCGCGGCGTCTGTACCGGGACCGCACGCTCGGCGTTGTAGATCGTGGTCACATGCACGCCGAGATGAACGGCTACGTCTCGCGCCGTCAGGTCGCGCATGTGGCGGCGCTCGCGGAGCCAACGTGCGAAGCGCGCTCGACGAGCCTCGATGGTCATGCACGCCTGCGGCGCACGGCGCGCGCGTAGACCGTCGGCGTCACGTACACGCGGTCGGCGGTGCGCCGCTCGTCTTGCCCGTGCCGCACGCGCGTCACCCGATAGTTAGCGCCGTCGATCTCGATTTCTTCGCCGACGGTCGGGCGACCGTTCAGGCATGTGCGGATCACGGTCTTGCCGTCGGCGACGACCGCGAACTCGAAGCTGCGGTAGACGTGGCGACTCATGGGCACACCGCCCGCAAAAAATTGCTCCGCGTTCTCGTCGGTGGTCTGCTGTTTTCAGCCTTCATGGTGGCTTGCTCCATCGTGAGGGTTAGGCCCGTCCGGGTGTCTCACCACTCGGGCGGGCCGCTTTACTTCGCATCCTGATTTATCAGAGTCCGACGAATCAGACAAGCGGTACGGTCGGCGGCGAGCATGGACGCGCTACATAAGCGGCTCGCGCAGAACATCCGGGCCCGCGCTCGCGCGCTTGGGATACCGCTCACGCACCTCGCGGATCGCGCTGGCGTGAGCCGCGCGAACTTGTGGACGGTGCTCAACGGCGGCAATTCGCCGACACTCAAGTGGATGGCGAAGGTCGCCGATGCGCTCGACTGCGACGCGGCCGAACTCGTCGCGAAGACGCCTCGCGCGAGCAAATAGCGCCGAGTCGTCGCCCTCGCTCGCGACGCCCGGGCAAGATTGCCACCGTGCTCGAAGCCTCCATTCGTGCCCTTCTTCCGCCATCGAAGTAGTTATCCACAGGCCGCGGTCGTCACAAGTACCTGATTTCACTAGACGCATACCAACCCATCCACAACTGTGGATAGTCATATGGCTCTATATTGTGACTAATACAGGTAGCTATATCTCGATATACCTATGTATCATTAGTCTATTAAACCTATTATTCTATTCGTACATTATCTAATTAGTCCCTTAATCTGTTCAGTGCTTGGGCCGCGAGTAGGCCGTCCCGGCAGATCGTCTTGACATGGGTACCCATGTCGACTACCGTCTACCCATGCCCGTTCGGTTCCGCCCTGATGGCACGGTCGAGTTCGACACCGTCGACGAGGCGGTCGCATACAAGGGCCGCGTCGAAGGTCAGAACGGTGTGGCCAGGGCTGAGCGGACTCCACCGACGGTGAGCATGCAGGAGCGCCTGAATATCTGGCGCCGCTACCTCGAGATGCTTGGTGACGCGCAGCGCGGCGCCTTGAGAGCCCTCAAGGGCGCGGGCTCAATGCCGGTCGACGAGCTTCGCACCATGATCGGCGTCGAGAACAACAATGTGCTGAGCGGCGTACTGACGAGCGTGAAAAGGAACGCCTCGAAGGCGGGCCTCGATCCCGAAACCGTTCTCGTGCGCGTGTACGACGAGCGGCAGGACGTCGTGAGTTACAGCGCGGGCTCGCTGCTGCGCGAGATGGAGGTTTGAGCCTGGGAAACGTTTCCAGGAGAGCTTTGGGCGAATGCAGACGGCATCCGGTCCTCCCCGGCTCTGCCGTTCTGGCAACCAGCCCCGCCGTCGCGTCGATCCTGGTAGGAGGTGCCGAGCGCGACGGCGGGTCGCCCGCCAACTGAGAAGGACGGTATAGAGCGGGGCCTAACTTGCTTGTGCGGGCAACGGCGGGTGGCCTTCTGAGGGCCGGCGGTTGTCCACCCTTCTGAGGGGCGGCACCGTGAGAACCCCGTCGGGGTTGGGCTCCGCTCTATACCGTTTTTTGTAGTCTGCAACAGTCAAAGACCGCTGTCAAACCAATAGTTTGGTCGATCTTAATCAGCAATCATTTCGTTGCCTTGAAATGGCTTTTCAAAAGCCGGCCCATCAAGGGCGGCGTGGCTTCCTCGGCGCGCGCTTCATTCGCACGTTTGCCGGATTGCCGACGAGGTAATCGGCGTTCAGCAACTTCCGCGCTTCATTGATGGGTGCGCGGCTTGCCGAGCGACGGGTACAGCATGAGGCGCTTGCCCTCGATGCATTTGATCGCCGCGTCGGTGCGCGCGCCGTCGGTGGTGTCGCGCAGATTGTAGCGGTGGTCGAACTCGGCCAAGTAGAAGCGCAGGTACTTGCGGCCGATCTGATGATACGTGCCGTAGACGGCGCGCTTCACGAGCGAGAAGTAACCCTCGACGGTGTTGGTGGTGGCGACGCGGGCGCCGTGGCGCACGTACTCGTCGCGACGGTGGTTCACCGTGTCGTGGTGCGCGAACTTCTTGCCGACGCCAACGTAAGCGGGTAGCTCGTCGGTGTTCAGCTTCGCCGTCGTGGCGACATGCTTGAGCAGCACCTCCGCGAGCGAGTCTTTATCCACCACGTCAACGCCGACGGAGCGCACGCGCCCGCCACGCTGCACCATCGCGACCACGGGCGCCTTCTCCGAGCGGTAGCCACGCCCCACGCCGCGCCGCTTGCCGCCGATATACGTCTCGTCAGCCTCGACGGTGCCTTTGAGCGGGCCACCGCCCTGCGACGGCGTGGGACGCAGCGCATGGCGAATGCGGTGGCACATGAACCACGCCGAGCGGTACGAGCCGATTTCAAGCACGCGCTGGAGCTGGAGCGCGCTCACCGACTTCTTGCTCGCCATCATCAGGTAGAACGCGATCAACCATTTGTTCAGCGGAATGTGGCTGTCCTCCATGACCGTGTCGACGGTGACGGTGAACTGGCCTTTGCACTCGGCGCACTTGTAGAGCCCGGCGCGGATTTTCTTCGCGGGGTTCGCTTCGATTTTGTAGATGCGCGCCGAGTTCGCGTTCCCGCAGTGGGGGCAGGTCGGCCCGTTCGGCCAGCGCAGTTTTTCCAGGTACTCGCGCGCGGCTTCCTCCGTCGAGAAGCGGCGCATGATTTCCATCAGCGTCAGGTCGCTGGCCTTGTCCTTCGTTCCCATGCTGCTAATCTAACCCTGATGCTTGGGTTTGTCAAGTGCATAGTTCCCGTTAAACCAATCGGCAGAGCAGGAACTTGAGGTAGCGGCCCTCGGGGAACGCGGGCGGGATGGGGTGGTCGGCGCCTTGCGAGCGCACCTCGAGCACCTGCACGCGGCGGCCGGCGTCCTTGGCGGCGGCGGCGAGCATGCGCTCGAACGTCTCCTCGTCGACGAGCTGCGAGCAGCTCGACGTGGCCAAGAGCCCGCCCTCGGCGCACGCGGTCATCGCCAGCGTGTTGAGCCGCTGGTAGCCCTTGATCGCCGCGTCGAGGTCCTTGCGCGCGCGCGCGAACTTCGGCGGATCGACGATCACGAAGTCGTACGAGCGCGGCCGCGCGGTCTCGAGGTAGCGGAACGCGTCCGCCTCGACGGTCTCGACATTGGTCAAACCATTGAGCGCCGCGTGCGCCTGCACGCGCTCGAGCGCGCGCGCCGACGAGTCGACGCACGTGGCGTGCACCGCGCCGCCTTTCAGCGCGTTGAGCGCGAAGCCGCCGGCGTAGGTGTAGACGTCGAGCACGCGCGCGCCGCGCGACAATTCTCCGACGCGGCGGCGGTTGTCGCGCTGATCGAGGAACATGCCGGTCTTCTGCCCCTTGAGCGGCTCGACCTCAAGCTCGATGCCGTTCTCGCGGCAGCGCACGCTCGCGAGATCGTCGGGCCCGCGCACCACGCGCGTCGCCGACGCGAAGCCCTCCACCTGCGCGAAGCCGCCCGCCGAGACCTCGACGATCGCGCGCGGCTGAAGCTGCGCCAGCGCGTCGTAGACCTCGTCCTCGCGGCGCTTGAGGCCGAGCGCGCTGAACTGCACCGCGTGCACGTCGCCGTAGACGTCGACGGTGAGCCCGGGCAGCCCGTCGCCCTCCGAGTTGATCAGCCGGTACGCGGTGGTCGCCTCCGACGGGAAACCGAGCCGCTCGCGCAGCGCCCGCGCCTCGCGCACGCGCGCCGCGATCAGCGCGGCGTCGATCGGCTCGTCGCGCCAGGTCATCATGCGCACGCGGATCTGCGAGCGCGGATTGGCGAGCCCTCGCCCGATCGGCCGCCCCTCGAAGTCGCTCACCTCGACGGAGTCGCCCGGCTCGTACCCGCCCTCCTCGCGCAGGATCGCGCCCGAGTACACCCACGGATGTCCGTGCCACAAAGGATTCGCGCGCCCGCGCTTCAAAATTAATTTCGCCATCGCGCGCGCAAGCTAGCACGGATCCCTCGCCGTGATACGCTCGCCGACGATGCGGAGCCGCGGCTCATGACGCAGGTCCCCGCGCTGCCGGGTCACGCGCTGTTCCTGCTGCTGTTGCAGATCACGCTGATCCTGACGGTGTCGCGCGTGCTCGCCGAGCTGATGAAGCGGCTCGGCCAGCCGGCGGTGATCGGCGAGCTCATGGCGGGCGTGGTGCTCGGCCCGTCGCTGCTCGGCTGGCTGTGGCCGGGCGCGTTCAACCTGATGTTCCCGCAGGAGGCGACGCAGGCGCACCTGCTCGAGGTGGTGGCGTGGATCGGCATGGTGCTGCTGCTGCTGCTCACCGGCCTCGAGACCGACGTCCGCCTGTTGCGCCACCTCGGCCGCTCGGCGCTCACGTCGTCGGCGATGGGAATGGTCATACCTTTCGTCAGCGGCTTCGCGCTCGGGCTGCTCACGCCGTCGAGCTACATCGGCGAGCACGCGCCGCGCTACCTGTTCGCCGCGTTCCTCGCCACCGCGATGTCGATCTCGGCGATGCCGGTGATCGCCAAGATCCTGCTCGACCTCGAGCTGACCAAGCGCAACATCGGCATCGTCATCCTCTCGGCCGGCGTCGTCGACGACACCACCGGCTGGCTGATCCTGTCGCTGATCGCCGGCATCGCGCGCGCGCAGGACTGGGTGCTGCTGCACTTCTTCAAGACGCTGGCGCTGACGGCGCTGTTCCTGGCGGCGTCGCGCTTCCTGTTCCTGCCGGCCATGCGCTGGATGTTCCGCGTCGTCGACGATCGCGCGCGCACCGCCAACGCCGACCTGACGCTGATCGTCGGCTTCGCGTTCGTGCTCTCGGCGATCACCGAGAAGATCGGCATCCACGCCGTGTTCGGCGCGTTCGTCGCCGGCTGCATCCTGCGCCAGGTGCCGCACCTGCGGCCGGCCACGCTGCACCGGCTCGAGGCGGTGGCGGTGGCGATCTTCGCGCCGGTGTTCTTCGGGCTGGTCGGCTTGAAGGTCGATCTGCACGCGCTCTCGTCGCCGCGCATGCTGCTGGTGGTGCTCGCGGTGGCGACGGCGGGCAAGCTGATCGGCTGCACCTGGGGCGGGCTGCTCGGGCGCATGACGTTCTGGGAGTCGTTCTCCATCGGCATCGCCATGAACGCGCGCGGCGCGATGGAGCTGGTGGTGGCGCTCATCGGGCTCACGCTCGGCATCATCAGCCCGTCGATGTTCGCCATCATCGTCGTCATGGCGATCGCCACCTCGTTCATCGCGCCGCTCGGGCTGCGCCTGACACTGCGCAAGGTGAAGCTCACGCCCGACGAGGAGGCGCGCCTTCAGCCCGAGACGCAGCAGCGGCTGTTCTCGTCGGAGCGCATCAAGGCGCTGATCCCGACGGCGGGCGGACCGAACGCGCTGGTGGCGGGAAAGTTCGCGGCGGCGTTCGTGCGCGGCGAGGGCGCGGGCTTCACGCTGCTGTACGTGCAGTCGGCGGCGGAGTCGATCTGGAGCCGCCTCGTGCGCCGGCTGGTGCCGGATCAAGCGGGCAAGAATCTGCAGGAGCACGTCGACCTCATCAAGACGTTCGCCGACGTGCGGCAGGCGCGCGTCGAGCTCAGGCGCGCGACCGAGCACGACGCGGTGGCGTACATCTGCAAGGAGGCGGCGCACGGCTTCGACCTGCTCTTGCTCGGCGCGGGCGCGCGCAACCCGCTGCGCTCGTCGGTGAACAGCGCCATCCTCGAGCGCGCGCCGTGCCACGTGGCGATCGTGCGCGCGCGCGGCCCCGTCGAGGATTACAAGCAGGTGCTGGTGGCGACCAACGGCAGCCTGTTCTCGCAGGCGGCGCTCGAGCTGGCGATCCTCTACGCCGAGCAGGTGGGCGCGACCGTGACCGTTCTGTACTCGATGGAGCCCGACGGCGAATCGCACGGCGGCAACCATCGCGCGGGGACCAGCGTCATCGAAGAGGGGTTTCGCCGCATGATGGCCACCACGCTGCTCACCACGCTCTCGCCGGTGCTGTCCAAGACCACCGCGCGCGTGAACGTGATCGTGCGCGAGGAGGCGCACCCGACCGGGCCGGTGATCGTCGAGGCGCGCACCGGGCTGTACCAACTCGTGGTGATCGGCGCCGAGAACCGCGCGGTGCAGCACCGCTTGAGCGTCGGCTACGACGTGGAGCGGATCGTCGAGGAGGCGCCGTGCACCGTGATGGTGGTCGTGCCGCGCATCACCGGCGCCGTCGAGCACGCGTGACCCGCGCGGCGGCGCTCGCGTCGGCGCTCGCGGCGCTCTTCGCCGCGGGCGGCGCGTTCGCGCAGGCGGAGCAGGCGCCCGAATCGCCCGAGCAGCAGGAGCGGCGCGAGCTGCGCGAACGGCGCGCGCGCGAGGCCGAGGAGCGCCAGCGCGCGCGCGAAGAGGAAGAGGCCAACCTGCCGGTGCCGCCGAGCGAGAGCGGCGAGAGCCAGGAGCCGCCGAAGTGGAACCTCGGCGTCGGCCCGCGGCTGTCGATCCTGCTCGGCGACTCGGCGGCCGGCGTGCCGCAGGTCGGCTACGGCGTCACCCTGCGGCTGCACTTCTCGTTCTTGAAGCTGGGCCCGCTGCGCCTCGGCGCGGGATTCCACTTCGCGCACGATCGCTTCTCGGGCGCCGGCGCGACCACGGTCGCGCACTCGACGTTCGCGGTGCTGGCGGTCATCGACGGCTTGTTCGGGCGCGTGCGGCCGTGGCTCGGCGTCGGCGGCGGGTTCAGCCTCGCCGACTATCAAGGGCTCGATCAGCCGGCCGCTCCGCCGCCGATGCGCGTCGATTTTCTCTCGGTGGTGCCGCTGGTGACGGTGGCCGCGGGCGTCGCCGTGCGCCTGTACGCCGGCTTCGAGCTGGGGCTGCGCGCCGATTTCGATCTGACGTTCTCGTCGCAGGCGGCGGGCGTCCCGCGGCGCGGCGTGTTCTCGCCCGGCCTGGTCGGCCTGACGCTCGATCTCGGCTTTCGCTTTTAAGGCTTCGCGGGCGCGGCGGGCGCGCTCGCCTTCGGCGGCAAGATCTGCGACGGCGACGGAGCGGCCTCGGAGCGCACGCGCAGCCAGAACAGCGCCGCCACGAACGCAAAGAAGACGACGCCGAAGATCAGCTGCCCGCGCGGAATCGGCGCGCCCGCGAGCTTCGGATCCGGATGCACGTCGGTGGGATTGTCCTTGCCCTGAAACGGACGGCGGTTGTCGTAGAAGTTTTTCTGCTTTGGCAGGTCCATCGGGCCACCGTATATACCATACTTGCCGCCATGGCCCGCGACGTGAAACCGCCTCGCTCGAGCATCGCCACGCCGGGCCGCCGCTACATCTCCGGCATCATCTACTTGTCGCTGGTGCTGGCGCTGGCGTTCGGCGTGCTCGGCCTGCGCTGGTGCCTGGCGCGTTGACAGCGACGGGTGCGCAACATTACTTTGCGAGCGTGCCGTCGGCCGTGAGGTTCGTGCTGCTCGTCGCCGGCGCCTTGCTGCTCGGCGGCTGCGCGCTGTACGTCGCGCTCAGCTACGTCTACGCGTTCGCCATCCTGCGGCCGAACGCGCCCAACACGCGGCGGGCGCACATCCTCCGCGCGGCGCTGGTCGAGCTGGGCGCGACGCTGGTGCTGATGCCGCTCTGGCCGTTGTGGATGCTGATCGGCGAGAGCTACAAGGTCGCGCACGAGGGCGAAGGCCGCGCGCGCGGCCCGCGCCACCCGGTGATCCTGCTGCACGGCTTCGCCATGAACCGCACCAACTGGCTGTGGGTCGGCTCGCGGCTGGCGGCGCGCGGCGTCGGGCCGCTCTACGGCACCAGCTATTTTTCGCCGCAGTCGGTGCGCGTGAGCGCGCAGCACCTGAAGAACTTCGTCGAGCGCGTGATCGCGCGCGAGGACGCGGCGCGCGTCGACATCGTGGCGCACTCGCTCGGCGGCGTGGTGGCGCGCTACTACATCGAGCGGCTGGGCGGCGCGCGGCGCGTCGGGCGGCTGGTGACCATCGGCTCGCCGCACCGCGGGACGCTGCTCGGGCGGCTCGGGCTGGTGCCGTCGGCGCGCGATCTCCAGGCGGGCTCGCCGCTGCTCGACGAGCTGGGCACGCCCGATCCGAACGTGCAGTACACGTCGGTGTGGTCGCGCGCCGACGCGATCATCATCCCGCCCGAGTCGGCGTGCATCGCGCCCGCGGGGCAGGATCAAATCTTCGACGACCTCGGTCACCTCTCGATGCTACTGTCGCCGCGCGTGATCGACGCCGTCGCCGCCCGGCTGGCCGCCTGAAAAGACGCTGACAATATATGAGCCTTTTTGACAAAAGATTGGTCGTGGTCGGCGGCAAGGGCGGAGTGGGGCGCACCACCGTCGCCGCCGCGCTCGCCGTCGCGGCGGTGCGCAAGGGCAAGCGCGTGCTGCTCTGCCAGACCAAGTCGAAGGAGCGGCTCTCGTCGCTGTTCGATGTTCCCCGCGTGGGAACCGACCTGGTGCGGCTGCGCGATCGCCTGTGGGGCGTGAACATGACGCCGCAGGCGGCGCTGCGCGAGTACGGCGCGATGGTGCTGCGCTCCGAGTTCATCGCCAAGCAGGTGCTCGAGAACAAGGTGTCGCGATCGTTCCTGCGCGCGGTGCCCGGCCTCGAGGACTACGCGATGCTCGGCAAGACCTGGTTCCACACCACCGAAGAGGACGACGGCGGGCGCGCGAAATGGGATCTGGTGATCCTCGACGGGCCGGCCACCGGGCACCTGGTGACGATGCTGGCCATCCCGCAGTCGATCCTCGACGCGATCCCCGAGGGGCCGCTCACGCGCCCGGCGGCGTCGACGCTCTCGCTCCTGCGCGATCCGCTACGCTCGGCGCTGGTGCTGGTCACGCTCGCCGAGGATCTGCCGTCGAACGAAGCGGTCGAGCTCAAGCGCAAGATCGACGCGACCGTGAAGATGCCGTGGGGCCCGCTGGTGGTGAACCTGCTCTACCCGCCGCGCTTCGCCACCGGCCCGTCGGCGCGCGCGGTGCAGTCGCTGCCCGAGGACGTCGGCGATCCCGAGCTGCAGCCGCTGGTGTCGAGCGCGCGCACGGCGCAGCGACGGCGCGCGCTCAACGATCGCTACCTCGAGCGGCTCAAGCGCGACGTGCCGCTGCCGCAGGTCCACCTGCCGTACCTGTTCACGCCGCGCTTCGACTACGCGGCGCTGGAAGAGTTGTCGCGGCGGCTCGAAGGTCAGGTGGCGGCGGCGCCGGAGGTGACGGCGGCGGCGGTGGGCGAGAAATAGTGGAGCGCTTCAGCATCGAGGATCGCTTCGACGCCACCGTCGAGGAGTTCGAGGCGCTCCTGCACCACGCCGACTTCTACGATCATTTGCAGCGCAGCATGCCGGGCATCGAGCGCATCGAGCCGCTCGAGCGCGACGAGGACGAGCGCGAGATCCGCCGCCGCGTGCGCTACCTGCCCAACGTCGAGGGCAAGATCCCGGCGTTCGGCCGCGCGTTCGTCAAGCCGTCGATGCTGAGCTGGATCGAGGAGTCGACCTACGACAAGGCGGCGCACCGGTTCCGCTACCGCATCGTGCCCAACCTGCCGGCGGCGTGGCGCGACCGCTTCGACTCGCACGGCGAATACACGCTGCGGCCGACGGCGGCGGCGGCGAACGCGCGCGGGCTCGAGCGGCGCGTCGACGGCGAGATCCACGTGCGCGTGCCGCTGTTCGGCCGGCGCGTCGAGCGCATGCTGCGCGCCGAGGTGGAGACCAACTTTCGCGCCGAAGCGGCGGCGCTCGCCGACTGGCTTCGCACGCGACGCTGACGGCGTATAATGCGCGGCATGAAGGCCGTGCCGCTCCGCCGTGCCGCGCTCTCGCTGCTCGCGCTCGCCGCGAGCTGCGATCTGCCGCCCGGCGCGCAGCCGCCCCCGCCCGATCTCGCGCGCGGCCCGACGTTCGACGCCGGCACCGACGCCGCGCCGCCGCGGTTGCAGGATCTGCCCGGCAACAAGTTGCCGCTCCCCGACGGTGACGCCGGTCTCGGCCACCTCTGGTTCAACGTCACCGACGGCGACACGCTGGCGGCGGTTCCCTCGCGCGTGATCTTCCGCCCGCCGCCCGCCGCCGGCTTCGCCGACTCGATCACCAGCGGCACGTTCGACGTGCACAGCGCCGGCGGCGCGATGGGCGCGGTGGTCGGCCCCGGCGTGCTCGGCTCGCCCGAGGGCGTGCTGCTCGTCAACGGCCAGGGCCGCGTGCCCGTGCCGCCGGGGACCTACTCGCTGTTCATCACGCGCGGCCCCGAGTACGAGGCGGTCGAGACCACGGTGACCATCGCCGCCGGCGATTCTCAGACGGTGAACGCGCAGCTCACGCGCTCGGTCGACACGCGCGGCTGGCTGTCGGCCGACCTGCACGTGCACGTCAATCGATCCAAAGATTCGCAGCTCGCCGCCGACCGGCGCATCATCTCGCTGGTGACCAACGACGTCGAGATCATCGTCCCGACGGATCACAACATCAACACCGACCTCGCGCCCGAGCTGGCCGCGCTCGGCTACGGGCAGTACGCCGGCACGCTGGTCGGCAACGAGTTCAACTTTCACGAAGGCCACGCCGGCGCGTATCCCGTGCTCTACGACGGCACCAAGCCCGACGGCGGCTCGACGACGTACCAGTCGCCGAACCCGATGACCGGCATGTGCGACGCGCCGATCGTCGGCATCAACTGCATGGACACCGCCACCGGCTTCGCCACCATGAAGCAGCAGGTGCCCGGCCAGACCATCGTCGCCGTGAATCACCCGTACTGGCCGACGGCCGATCTCGGCTACTTCACCAACATCCACTGGGGCGCGGGCACGGCCAACGGGCTCGGCCCGCTCGCGACGGCGGGCTCGTTCGATGCGCTCGAGGTGCTCAACGGCTACTGGACGCTGCCCGACGCGCTGAACAACCTGGTCGCCGATTGGTTCTACCTCGTCGGGCACGGCTATCGCGTGACCGCGCTCGGCAACTCGGACTCGCACCGCATCAACTGGGTGCGCGCGGGATTTCCGCGCACGTGGCTGCGGCTGCCGATCGACAAGCCGAGCGACATCACCGGCGCGCTGCTCTCCGACGCGATCCACCACCAGCGCGCGATCGCGTCGACCGGACCGTTCATCACGCTCGCCGCCGACGGCGCGCAGATCGGCGACACGGTGATTCCGGCGCAGAGCGGCCAGGTGCTGGTGACGGTCACCGTCGACGCGCCCGGGTGGATGAAGGTCGACACCGTGAACGTGTACGTGAACGGCGTGATTCGCCGCAGCTTCGCCGTCGGCGCGGGGCAGCGGCCGGTGTTCAGCGCCAGCTTCGCGCAGGCGCTCACGCCGGGCGAGGACGCGTGGATCGTCGCGTTCGCGTCGGGGCAAGAGCCGCTGCCGCTCGACGTCGTCGGCGAATACTCGCTGGCCAACGGCGCGGCGATGCTGCCGTGGGCGATCACCAACCCGGTGTTCGTCGACGGCGACGGCGACGGCGCGTGGATGCCGCCGACCATGCCGCTGCCGCCGCACGCGGGCGCGATGCGTCCCGCCTACGAGCCAAACCCCGAGCGCCTGAACGTGCCACCCGAGTGCGAGCCGGTGCGCTCCGGCGCGCCGCTGCCCGCCGAGCCGCTGCCCCAGCCCGAGCGGGAGCTGATGCCGCTGCTCTATCCATAAATGACACGCGCGGCGTTGGCGGCGGCGCTCCTCCTCGCTTCAGTCTCCGTGAACGCGCGTGCCGACGTGGCGAAATCACCGTCGACGACGTACGCGCTGTTTCGCTTGGACGCGCTCGGCATCGCGCCCGAGATCGTCGAGCAGCTCGAGCGCATCCTGCGCGTCGAGGTCGAGCGCGCGCTCGGCCAGTCGCTGCCGTCGCGCGCCGCGGTCGATCAAGCCGCCGCGCAAAATCCCAAGCTCGCCGGCTGCACCGCCGATCCCGCGTGCCTGGCGCCGCTCGCGCGCGCGCTCAAGGCCTCGCGCGTGATCGCCGGAAACGTCGGCGGCCTGGCCGACAGCTACGTGGTGAACCTCAAGCTCGTCGACGAAGGCGGCCGCGAGCTGCGCCGCGTGAGCGCCACCTTGCGCGGCTCGCCCGAGGAGCTGATCGACGAGACGCGCGTGGCCGCCTATCGGCTGGTCGCGCCCGAGCGGCTGGTCGGCGCGATCGCGGTGCTCTCCGACGTGCCGGGCGCGCAGGTGGCGCTCGACGGGCAGCCGATCGGCCAGACGCCGCTCGCCGGCGCGCTCGACAAGCTGTCGGTCGGCATCCACACGCTCGACGTCACGCGCGAGGGCTTCACACCGTTCACCGAGCAGGTGCCGGTGCGCTTCGAGAAGACGACGCAGGTGGTGGTGCGGCAGAGCGCGACGACGGTGGCGGCGCGGCGCGCGCTGGCCCGCGCCGGACGCACGCCGATCTACGCGCGCTGGTATTTCTGGACCGGCGTGCTGGCGGCGTCGGTGCTCACCGGCGTGATCATCGGGTTCGCGGTGCCCAAGCAGGGCGCGCTTC
>DASREC010000490.1:0-6115 GCA_035652295.1 Polyangia bacterium
CGTCGAGCGGCAGGTTGAGCACCTGGTCGAGCAGCTCGATCAGATCGGCCCACTGACGCTTGGGCCCGAGCAGGTCGCGCAGGAGCGTGACCGCCGCGATCGGATATTCGAGCCGCCCGAGATCGAGCGCGTGCGTGCACCACGCGGCCGCGCGCTCGCGATCGCGAAACCGCTCCGCCCACGCGAACGCGTAGCGCAGGCACAGGTCGGCCGACTCCAGCGGATCGGGCATCGCCTCGACGCGCCGCCACTGGTGCGCCGCGAGATCGGTCCAGCGCTCGGCGCGCGCCATCACCCACTCGATGAGGTAGTGCGCGCTCTCGTCGTGCGGATCGTGCTCGAGCGCGCGCCTGAGGAGCTGCTCGATCTCCGGCGCGTCCGGCGCCTCCATATGGAAGATGCGCGCCGCGCGCAGGTACAGCCGCGCCCGCTGCCCGTCGGGCGCCTCGGCCTCGCCCGCGAGCGCCACCAGCCGCGCCACGTCGGCGCGCCAATCGTCCTCGTAGCCGACGGTGGCGAGCCCGTCCTGGATCGGCAGCGAGTCGGGAAAGTTGCTTGCCGCCGACACCAGCATCGACGCCGCGCGCTGCCGCTGGCCGAGATCGAGCAGCGCCTCGCCGACCACTGCGGCAAGTTGCCGCTGCCGATCGGGATCCTGCTCGGCGTCGAGATCGGTGCCTGCCAGGTACACCAGCTCGTCGAGCCGCCCGAGCTGCCGCGCCAGCGCGATCGCCCGCTCGACCGCGCCGTGGTTGCCGCGGTCCTCCTCCCACGCGCGCCGGTACAGCGCGAGCGCGCGCGCCCGCTCGGGCACCAGCGACTCGCACACCTGCCCGAGCCAGAACAGCCACGAGGAGCGGACGTCGGCGCTCTCCGACGCCGCGGCCGTGCGCTCCAGCTCGTCGACGAGCGCGCGCAGATCGCGCCCGTCGCGCAGCCGTTGTCTCAGCAACGCGCCGAGTTCCAAGGGCCGCGATTATAGCATCCCCGTCGGTGGCGCTCGGGGTTACAATCCGCGCGTGCTGACGCTCTACGGCGACGCGCTGTGGGTGAGCCCGTGGGTGCTCACGTCGTTCGTGGGCCTGCGCGAAAAGGGGCTCGCGTTCGAGACGCGCGCGGTGTCGCTCGGCGGCAAGGAGCAGCTGCGCCCCGAGTACCGCGACGCGTCGCTGACCGCGCGCGTGCCGGCGCTCGACCACGACGGCTATTGGCTGAGCGAGTCGATCGCCATCGTCGAGTACCTGGCCGAGTGGTTTCCCTTTCCGGCGCACCCGCGCATCTTCCCGGCGGACCTGCGCGAGCGCGGCCGCTGCCGCCAGCTCATGGGTTGGCTGCGCACCGATCTCGCCGCGCTGCGCGAGGAGCGCCCGACCTCGACGCTGTTCTACGAGCGCGCGCGAACGCCGCTGTCGGAGGCGGGGCGCGCGGCGGCGGCCAAGCTCGCGCGCGTGGCGTCGTCGGTGCTCGCCGACGGCGCGACGCAGCTGTTCGACGCCTGGTGCATCGCCGACGCCGACCTGGCGCTGGCGCTCGGCCGCTTGATCCTGAACGGCGACGCGATCGAGCCGCGGCTGCGCGCGTACTTCGACGCGCAGTGGGCGCGCCCGTCGGTGCGCGAGTTCGCCGAGCGCGCGCGCCCGCCGTTCGAGCCGTACTAGTGGCGGCGGCGGCGGAGCGCGAGCCGCGGCTCGATCGGCTCAAGGCCATCGCGCTGTCGTTCGTGCTCGTGTGGCACCTGCACCCGATCTACGTCGACGGCTCGCGCGCGATCGCGGCGGTGGTGCGCTGGTTCGACTTCGAGATCTCGCTGACCGCGGTGCCGACCTTCATCCTGGTCTCGCTGCTCCTCTTCTATCCGAAGGCGGCGCTCGGCGCCCGCGCGCTGGCGAAACGCCTGTGGCGGCTGACGCAGATCTTCCTCTTCTGGACGCTGGTGCAGACCGCGTTCGCAGTAGCGGTGACGCGCGCGTGGCCGCGCCCGTCGTGGGAGCTGGTGCGCCTCGGCGGCCCGAGCGTCCCGATCATCGGCGGCTCCGTCTTCTATTACCTGTTCGATCTGATCGCGCTCACCGCCGCCGCGTTCGCCTACGACCGCCTGCGCGAGCCCTGGCGCGGTCTGTTAGGTGGCGCCCTGGTATTATCTTCAATCGCGTACTTTGAATGGTCGCTCGTCGAGCATCGCCCGATTCAATATTGGGAGCTGCAAAACTTTTTGCTTTACGTTCCGGTCGCGTCCTACCTGCCGCGGCTGATTCGCTGGCGCTACCTGTTCTTGATCGCCTACGCCGCGTTCGCCGCGCACGATCTCTATTTCGGCCGCGTCGAGGATTGCGTCTACGCGCGCGGCTCGGTGCTGTTCGGCGCGCTCACGCTCTACTGCGTCGTGATGTCCGGGCGCGCGCACGCCGGCCGCCTCGCCGCGGCGCTGTCCGCGTATTCGCTCGGCCTGTACGCGATTCACAAATACTGGCAATACGCGCTCACCGCCTGGAAGGGCGCGCGCTCGTTCAACGTGCACGTCGGCGGCGCGACCGTTCACCTGGCCGCGCTCGGCCTCTTCGTCGGGACGCTGCTGCTGACGGTGGGCGTGGTGCTGCTCGCGCGGCGGACGCCGCTCAAGCGCTTCGTGCAGTGACTCAGCCCTTGCGCGCCATCGGCGGCGGCGGGAGCGGCTTCTCGTCGAGCACCTCGAGATCGTCGGGGCTCGACCACTCGCTCGGCGCGATCTTCGGCGTCGGCGGAACCGCCGGCTTGCGGGTCACCACCGGCTCGATCTTCGCCGACGCCAACTTCTCGACGGCGGCGCTGGTGACGATCGGGCCGGTGTCCTTGACCGACGACGCGGCCGCGGGCTGCGCGCCGATCTCGAAGTGACTCGCCACCGCGTCCGCGAGGCACGCCCACAACAGCGACGTTTGCAGGTTCTCCGCCATCACCTTCGGCGTCAGGTGCACGAGCACGAGGTCGGGATCGAAGTTGCCCTTGGTGAGGCCGGTGCGGATCATCTCCGCCATCACCGCGAGCGGCGCGTCGCGCACGAACTCCGCCGGCGGCACAAAGCGCAGCACGTCGGCCGGCGTGACCAGCCCGGTGTCGAGCGCGTGCTGCAGGATCGCGCCCAGCCACTGCTTGCCGTCGTCGTTCGAGACGCCGCCCTTCTGCGTGAGCTGCGCGCGCGCCGCCGCCTCGGTGAGGCAGCGCCACAAGATCTCCGACTCGAGGTGCTCGGCGAGCAGCGCGGGCGGCGCGGTCTCGAGCACGCTCGCCGGCGTCAGCGTCCCCGACGAGAGCGCGCGCGTGAGCAGCAGCGTCGTGGTCTCGTGCGGCAGCTGCGCGACCAGCAGATCGGGCGTCGCGAAGCCGACCACGTCCTGCGCGTCGGTGATTCCGAGCTTGAGAGCCTCTTCGAGCGCGAACCCCAGCCACGGCCAGTGCAGGTCCCGGGTGACGTCACTCATGTTCCGCCCCTAATGGTGTCGAGCCTTCTACGATATCAGACCGCGCGCGGGTTTTGAATCAGCGTTTTGAAGGCCACCACGGAATCAGGCGCGAGGTCGCGCGCTGATAGTCGGCGTATTCGGGCTTGCGGCGCAGCTCGTGCTGCTCGGTGATTCCAATCGATCCGCCGACGAACAAGCCATTGATGGTGAGAGGACCGATGATCGTCCAGTTGAGCCAGTCGCCGGTGGCGGCGACGGAGAACAGGTAGATGCCCCACCACACGCTGATCTCGCCGAAGTAATTCGGATGGCGCGAATAGCGCCAGAGGCCTTCGGTGGGAAAGCGCGGATATTTCGGCGGCGAGCCCTCGAAGTCGGCGGGGTGGGTGCGCATGCGCTCGTCGCGCGCGGCGCGAAACGCGCGCGCCTGCAAATCGGCGACGGTCTCGACGGCCACGCCGCCGAGGCAGACGGCGAGCGCCACACCGTCGAGGATTCCCACCGGCGCGCCCCGCTGCTTGAACGCGTACCAGATGGGCAGCGTCATCACGAGCACCATCGCCGATTGCACGATGAACAGCGCGGTGAATGAAAACAATTGAAAAACCACCGGGCTCATCGTTTGACGAAAGCGGATATAACGAAAGTCCTCGAAACCCAGACCGCCTTTGATCAGCCAATTGCCGGTCAATCGCAGGCTCCAGATCCAGACCGCGGCGATCACCAGGTACCGTCGGAGATCGTCGGGCGCGGCCAGCGGGTGATAGCCGAAGTGCAGCACATAGACCGACGCCGGCAGCATCGACCAATTGAAATCGAAGATGGACGCGTTCCTGGTTATCAAAGAGCCTATATAAAGAATCACCGCATAAACCCCGGCAAACCACGCCGCCGAGATCACCGGGCTCGTGCGCAGGTACCAATCGACGAGCGCGTTCGGGCCGAGCGGGTGGCGCAGGAGCGCCCAGACGATCAGCGCCGGCCACCACGGGCCCATCACCACCAGCCACGCGAGCATCCGTCGAGCGGACATGCGCTCATCATAGTGCCGCGCGTCCGTGATATGAAGTTTCGATGAGCCGCCGCCGGATCTCGCTCACGCAGCAGATCTTCATCGGCCTCGCCGCCGGCATCGTCGCCGGCGCGCTGGTGAGTCACTTCGCGCCCGAGCGCGCGGCGATCTTCCGGCCGTTCAGCCAGATCTTCCTGCGGCTGATCAAGATGATCATCGCGCCGCTGATCTTCTCGTCGCTGGTGGCGGGGATCGCCGGCGCGGGCCACTTCAAGGCGGTCGGGCGCATGGGGCTGCGCGCGATCATCTACTTCGAGATCGTGACCACGCTGGCGCTCGCGATCGGGCTCATCGCGGTCAACGTCACGCGGCCGGGCGCGGGCGTGAACCTGCCGCCGCCGTCGGCGGCCGCCGAGATCGTCGGGCACGCGCAGACGTGGGACCAGGTGCTCTTGCACACCGTGCCGACGTCGGTGATCCAGGCGATGGCGGAGAACGACGTGCTGCAGATCGTCATCTTCAGCATCTTCTTCGCCATCGCGCTCGGGCTCACCGGCGAGAAGGGCGCGCCGCTGGTGAAGCTATGCGAGGCGGTGACCGAGACGATGTTCAAGCTGACCAACATCGTCATGCACTACGCGCCGGTCGGCGTCGGCGCGGCGATCGCGTACACCGTCGGGCACGGCGGCTTGAAGGTGCTGTGGAACCTGGCGTGGCTGGTGGGCACGCTGTACGCGGCGCTGGTGGCGTTCCTCGTGCTGGTGCTGTTGCCGGTCGCGGCAATTTGCCGCGTGCCGGTGCGCAAGTTCTTTCGCGTGGTGAAGGAGCCGGCGATCATCGCGTTCTCGACGACGTCGAGCGAGGCGGCGCTGCCGCGCGCGATGGAGGGGCTGGAGCGGCTGGGCGTGCCGCGCTCGATCGTGGCGTTCATCCTGCCGCTCGGCTACAGCTTCAACCTCGACGGGTCGACGCTGTATTTGTCGCTGGCGGCGGTGTTCGTGGCGCAGGCGGCCAACGTGCACCTGTCGATCGGGCAGCAGGTGACGATGCTGCTCACGCTGATGCTGACGTCCAAGGGCGTGGCCGGCGTGCCGCGCGCGTCGCTGGTGATCCTCGCCGGCACGCTCGCCAGCTACGGGCTGCCGCTCGAGGGCATCACGCTCATCCTCGGCGTCGACGAGCTGATGGACATGGCGCGCACGACGGTCAACGTGATCGGCAACTGCCTCGCCACCGTCGTCGTCGCCAAGTGGGAGGGCGCGTTCGTCGAGGCCACCGACGAGCAGCTCCGCGAAGCCGAGCTCAGAGACGCGGCGTAGATCCCCTAGCGATATTTCAAGCCAGTCCCCGTGTTGAAGATCACCGTCGTGTCCGCATCATTAATATAGCCGCGGGCGCGGAGGATCTCGTAGGCGGACCAGGCGGCGCCGGATTCGGGGCAGATGTCGACGCCGGTGCGGGAGGCGAGGGCGCGCGCGGCGGGGGCGATGAGATTCTCGTCGACGGCGATGGCGGTGCCGCCGGTCTCGCGCAGCGCGCGCAGGCAGATGAAGCCGCCGATCGGCGACGGCACGCGCAAGCCGTACGCCGCCGTGCGCGCGCCGGCCCACGGCTCGGTCTGGTCCGCGCCGGCGTCGAACGCGCGCACCACCGGCGCGCAGCC
>DASREC010000491.1:0-3063 GCA_035652295.1 Polyangia bacterium
GCGCAGCATGCGGTGGCACTGCCCGAGGTTGACCAGGAACTGCGGCCGCGGCGCCAGCTCGTAGCCGGCGGTGAACTCGCGCAGCGCCTCCGAGTAGTTGCCGAGCCGAAAGTAGCCGCGCCCGATCTCGAAGTGGCTGCGCGCGCGCGCGGTCGCGTCCTCGTCGGCGGCGCGCACCACGCGCGGCGCGAGCGCCACCACACACGCCGCCACCGCCAGCAGCCGGACCATCCCAGCCGCATCATATCGCCAGCGAGGCGTGCGCTTCAACGGGCGTTGAGCTTGCGCAGCTCGACCAGCACTTCATCGAGCTTGGCGATCAGCGCCGGGTCCGAGTCGGCGCCCGCCTTGCCCTGCCCGCTCTCGAGCGCGCGCGCCGAGAGCGCCGGGCCGACCATCATCACCGCCGCGCCGATCGCCTTGCCGAGCGGCGTGCACGGAAAGATGTTGGCGTAGCCCACCGACAGCGACGTGGCGATGTAGTGCAGCGCGTCCCAGTAGGTGGTCACCGTCGGGTTCTGCCCGACCTCGGCCCAATAGAAGAGCATCGCGCCCCAGGTGACGAGCGCGTTCAGCTCCTCGATCGGCGTCGCCGTCGCTGTTTTCGGTGGGGGCGCGAGCTCCTCGGACATGACGTCACCCGTCGGTGGCGGGACGCGCGCCCTTGCCGCGCGGCGCGGCGGGCGGCGGCACCACCGGCGACGGCGCCGTCGGCACGATCGCCTGGCCGACGCCGAGCGACGAGATCGCCGACTTCATGCTCTCGACGTCGGCGAACTTCATCACCTCCTTGAGCACCGGCAGCACCGCCGACGCCTCGAGGATGCTCTTCGCCACCGGCCCGAGCGCGTTGCCGAGCAGCGGCATCGACGTGCCGCTCGACGAGCCGTTGCCATTCGACGCGCCCATGCCGCCGCCGAATCCGCCCATCTGCAAGACCTTGATCTCGCCGATCTGCTCCGCCGGCTTCACCAGCTCCTTGATGATCTCGGGCGCGCCCTTGATGAGCGCGAGCGCCGTCTCCTGCAGCAGGATCTGCGGCGACTTGGAGTTCGCCGCCGCGTTCTTCTCGCGCAAGACCTCCGCCTCTTTCAACCCCGCCTCGCGATGCGCCTCGGCCAACCGGGTGATCGACGTGGCCTGCATCTCCGCCGCGTCGGCGTCCGCCTTGGCGCGGATCTTCACCGCGTCCGCCGAGCCCTGCGCCTCGAAGCGCGCCGCGTCCGCGTGGCCCTCGGCTTGCGCCTTCTGCGCCGTCGCCGCCGCCTCCGCCTCGAGCTTCTTCTTGTACGCCTCGACGCCGGCCGCGATCTTCTCCTGCTCGGCCTGCTTCTCCGACGCCACGATCGCCACCTGCTTGAGCCGCTCCGCCTCCGCCACCTGCGCGACGGTGATGACCTCCTGGTCCGCCTTCTCCCTGAGCGCCAGCGCCGCCGCCTTCTGCGCGTCCGCCTCGGCCGACTCCTTCGCCTTCATCGTCAGCGTGATCTGCTTGTCGACCAGCGCCGCCTCGATCGTCTTCTCTTTGTCGACCTGCGCCGCCTCCGTCACCTTCTGCTTCCCGATCGCCGCCGCCAGCTCGGTCTGCTCCTTCTTCGAGCGCTCGACGGCGATGTTGGCCTGGCGCTGCAGGTCGCGCGTCTCGACCGCCTCGTTCTTCGCCAGCTCGGCCTTGATCGCCGCCTCCTCCTCCTTCGCCTTGCCTTCGCGCATCATGCGGTTCTGCTGCGCGACGTTGATCTCCTGCTCGCGCTGGATCTCGGCGGTGCGCTCGGCCTCCTCCTGCACCTTCTTCTTCACCGCGATGTTCTTCTGCACCACGGTGTTGGTCACCGTCTCGCGTCCGCTCGCGCCGAAGATGTCGTCGGTGCGCAGCTCCGAGAGCGGCGTCTGGGTCAGCTCGGTGATGGTCACCGACTCGAGCGTGAAGCCGTTGCGCCCGAGATCCTCGCGCAGCGCGTTCGACACTTCCTGCGCGAAGTGCTCGCGGTTCAAATGCAGCGCGAGGAAGTCCGACTGCGCCGCCACCGCGCGGATGGCGCCGATCAATTTCGGCTCGAGGAGCTGCTGCGCCTTGGCGCGGATCGAATCGGTCGACGCGTGCCCCTCGTCGATGCCGATGGTGCGCGCCGCCTTCTTGACGTCATCCTCGTTCGGCTCGACGCGGATGTAGAACTCCGCCGAGAGGTTGGTCGAGATGAAGTCCTTGGTCACCAGCGCCTCGTGCCCCTCGCGGCGGATGGTCAAGCCGATGGTCGACAGCGACATGGTGGCCGCGCGGTGCAAGACCGGCACGATCCAGCACGCGCGCCCGATGAACACGTCGGTGGTCGAGCGCCCGATGCGGATGATCGCCTCCGACGGCGACGGCCGCTTGAGGAAGCGCGCCATCGCGCTGATGAACAGCAGGATGAACAGCGTGATGGCGCCGACGAAGGCGAGCGCCATTTGCCATATTTCGATTCCATGGAACATGGTCCACCCCTAGTTTTTTGGCGATTGATTCGAATCCATTTCGGGTAGAGCCGATACCCAAAACAATTCGGTTTGCGGATCGAAATCGATCAAAACAACGCGGGTCTCTCGCTTGAGCGCCGCTTCGCCCGCCTGCAGCCGGCCGTGCACCAGGATCTCGTTGCCGCGCTCGTCGTGCACCCGGATCTCGCCGAATTTCTCGTCGACGACGGCGCTCGCCACCACGCCGATCTTGCCGGCCAGCTCGTGCTTGGCGGTCGCGCCCTTGCCGCCGACGTCGACGACTTTTGCCGCCATCTTTGAAAACAAACGCACCCCAATTAATCCAATGACAAAGGCAATAAATAAAACAATGACGAAATACCACGCGGCGTAATTACCGCCGGCTTTGACGAAGAAGACGCGATTCAAAAAGATGCCGGCGAATCCGCAAAACAGGAACAGCGTCACCCACACGACCATGAACGGCACGCGGCCGACGCCGAAGAACGCCAGCACCTCGGACCAGCCGGCGTTTCCCTCGCCGTCGTGATCGCCGTCGGCGTCGTGGTCCGCGTCGGCGTCGTGATCGGCGTCGACGTCGTGGTC
>DASREC010000492.1:0-6351 GCA_035652295.1 Polyangia bacterium
CCTATCACAACTACGGCGAGGTGGTGAACACCGCCAACGCCAAGAGCCCGCTCGACCCGAACTACCCCGGCGTCTTCTTCGCGCTCGGCCTGCTCGACGTCGACAAGGTCGCGTACGTCAGCTCCAACATCGCCGACACCACGTTCACGCTCGAGCCGTTCACGTACATGGGCCTGCCGAACGATCACACCTACGGCACCGATCCCGGCAAGCCGACGCCGCAGTCGATGGTCGCCGACAACGATGAGGCGACCGGGCGCTTGATCGACGCGCTCTCGCACTCGCCGTACTGGGCGTCGTCGGCGGTGATCGTGCTCGAGGACGATCCCTCCGACGGCGGCGATCACGTCGAGATGCACCGCTCGCCGTGCCTGCTCATCAGCCCGTGGGCGAAGTCGGGCTACGTGTCGAGCGTGCACTACGACAACCCGTCGGTGTGGAAGACCATCACGCTCCTCCTCGGCGTCGGCTCGATGAACCTCTACGACGAGAACGCCGCGGCGATGTACGACGCGTTCTCGCCGACGCCGAACCTCGAGCCGTACACGTTCATCCCGCGCAAGGTGCCGGCGGCGACCAACTCCGCCGACGCGCCGATGGCCGCCGAGTCGGCGTCGATCGATTGGTCGCACCCCGACTCCGCGCCGCTCGGCCGCATCCTCTGGAAATCGGTCCACGGCAAAGACGCCGAGCCGCCCTGGGGCACCGCCAAGATCCCGCGCGGCGGCGACGGCGACGACTAAGCGGACTTGCGATGGCGTCGCTGGCGGCGCCGCGGCTCGGCGATGAGAACCTCCGCGGGAATTCCCAAGTGGTGCAGCTTGCGGATCTGGCTCAAGCTGAGCTGCCGCTTGCGACCGAGAATCTCGGACGTCCGTGAGCGGCCGAACAACTTCACCAACGCCTCGCGCGTGAGCCCGCCCTGCTCGAGGCGAAACTCGATGGCCTCGATCGGATCGGGAGGATCGATCGGGTAGTGCTCCTGCTCGTACGCGTGCACCAGCGTAATCAAGACATCCAGCCGATCTCCGTCGGGCGAGCCCACCTTTGCCCGCCACAATCGCGACACCTCGCGAAGCGACGCTTCGTAGTCTTTGGTCGTCTTGATCGGTTTGATGTTCATGGCTCCACCTTTGCGACGTCGATCTTGTCGTACTCGGCGTGCGTGCCGACGAACTTTACGAACGCCGTGTGCCGAACGTAATCCACCGCGACGACGAGCCGGTACGTATTTCCCTTGATGTTGAACACGACGCGATCGCCGCCGACAAAGCTGGCGGTGGCATAGCGCCGCTTGATATCGGCGGGCCCGCGCCAATCCGCACCGTCCGCTTCTTTGTACCAGGCGCGCAGCGCCTGCTCGGCGTCAGCGTGCCGGGTCCAGAATGCGATCAGGGTTCGCAGCGACAAGACTCGCACCATGGAGAAATATAGTATGTTCCCAATTTGGGAACAACCGCCGTTTTCGGATCAGTCGATCGTCAGATGGTGACGTCGGCGAGCACGGCGAAGTGATCGGACGCGAACACGCCCTCGCCGTCCGGCTGATCGAGCACGATGCGGCAATCCTCGACGGTGCCGCGCCCGTCGCGGCGCACCGGCGAGACGAAGATGTAGTCGAGCCGCCGATCGGGATCGAGGAAGCGCAGCCGCTCGGTGAACGGATTTCGCCGCGCCCAGGTGTACCCGGTCTCATTCGGATGAACGCGCGCAAACGCGTCCTGCCAATAGACGCGCTTGCCGTTCAGCGAGCAGAGCCCGCGCAGATAGCGCAGCTCGTCCGAATCGGGCGTGGCGTTGAAATCGCCGAGGATGAGCTTCGGCAGCTCGGACTCGACGGCGGCGGCGGTCTCCTCGACGGCGAACACCTGCGCCTCGCGCTTGGCGCCGTCGGCCAGGCGATAGTTGAGGTGGGTGGTGAACGCCTGCAGCGGCCCCGACGGCGTGGCGATGGTGACCGCGAGGACGATGCGCCGCTCCGTCGGCACCGCGTGCGGCAATTCGCGATCGGCGCGCGCGGTGATCGGATGCTTCGACAAGATCGCCAGCCCCTCGACGCCGCCGCCCCACGGCGTCGCCGGCGCGAAGTGGAACTCCATGCCGAGCGCCGCCGCCAGCGTCTCGGCTTGATTGGGCAGCGTGCCCGGAATCGCGCGCACCTCCTGCAGCGCGATCACGTCGGGCGCGAGCGCGCGCAGCCCCGCTTCGGCGAGCGCCATGCGTTTTTCGAGCGGCGGCTGCTCACCCCAGAGATTGAGCGTCACGGCGCGCAGGGTTGGCATTGGCGACGACTCAAGTTATAGGACAAGCCTCGCTCATTAGAAAGGAGCCGCCCCATGAAGCTCTATTACTCCCCGCGTACGCGTGCCCTCCGGCCTCGCTGGTTGCTGGAGGAGATCGCGGAGCCGTACACCATCGAGCGGCTCGACATGCAGAAGGGCGAGCACCGCTCCGAGGCGTACAAGAAGATCCATCCGCACGGCGCGGTGCCGGCGCTGGTCGACGAGGATCTGCACCTGTTCGAGTCGTCGGCGATCTGCCTCTACCTCGCCGACAAGTTCGCCGAGCGCGCGCTGGCGCCGGCGATCGGCTCGCACGATCGCGGGCGCTACTACCAGTGGATGGTGTACTCGGTGGCGACGTTCGAGCCGCCGATCCTCGAGTTCGCGGCGGCCAAGAACGACGCGAAGGCGGCCGAGACGGCGCGCGCGCGCTTCGACGAGGTGGCGCGCGTGGTCTCCGCCGCGCTCGAGGGGAAGACCTGGATCCTCGGCGAAAAGTTCTCCGCCGCCGACGTGATGATGGGCTCGCTCGCCCTCTTCGCCTCCAGCCTCAAGCTCCTCACCGACCACCCCACCCTCTCCTCCTACGCCGACCGCTGCAAACAACGCCCCGCCTTCTTGCGCGCACGCGCCGACTAGCCCTCCGCGTCTCTGTGCTCGACACCCGCTGCGTTCCGCGTGGCGGGTGCGGCAAAATGCCGCCGTGCTCAAACAGTCCTCGGTCGCGCAGACGCGACACTGCGGAACTGCGCGCGGCGGCATTTTGCCGCACCCGCCCCGCTCCACTCCGCTGCGCCGCCGACTTTGGGCCCTTCTCTTAAAGTGCCCCAAAACGCCGATTGGGTGATGTTTAGCTACTCAGCGGAATGGAGCGGGTGGGCGCGAAAAGTGTTTTTCGCCGGCGTTGAGGAGCGCTCCTCGCGTCTGCGCGAGGATGCCAGCGACGAATCGAGCGAAGCACGTGCCGCGCGCAGGACGCTGCGCAGCAGCGGCCGAGCACGGCGTATGCGAGCGTCCGGCGAAAAACACTTTTCGCGCCCGCCCGCGGAATGCAGCGGGTCCTCAGCCGAGTGTTTTCCGACGCAGCACTCGCTGCCGATAAAGGACCCAAGCAGGAACGGCGAACGCGAGTACGACGGCGAATTTGGCGACGGTGCCGGCCGCGCCGTCGCGAAAGCCTTCGTCGTGCACGATCGCCATCATGACGATCTGAAAGATGAGGTGCGCCGCCACGCCCGCGCCGAACGCCCAGCGCGCGCCGGTGGTGGTGTAGCGCGTGCTGGCGAACAACATGAAGACGGGCATCGTCGCTGCCGCGAGCGTGGCGAAGCCGAGGCTCGTCAGCTCGCGATCGTGCATGCGCCAGGGAAATCCCCCCGCGCCCAGCTTGACGGCGCACAACCCGTAGAACGCGATCATCATCGTCCACGCGAGCACGTGCGGCGCCGCCTCGTCGTGCCACGGCTCGAGCGCGCGCCGGCCGCGCAGCGCCAGCGCCCACGACTCGAAGCTCGGCGTCGCGAACAGCCCGATCGCGGCGTACGCCGGCAACAGCACCGCGCCGAAACCGAACACCGCGTTGGCCGCCATCGAGCGGCTCAGGTCGGTGGCGTCGAACGGCAGGATCACGGCGGCGGTCACCAGCGTGAACAGCGCCAGCGCTTGCGGCTTCGAAAACAGCGGCAGGTGCGGCGCAGCCAGCTTGCGGCACGCCGAGCGGCCGAACAAAAAAATCGCCGGCAGCCACGCCACCACCGACAGCACCGGCGCGAGCGAGAGGCCGGCGACGTACTGCGCGCTCTCGAAGCGCGACAGGCTCCACTCGCCGGTCGTCAGCCGGCGCCACAAGCCGTCGTGCTGCAGGTACGCCGCGTCGAGCGCGCCGGCCGGGTGCAGGAACGCCCAGCCCACCGTCGAGCGATCGTGCGCGAACGCGAGCGCGACCAGGCCGCTCACGCCGAGCAGCGCCGCCACGCCGAGCGCCAGGAACGCGCCGCCCGACTCCTGCCGCGGCGCGAGCGCGACCACCAGGCCGAGCAGCGCCGCGCCGAGCCCGCCGACCGCGAGCACCACCAGCGACTGCGCCAGCGTGTCGGCGTGGATCACGCCGGTGAGCCCGCACGCGACGTGCAGCGCCAGCGGCCCGACGCACAGGAGATAAATTTTTGCCGGCGCGCCGACGACCAGCCCGGCGACCAGGCCGAGCGGATCGAGCGGCGTCGAGCGCAGCTGATCGAGCGTGCCGGCGCGGCGCTCGCCCGCCACCGTCGCCGCCACCGACGCGGGCGCGAGCACGAACAGCCCGAGCGCGACCAGCGAGACCGCCAGCAGATCGGCCAGGCCGAGCACGCTCCACGGCGCCGACACCGTGTAGCCCGGCGGCACGTCGCGCGCCTGCGCGACGATCCACGCCGCGAGCAAAATGATCAGCGCGGTGATGCCGCCCGAGTACGCGGCCAATTCGAGCGCCTGCGAGCGGCGCGCGCCGCGGTGGGCGAAGGCCGAGACTGCGACTCTCACGCTCATGATTTCTCCCTCACGCGACCGCCGCGGCGGCGCTCTTGCGGTAGACGGCCTCGAGCGCCGATTCGCGCGGCGCGACGTGCGAGACGCGCGCGCCCCGGAGCACCAGCGCCTCGACGAGATCGGCCACCGCGTCCGGCCCGCCGTCGAGCTCGACGTCGAAGCGGCCGGGCCCCGACTCCTCGAACGCCAGCACGCGCGCGCCGAAATCGACCAGCGCGCGGCGCGCGCGATCGGCCGACGCCACCTCGACGCGATACACCTGCGCCGCGCCGCCCGCCGCGCGCGCGACGGTATCGATGGCGCCGCAGTGGATCATGCGCCCGCCCTCCATGATGCCCACCGCGTCGGCGAGCCCGGCGAGATCGGGCAGGATGTGCGACGAGATGATCACCGCCAGCCCGCGCCGCTTGAGCCGTTCCAGCGCTTCGCGCAGCTTCAGCCGAGCGGAGGGATCGAGCGCCGACGCCGGCTCGTCGAGCAGCAGCAGCTTGGGCCCGTGCACCAGCGTCTTGGCGATGCCGAGCCGCTGCCGCATGCCGCGCGACAGCGTGCGGATCTGCGCCTTGCGCTTCTGCGCGAGATCGAACTCGTCGAGCAGCTCGTCGATGCGCTTGGCCCGCTGCGCCGGCGGAATGGCGTAGCAGCGCGCGAAGAAGTCGAGGTAGTCGACCGGCGTCATCTGATCGTAGAGCGCGAAGTTGTCGGGGAGATAGCCGATGCGGCGGCGCACCGCCTCGCGATCGCGCGCGGCGCACAGCCCGTCGACGGCGATGCGGCCGAGCGTGGGATCGCACAGCGTGGCCAGCATGCGCAGCGTCGAGGTCTTGCCGGCGCCGTTCGGCCCGACCAGCGCGAAGATCGAGCTCGCCTCGACGGTGAACGACAGCTCCGACACCGCGTGGCGCAGGCCGTCGTAGCTCAGCGAGACGTGCTCGCAGACGAGGAGCGGATCGCCCATGCCTCTTGATACGGCGGCGCGCGGGCGGTCATTCCGCGGTTACAAGTAGGCGTCAGAGCTCGTGGCTGACGATCGCGCGCAGCGTCTTCTCGTCGATGTTGGCGCCGGAGAGGATGATGCCGACGCGCTTGCCGGCGAGCGTGGCGCTCAGCTTGAGCAGGCCGGCGAGCCCGGCGGCGCCGGCGCCCTCGGCGAGGTTGTGGGTCGCGCGCACGAGCAGGCGCACCGCCTCGGCCAGCTCGGCTTCGCTCGCGACGACGAAGCCGGCGAGCCCTTCGCAGAGCGCGCCGAACGTCATCGGGTAGGTGTTGCGCGTCGCCAGCCCGTCGGCGAACGTGTCGGCCGACGATTTCGCCATCGGCGCGCGGGCGTGAAACGAGTCGTGGATCGCCGACGCGCGCTCGGCCTGCACGCCGTACACCGGCAGCTCGGGACGCAGCGCGCGCGCGACCGTGAGCGCGCCCACCGCCTGCGAGCCGCCGCCGACGGCGACCACCAGCGCGTCGAGCCGCGGCTGCTCCGCGAGCAGCTCGAGCGTGAGCGTGCCCGCGCCCGCGATCACCTGCCGGTTGTTGGTCGAGTGCA
>DASREC010000493.1:0-2145 GCA_035652295.1 Polyangia bacterium
GCTGACCGAGCTGCACGGCTTTGGGCACGCGGACGCGCGCGCGCGCGCCGAGAAGATGCTCGGCGTCGTCGATCTGAAGGACGCGATGCACCGGCGGCTCGGCGAATATTCGAAGGGCATGCGCCAACGCGCCAAGCTCGCGCAGGCGCTCGCGCACGATCCCGAGGTCGTGTTCCTCGACGAGCCGCTCACCGGCTGCGATCCGCTGGCGCGCGTGAAGATCCTCGAGGTGATCAAGGAGCTCGGCAAGCGCGGCGTGTGCGTGGTCGTCTCGTCGCACGTGCTCTACGAGATCGAGGCGATCACGTCGGAGATTCTGCTGATCCACAAAGGCAACGTGATCGCCGAGGGCGACATCTACCAGGTGCGCGCGCTCATCGACAAGCATCCGCACCAGGTGCGCGTCGAGTGCGACAAGCCGCGCGCGCTGGCTCAGGCGCTCGTCGGCGCGGAGCACGTGGTGAGCCTGCACTTCGACGGCGGCGCGGTCACGCTCGAGACCCGCGAGCCCGATCGGCTCTACCCGGCGATCCCGAGAGCGGCGCGCGAGGCCGGCACCACGATCGCGTCGCTGACGTCGCCGGACAACAATCTACAGGCGGTGTTCCACTACCTCACCGCCGACGAGGAGCCGGCCGGCGCGGCCAAGCTGAAGCCGCGCGCGGCGGCCAAGGGGGCGGCATGATCGGGCTCGGCGCAGCGTCGGGAATCTACGCCGGCCTCACGTGGAAGCGCCTCAAGCGCGGCCGGCTGTTGTGGGTGTGCGCGGTGCTGCTGGCGCTGCCGGTCGTCGGCGCGGGCGGACTGGTGGCGGCGGGCCACTGGGGGCGCGGGCTGTTCGACGAGGTGCTGGAGCTGTACTTCCGCTTCCTGGTGCCGTTCGTGCCGGCGCTGCTGGCGTCGCCGGTGATCGCCGAAGAGATCGAGAACAAGACGTACACGTTCGTGTTCGCGCGGCCGGCGCCGCGCTCGGCGCTGGTGCTGGGAAAGTTCGTCGCGGTGGTCCTGCCCGCGGCGGCGGCGACGGTGATTTCGATCGCGCTCGTGTGGCTGCTGGCGATGATCCGTTTTCCCGGCGACATGGGCGACAACCTCGGGCACCTGGCGCAGGCGGAGGCGGCGGCGGTGCTCGGCACGTTCGCGTTCGCCGCGCTGGCGTCGGCGCTCGGCTCGCTGTTCACGCGCCACCCGTTCGCCGCCGTCGTCGGCTACCTGCTCCTGATCGAGGCCGGCCTCGGCTCGGCGCCGATCGTGCTCAACCTGCTCTCGATGTCCTGGCACCTGCGCAACCTCGCCGAGCTGCCGCTGGCCGAGGTCTCGTTCATGGCGCTGCACGTCCCCGCGTGGATCTCGGCGACCATCGTGCTCGCCGTCAGCGGCGCCTGCCTCGGCGGCGCGGCGATGGCCGTCAGCGGCTCCGAATACAACGGCCGCTGAGCTCGATCACGCGGCGAGCGCGCGGTCGAGAATTTCCGGATCGACGTTCGAGCCGGTGATGAGGATCGCGGTCTCGGCGTCGGCGGGCGCGACGCCGGCGCGGACGGCGGCGATGCCGACGGCGGCCGACGGCTCGACGACCAGGCCCAGCACGCGATAGGCGAACGCCACCGCCTGCAGCACCTGCTCCTCGTCGACCAGGGCAATTTGCCGTACGTACGAACGGGCCAGCTCGTACGTACGGTCGGCCACCGCCCCCTCGAGGCCGTCGCACAGCGTGGCGCCGCCGCCGTAGGTCACGTGCGCGCGCCCGTCGCGGAGCGAGTCGTGCATCGCGCAGTTGACGCGCGGCTGCACGCCGATCACCTCGACGCCGGCGCCCAGCTCGCGGCCGAGCCCGCCCGACAGCCCGCCGCCGCCGACCGGCACGATCACGCGCGCCAGCGACGGGCGCTGCTCGCGCAATTCGCGCCCGAGCCAGCCGCCGTTGCCGTCGACCACGTCGTCGTCGTCGAACGGCGACACGAACACGCGCCCCTGCTCGTCGGCGATCTTGCGCGCGAACCGCTCGGCCGCGTCGTAGCCCGCGCCGACGCGCAGCACCTCGGCGCCCAGCCGCTCGATGCCGTCGACCTTGGCGCGCACCGCCAGCTGCGGCACCACCACCGTCGCGTGCAGCCCCATGCGCCGCGCCGCCAGCGCCACGCC
>DASREC010000494.1:0-22310 GCA_035652295.1 Polyangia bacterium
CGACCGCGGCGAGGTGATCGGCTTTCTCGGGCTGAACGGCGCCGGCAAGTCGACCACGCTCAAGGTGCTCGGTTGCGTCCTCTTGCCCACGTCGGGGCGGGTGACCATCGACGGGTTCGACGTGGTGCGCGACCCGCACGAGATCCGGAAGAAAATCGGCTTCCTGCCCGACACGCCGCCGCTCTACAACGAGATGACGGTCGGCGGGTACCTCGAGTTCGTGGCGCAGCTGCGCGGCGTCACCGCCGACGACGTGCCGAAGCGCGTGCGCGACGTCGAGGGCAAGACCGGCCTCGCCGACGTGCACGGCCAGGTGATCGGCTCCCTGTCGCACGGCTACCGCCAGCGCGTGGGGCTGGCACAGGCGATCGTGCACAACCCGCAGCTGCTCATCCTCGACGAGCCGACCTCGGGCCTCGACCCGGTGCAAATCGTCGAGATGCGCGAGCTGATCCGAAACCTGCGCGGCTCGCACACGATCTTGTTGTCGAGCCACAACCTGCCCGAGATCAGCCAGACGTGCGATCGCCTGCTGGTGATCCAGAACGGCGAGATCGTCGGCCAGGGATCGGAGCAGGAGCTGGCGGCGCGGCAGGGCGCGGGCGGCGCGATCGAGATCGAGGTCGTCGGCCCCGCCGAGCGCGCGCCCGTCGAGAAAGCCATCGAGATCCTGAAAGCGGTGAACGGCGTCGCCGGCGCGCGCGTGACCCACGAGGGCGCGCACTCGGCCACGCTCCAGGTCGACGCGCCGACGATCCTGCGCCCGCAGCTCGTCCGCGCGCTGGTCAAGGCCGACATCGACGTGATGCGCGTCGACGCGGTGTCGGGCCAGCTCGAGTCGATCTTCCTCAAGCTGACGCAGACCCAAGGTCAAAAGGTGAACTGATGCGAGCGACCTTGCTGATCGCCCGGCGCGAGCTGGGCTCGTACCTGAGGACGTGGTCCGGCTACATCATCCTGGCGCTGGCGCTGTTCGCCGACGCGGTGCTGTTCAACGTGCGCGCCGTCGGCGGCGGCGACAAGCGCTCGGCCGAGGCGCTGGCCACGTTCTTTCACGACGTGAGCGGCATAACCATGATCGCGTCGATCTTCATCTCGATGCGGCTGCTCGCCGAGGAGCGGCAGACCGGCACCATCACGCTGCTCTACTCCTCGCCGATCCGCGATCTCGAGATCGTGCTCGGGAAATTTTTGTCGGCGCTCGGCTTCCTGGCGATCTTGACGCTGGCGACGGGATTCATGCCGGCGATGATCATGATCCACGGTAAGATCGCGTTCGGGCAAGTTGCCGCAGGCTACTTCGGGCTGCTCCTGCTCGGCTCGGCGGCGCTGGCGATCGGCACGTTCGGCTCGGCGCTGGCGCGCACGCAGGTGCTGGCGGCGGTGTTCTCGGGCGTGATGGTGGCGTTCATGGTGCTGGCGTGGCTGTTGGCGCTGGTCACCGAGCGGCCGCTCACCGGCGTGTTCACCGCGCTGGCGCTGCACGGCATCCACTTCACGCCGTTCGCGTCGGGCATCGTGCACCTGCGCGACGTGGTGTTCTACTTCGCGGTCAGCTACGTGTTCCTGTTCGCGGCCACGCGCGTGCTCGAAGCGCGGAGGTGGAGGTAGCCATGGGCCGCGGAGGAAAGCTCGCCTGGTCGATCTCCTATCTCGTCGGCGTGGTCGCCATCTTCGTCGGCGAGCGCCTGATCGGGTCCGGCGGCGCGCGCGCCATCACCGGCGTCGGATTGGCGGTGGTGGTGATCGCCACCATCGTGCGCGCGCTCGGGCTCGCCACCGCCAGCGCCGAGGAGCGCACCACGCAGCGGCTCCTGCTCGCGCTGCGCGGCCTCGGGCTCGCGGCGCTCGCGTTCTATTTCCTGCAGAGCGATCTGGCGTCGCCGCTGTTCGGCGGCAAGCCGCTCGAGCGCGAGTGGCCCAAGCTCGCCACCGCGCTGCAAGTGCTGTGGCCGGCGATGCTGGCGGCGGCGCTGCTCGGCGCCGGCTTCGTCGAGGCGGCGTACCAGTCGATGGCGCGCGCGCCCAAGCTGGCGCTCGATCGCATCCGCGACGCGCTGTGGTCGGCGCTCGGCATCGCGTTCGCGCTGGTGTTCGCGTTCTCCATCTGCTTCGTGGCGTCGGAGCGCGACAAGAAGATCGACCTCTCGTACTTCCGCACCGCCAAGCCGGGCGAGTCGACGCGCAAGATCGTCGGCGCGCTCGACCAGCCGCTCACGGTGTCGATGTTCTTTCCGCCGGCCAACGAGGTGCGCGAGCAGGTGAACGACTACTTCACCGACCTTCAGAAGGAGTCGAAGCTGCTCGAGGTCAAGAGCTACGACCACGCGGTCGACCCGGTGAAGGCGAAGGAGCTCGGCGTCTCGGGCAACGGCATCGTGGTGATCTCGCGCGGCGGGCGGCGCGAGCTGCTCTCCGTCGGGCAGGAGCTGGAGGCGGCGCGCTCGCAGCTGCGCAACCTCGACAAGGAGGTGCAGAAGCGGCTGATGCAGGTCGCGCGGCCGGGACGCACCGTGTACCTCACGTCGGGGCACGGCGAGCGCGGGCCGACGCCGCCCGTCGACACCGACAAGCGGCTGACGGTGCGCGATCTGCGCGAGCTGCTCCTCGGGCAGGGCTACTCGGTGAAAGATTTCGGCGCCGCCGAGGGGCTGGCCGCCGACGTTCCCGCCGACGCGGCGATCGTGGCGGTGATCGGCCCGCAGAAACCGTTCGCGCCGGAAGAGGTGGCGTCGCTCAAGCGCTACTTCGATCGCGGCGGTCGCATCTTCCTCGCGATCGATCCCGAGGTCGGGCTCGATCAAGCCGACCTGCTGCAGCCGCTCGGGCTCAAGTTCCTGACGACGCCGCTGGCCAACGATCAAGCCTACTGGGCGCGCACGCACGCGCCGTCGGATCACGGCAACATCGCCACCGGCTCGTACTCGTCGCACCCGGCCGTGACCACGCTCGGCCACCTCGGCATGCGCGCGCCGATGGTGCTGCTCGGCGCCGGCGCGCTCGAGGAGCTGGGCAAAAAAGAAAAACCCAACGCGGCGATCACCGTCGACTTCCCGGTGCGCGCGCACCCGGCGACGTGGAACGACGCCAACGGCAACTTCGCGTTCGATGCGCCGGCCGAGACGCGCAAGAGCTGGAACCTGTCGGCGGCGGTGGTGAAGAAGAACGGCACCAAGCCGGCCGACGAGGGGCGCGCGCTGGTGCTGGCCGACTCCGACGCGGTGGCCGACGGCATCCTCAACAACCTCGGCAACGCCTACTTCGTGCTCGACGGCGTCAAGTGGCTGCTCGGCGACGAGGCGCTCGCCGGCGAGGTGACCAGCGAGGCCGACGTGCCGATCGCGCACACGCACAAGCAGGACGTCATCTGGTTCTACTCGACCATCTTCCTCGCACCGGGGCTGGCGCTCGGCATCGGCGCGCTGGTGATGCGCCGCCGTCAGCGCGGCGGGCGCAAGGAGGCCGCATGAAAACCAAGGCGGCAGCAGTGCAGGGTGGGCTCGCGGCGCTCGGGTTGATCGCCGCGTACACGACGTGGCAGCGCGAGCCCGATCGGCCCGCGGGCGAGGTCGTGGTGATGGACGTCGGCAAGAACGATCTGCAGAAGGTCCGCTTCGACGACGGGACCAAGTGGGTCGAGCTGACGGAGACGAAAGAGTCGGGCGAGCCGGTGGTGTACATGAAGCTCGCGGCCAACGCGCAGACCAAGACGCCCGAGCGAGAGCTGCGCGGGAACGACGGCGCGGTGAAGCTGTGGGACAAGTTCACGCCGCTGCGCGGATCGCGCGCGCTCGGCAATCTCGCCGCCGACAAGCTCAAGGAGCTGGGGCTCGACGCGGCCAAGAAGCACATCGAGGTCACGGTGCGCGGCGAGAAGCGCGTGCTCGACGTGGGCGCGTCGCCGTTCGGCGTCTCGGATCCGTACGTGAAGACCAGCGACGGAAAAGTCTACGTGCTCGGCGGCTCGGTGGTCTCGGATCTGGAGTCGGCGGCGGTGCGGCTGGTCGAGCGCGCGCTGCACGGCTTCAAGCCGCAGGAGTGGGACGCGCTCGTGGTGAGCGCGGGCGGCAAGAAGCGCGAGCTTCAGCAGATCAATCCCGAGCAGCCGATGGCGGCGAAGCTGGCGTCGAAGAAGACGCCGACCAAGCCGGACGAGATGGCCAAGAACTGGCACGACAAGCTGTGGCGCTCGTTCGCCGCGGAGCTGCTCGGCCGCGGCGAGCAGCCGGCCGCGGGCGCGCCGCAAATCGCGCTGCGCGTCGACTACTCGTCGGGCGGCAAGCCCAAGGGCTGGATCGAGATCGGGCGCGTGACGCCGCAGCCGGCCGCGCCGCTCAACACGTCCGCGCCGCCGCCCGCCGCGGAGCTGTACGCGCGCACCGAGCACACCGCCGGGTGGGTCAAGCTGCCGCCGGCGGCGGAGGACCTGCTCAAAGAAGCGGAGAAGCTCGCGGCCGCCGAGTGAGCGGGCCGGCCGAGCTCGCGGCGCTCGCGCGCAAGTACCGCGTGATGGCGGAGCTCCGGCGCACGCTGCCGGGGCACGCGCTCGGCGAGAACGACGACGCGCTCGACGAGACGCCCGAGCAGCGCGAGGCCTTGCGCCGGCTCGCGGCGGAGTTTCCCGGCGCGCTGCGCGAGCTCGATACGCTCGAGACCGACGAGCTCGAGCGGCGGCGCGACGCGCTCGCGGCGGCGGCGGCCGGCGGCGCAGTCGAGCCGTGGATGCGCTGGCTCGACGGTTATCATTCGCTGATGCGCGCCGCGCTCGCCGTCAAGCGGCGCCTGGCCACGCGCCGCCCCGTCGACGCCGAGGCGCGCGCCGAGATCGCCGCCGCGACCGGCGCGGCCGTCGACGAGGAGCTCGTGCGCGCGGTGGCCGCCCCGCCGCACGGCCGCCTGAACGTCGTCGTCTTCGAGCGGCTGGGCGCGCTGCACGGCGAGCCGGCGAAAAAGATCTGGGACGCGCTCTATCCGCCGCGCGCTCCCGGCTCGAGCGGCCGCGGCTATCGCGGCTGAAATCCGATCGTGCTATGAGGTCGCGATGGCGCAGCCTTCCAAGCGTGAGGTGATGCAGGCGCTGCTCGAACGGGCCGAGGCGCGCGTGCACCTCGACGCGCGGCGCGACGGCGTGTTGCTGCCCGAGCGGCTGCGCTCGGACGGCCACGTGCGGCTCGACTACGGCTACGGCTTCCAGCCGCCGATCCCCGACCTGGTGATCGACGACGACGGGATCCACGCCACGCTGTCGTTCAACCGCGTGCCGTTCCGCACCTTCGTGCCGTGGAGCGCGATCTACTTGATCGCCGACTTCGACGGCAACGGCGCCGTGTGGCAGGAGGACATCCCGGTCGATCTGCTCGACGTCGCCGAGCCGGGCGCGGGCGAAAAGTCCGCGTCGCCGTCGGCGTCGCCGTCCCCGACGGATGACCAGCCGCCGCCCGACCCGCCCAAGCCCGGCAAGAAGCCGCGCCCGTCGCACCTCAAGCTCGTAAAATAGCCGCCGCTATTTTTCCGAGAGCAGGTTCTTCGCGATCACCATGCGCTGGATCTGCGACGTGCCCTCGTAGATCTGCAACAGCTTGGCGTCGCGCATCAGCTTCTCGACGGGATACTCCTTGGTGTAGCCGTACCCGCCGAAGATCTGCACCGCGTCGGTGGTCACGCGCATCGCCGCGTCGGCGCCGTAGGCCTTGGCATACGACGACACGATCGAGTCGAGCTTGCCCTGGTCCACCATCCACGACGCCTTCATATAGAGGAGGCGCGTGGTCTCGTAAGCGATCGCCATCTCGGCGAGCATGAACTGCACCGCCTGGTGCGCGGCGATCGGCACGCCGAACGTCTTGCGCTCGAGCGCGTAGGCGCGGCTCTCGTCGAGCGAACGCTTGATCAGCCCGGCCGCGCCGGCGGCGATCCACGGCCGCGAGCGGTCGAACGTCTTCATCGCCACCTTGAAGCCGCCGCCCTCCTCGCCCACCAGCGCGTCCTTCGGCAGCCGCACGTCCTCGAAGATGACGTCGTTGGTCAGCGACGCGCGCTGGCCCATCTTGTTTTCTTTTTTGCCGATCTTCACGCCCGGCGCCTTCATGTCGACGACGAAGCAGGTGATGCCCTTGTGCTTGAGCTTGGGATCGAAGGTCGCGAACGTGGTGCACCAGTCGGCGACGCCGCCGTTGGTGATCCAGCGCTTCTGGCCGTTGAGCACGTACTCGTCGCCCTTCTTCTCGACGCGCGTGCGCATGCCGGCGACGTCGCTCCCCGCGTCGGGCTCCGAGCACGCGTAGCAGGCGTAGACCGGCTTGCCGTCGCGGCCGGCGGTGAGCAGCGTCAGCCACTTCTCTTTTTGCGCGGCGGTGCCGGCGATGAGCAGCGGCAGCGCGCCCAGCTCGTTGGCCGCCATGGTGGTGTTCACGCCGGCGCACGCCCAGCAAATCTCTTCGAGGATGAGCGAGTGCGTCAGGCACGAGACGCCGAGCCCGCCGTACTCCTCCGGCACCTCGAGGTTGATCAGCCCCGTCGAGAACGCCTTGTTCATGATCTCGTGCGGAAACTTGCCCTCCTCGTCGAGATGTCCCGCGACCGGGGCAATTTCTTTACGCGCGAAGTCGCGCGCGGTCTGCATCAGCGCCTGCTGCTCGTCGGTGAGGTTGAGATCGAACATGAGCCCTCCGAATGGCCGAAAAAGAAAATGAATGGTGGTTCACTTTGCGCTCGACTGTCAAGGAGTGGTACGATCCCCACCCGGAGCCAACGTGCCTACGCAGTTCGGCAAGTACCTGTTGCAGCGTAAGCTCGCCGAGGGCGGCATGGCGGAGCTTTTCCTCGCGCGCCAGGCGGGCATGGAGGGCTTCGAGAAGCTGGTGGTGGTCAAGCGCATCCTGCCGCAGCTGCTGTCCGAGCCCGAGTTCGTGAAGATGTTCTTGAACGAGGCGCGGCTGGCGGCGCGGCTCAATCACCCCAACATCGTCCAGATCTTCGACCTCGGGCAGATCGACAAGCTCTACTTCATCGCCATGGAGTTCGTGCACGGCGAAGATCTACGGTCGCTGGTGGTCGAAGCCAACAAGGCCAACATCCGCCCGTCGCCGGGGCTGGTGTGCCGCGTGCTCGCCGATACGCTCGCGGGCTTGCACTACGCGCACACGCGCGCCAGCCCCGACGGCAAGCCGCTCGGCCTCGTGCACCGCGACGTCTCGCCGCAGAACGTGCTGGTGACGTACGAGGGCGCGATCAAGCTGGTCGACTTCGGCATCGCCAAGGCGACGCGCGCCACGTCGGAGCAGACGCAGGCGGGGCTGTTCAAGGGAAAGTTTTCGTACATGGCGCCGGAGCAGACGCGCGGGCAGCCGATCGACGCGCGCGCCGACGTGTTCGCCGTCGGCATCCTGCTGTGGGAGCTGCTCACGTGGCGGCGGCTGTTCAAGCGCGCGACCGAGATGGCGACGCTGATCGCGGTGGGCGAGGATCCGATCCCGTCGCCGCGATCGCTGGTCAAGGATCTGCCGGCGGAGCTGGAGCGCATCGCCCTGCGCGCGCTGGCGCGGCCGGTGGCGGAGCGCTACCCGAACGCGCAGGAGATGCGCGCCGACCTGGAGGCGCTGATCCGCGCGCAGGGTTGGGAGGCGGACGCGCTGGCGCTCGAGCGCTTCATGCGCGACTGCTTCGCGGCCAAGCTCAAGGCGCAGGACGCGGACGTGCGCGCGGCCGGGCTGGCGTCGCTCGACGACTTCCTGCTCACCGTCGAGGAGTCGACGCGCATCTCGTGGATGGAGCAGGCGCAGCCGCAGCGCACGCCGTCGGCGGGGCTGCCGACGGCGCCGTCGGAGCTGTACGACGAGGCGGCGTTGACCAGGCCGACCGAGGTGGCGCCGCCCGAGGACATGAAGGCGCGCGCGGCGGCGAACGTGCTGCCGCCGAAAGCGCCGCCTCCGCCGCCGCGGCCGCTGCCGGGCGTGCGGCCGCAGGCCACCGCGTCGCCGTCGGCGAGCACGCTCGAGCCGGCGCCGGCCAACGTCCCGCCGCGCGCCTATACCCCGCCGCCGAGCGCGCCGCCGCGCGCGTACACGCCGCCGCCGTACACGCCGCCGCCGAGCGCGCCGCCGCCGAGCGCGCCGCCCCGGCCGGCCGCGCCGCACTCCGCCTCGCTCGCCGGTGAATGGGCCGACTCCAACCTGCCGCCGACCGTCGCCGCCCCGCCGAGCTACTCGTCGAGCGAATGGGCCGACTCCAACCTGCCGGCGACGGTCGCCGCACCGAACAACTACGCGCCCGCCAGCTCGACGGCCAAACGCACCGCCTACGATCCGCCGCCGCCGTCGCGTTGGCGCCGCATCATCGTGATCGGCTCGGCCGCGACGGTGGTGGGCGGCATCGCGCTCACCGCCGCGTTGTGGTCGCCGTCCGAGGCCACGACGCCGACGCCGACGCCGATCCCCAAGCACGACGATCCCGTCTCGCACGACTCGCCCGGCGTCGAGCTGGCCACGCTGGTGATCACCGTCGACGCGCCGGCCGTCATCACCGTCGACGGCATCACCGAGCCGCTCGGCACCGAGGCCACGGTCCGCGTCAAACCCGGCGTCGAGCACGTCGTCAAAGTGCAGCGCCCCGGCCACGCCATCCACACCGTCCACGTCCCCGCCCCCGCCGCCAACGAAAAACTCCCGATCAACGTCAAAGTCCGCTGACCGACGACTTGGCGCTCGCGTGACGGCGCTACGTTCCGCGCGCGGGCTGCGGCAATTTGCCGCCGTGCTCAACAGTCCTCACTCGCGCAGACGCTCGCTGCGGAACTGCGCGCGGCGGCAAATTGCCGCAGCCCGCGCGCTGCACTCCGCTACGTGCCAGCTCTGTTCAGCTCTTACCGTCGCCAGGCTTGGCAGCAGAATCCCGCGCCGCCCGCCGCTCGGCCCGCGCTTTTTCTTTTTGCTCGCGCGCCGCCTCGGCATCGCGCGCCGCCCGCCCGCCGAGAATGAACCCGACGACGATCCCGATCAGCAAGACGAACGGGATGTAGATGAAGTGCGCGCTCGTCGGAACGCCCACGTCAACCCCGCTTTTCCAGCTTGCGCCGCAGCGCCTCCGCCTCGAGCTCGACCCGCCGCGCGCGCGCCGCCACGCTGGCCACGTACACCACCACCGCCGCGAAGATGAACCCGTACGCGCCCGCCACCAGCCGATCGGCGCGGATGAACTCCCCGCGCTGCATCATCATGTCGCCGTTGACCGGCTCGAAGCCCTCGGCGTCCTTCTGCGCCGGCGGCTTCGCGTCCGGCTCGGCGCGCGCCACGCCGACGAGCGCCAGCAGCAGCACCGCCACCAGCAGCCAGAACAACGATGACGCAAACTTTTTCATCGGTCCTCCAAATCCTCGACGGCGAGGTGCAGCTCGTCGACGCGCGCGCGCGCCCGCTCGAGCTGAAGCCGCATGCCGAGCAGCACGAAGAACAGCACCGTGAACGTGCCGAGCGACAGCCAGAACGGCCCGCGCATGCCGGCTTGCAGCGTCGGCACGACCGTGGTCTTCGGATGGATCGTGCGCCAGATCGAGACCGAGATGTAGATCAGCGGCACGTCGGCGGCGCCGAACAGCGCCAGCCCGGCGGCCAGCTTGCGCGCGCCCGGCCCGCCGTAGCGGCGCGCGAACAGGTACGCGACGAAGATCATCCACAATAGGAGCGTGGTCGTCAGGCGCACGTCCCATTGCCACCACACGCCCCACGCCTTGCGCGCCCACAGCGGGCCGGTCACCAGCACGCACAATCCGAACAGCACCGTCAGCTCGGCGCCCGCGACGCCGACGCGATCGCCGGCCTCGGAGTCTTTGAACAGGTAGGCGATCGATCCGCCGGCGCACACGAACGCGCCGAGGAAGCACAGCCACGCCGACGGCACGTGGTAGTAGAAGATCTTTTGCACGAAGCCCATGGTGGCCTCGCGCGGCGCGGCGGCGATGAGCTGCGGCGCCCACAAGAGCCCGGCGACCGCGAGCAGCGTGGCGACGAGATAGAGCGGCTTCGATCCTTTCACGAATCACCTCGCAACAGCGGCTCGAAGATGCGCACCGCGATGGTGACGAAGATGGCGTCGAACACCAGCAGGAACTTGAGCCAGTAGCTCGCCACCGCGCCGTCGCCGGTGAGCAGCGCGACGGTGCCGCGCGTGCCGGCGATCAGGACCGGCACCACCACGGGATAGGTCAGGAGCGGGAGCAGCACGTCGCGCGAGCGCGCGCGGCCGAGCGACGCGCCGAACAGCGCCGCCACCGCCGCGAACCCGAGCGTGCCGAGCGCGAGGAACGCCACCAGCCGCGGCGCCTCGCCGGCGACCGACAGGTGGAACAGCAGGATCATCAGCAGCACCACCACCGTCTCGACGATCGCCATCAGCAGCGCGATCGCCGCCAGCTTGGAGACGTAGATGGCGGCGCGCGGCAGCGGCGAGAGCATCAGCGCGCGCAGGGTGTCGCCCTCGCGCTCGCGCTCGAACGCGCGGCCGATGCCGAGCGTGCCGGTGAGCACCAGCGCCACCCAGAGCACGCCGGCCGAGACGTCCACCGTCGGCAGCGGGCCGCCGAGGAAGGCGAAGGCGAACACCAGGAGCACGATCGCGGCGAAGAACACCGTGGCGTAGACCAGCTCCTTGGCGCGCAGCTCGACGACCACGTCCTTCCACAACAGCAGCGCCGCCGAGCGCACGAAAGGCATCGGCTCAGGTGTAACAGCGACGGCAGCGCGACGCAAATCGACGGCCGGCGCGCGCGTCGATGCGCTCATCGATCGGGCGCGGCGGCGCGGTACAGCTCGGCGAAGCCGGCGCCCGTCGGCGGCGCGGGCGCGTCGCGCGTCACGCGGCCGCGCGCCAGCACCACCACGCGATCGGCCACGCCCGCCACCGCGTCGAAGTCGTGCGTCACCACCAGCACCATCGCGCCCGACGCCCGCTCCTCGGCCAGCAGCTTGCCGAGCAGCTCGACGCCCGCGCGGTCGAGCCCGGTGAACGGCTCGTCGGCGAGCAGCAGCCGCGGCCGGTGCACGAGCGCGCGCGCGAGCGCCAGGCGCTGCAGCATGCCGCGCGAGTAGGTGCGCGCCGCGCGATCGCTCGCCTCCGCCGAGAGGCCGACGCGCTCGAGCAATTCGTCGGCGCGCTCGGCCGGGCGCTCGACGCCGTAGAGGCGCGCGAAGAAGCGCACGTTCTCGCGGCCCGTGAGATCGCCGTAGCACAGGCTCTCGTGCGCGATCACGCCGATCGAGCGCCGCGTGTCGTCGTCGGGCTCGCGGCCGCCGTAGGTGACCGCGCCCTTCGACGGCGGGATCAGCGTCGCCAGGATGCCGACCAGCGTCGACTTGCCGGCGCCGTTCGGGCCGAGCAGCGCCAGCGCCTCGCCCGAGCGCAGCGTGAGATTCACCGGGTGCAGCGCCCGCTGCCGCCCATAGACGCGTTCGACGCCGAGCGCCTCGACGCGGTCAAAACTCAGAGACTCACCTCGTCGAGCTCACGGTAGATCTTGGCGAGCTTCTCGGCCAGTTCTTCGCGCTTGCGGGCGCGCTTGGGATCGGCGTCGCCGCGCGCGTCGAGGGCGGCCAGCTCCTCGAGCAGGTGCTCGCGCCGCTGCTCGAGCCGCGCGCGATCGCCGCTCACGCGCGGCCCCGCGTACGCCCACGCGACGAACGCGAGCACGATCGCCAGCGCCGCCGCCGCCGCGAGCAGGCGCCACGTCGGATCCGAGTGCGGCAGCCCGACGAGCGCCAGCTCGAAATACCCTCCCGCCTCGGTGCCGGCTCCGCGATAGAGCCTGAGCGTACGCCCCTGCAGCTGGCGCTCCTCCATCTCGAGCCGATCGGTGCTCTTGACGATTTGGGCCTTGCCCTCGGAGTCGTGCGTGAGCAGTCGCCCCACGCCCCGGCGTTCAAGCGACAGGCCGTCGATCTTCTCGGTCACGATCGCCAGGTCCGCGAACGGCACCGGCGTCGGCTGCACCATGTCGAGCTGGTCGCCCTGGTACGCGAGCACGAACAAAATTTGCAGCTGCGTCTCGCCGGGCGGAATCGGGCCGCGCCAGATCGCCTCGTGGCCCTGCACCGCGAGCGCCGGCGGAGTCTGCGGCCCGACGGTGGCCGACACCGCCTTCTCCGGCAGCGGCAGGTGCAGCCCGCCCGGCCCGACGTCGACCGCCGCCGTGCCCGAGTTCTGAAGCGCGAGCACCTCCACCACCTGCACCGAGTCGTCGCCGATCTCCATGATCAGGTGCGAGCCGGCGCCGATCGAGAGCTGCGAAAGATCTTTCGAGATCGGGCGCACCTCGAGGACGACCAGCGCGCCCATGTTCTCCGAGAGGCGGAACGGCTTGCCCGAGAAGCGCGAGCCGTCCTTGAGCGCCTCGACGAGGTAGCCGGACGTTGGCTTGGAGTCGAGGCCCGCGAACTTCGCCTCGCCCTTGGCGTCGGTCTTCGCCTTGTGCTCGACCACGCCCTGCTCGCCGGCGCGCGCCTGGCCGATGATGACGTCGAGCCCGGCGAGCGGCTCGCCGCCGTCGCCGACCACGCGCACCAGCACGGTGCCGGGCGGGACGCTCTTGTCGGCGTGACCGACGCCGTCGGGTTGGCCGAGGCCGCCGGCCGAGAACACCAGCATCACGCGCGTGCCGACGTTCGGCTGCAGCTCGATCGGCTGCGAGACTTTTTCTTCGTCGCGATCGACCGCGTGCGCGACGTACGGACCGCCTTGCAAATTGGAGAACGTGGCGCGGCCCTGCTCGTCGGTCTTTTGCGTTTCCTTTTTGCCGCTGGCTTGATCGATCAGCTCGACGTCGTGGCCGGTGACGCGGTTGGCCAGCTCGCCGCGGATCAGGCGCACGGTGACGGTCTTCGGCGGCACCTGCGGATCGGGGCGCGGGATGCCCGACATGCGCGACGGGTCGACCATCATCGGCTGCGCCGGCGCGGCGCGCGCGGCCAAAATGATCGCGGCGAAAAATGTCGCAGGCAGGAGCGCGAGCGCGAGACGCCTCATGGCTTGGCCGCCTCGCCGGCGGCGAGCGCCTGGCCGCAGCGTTTGCAGAACTCGGCGTCGGCGTCGTTCTCCGTCGAGCACTTGGTGCACTTCGGCCGCGACGGTTTGCTCTTCGCCGCCGCCTTCGCGCCGGGCGACTCCATCGCCGTCGACTTGTCCTTGACGCGCGCCTTGACGTCGCGCTCGACGAGCTCGCGGTAGTCGACCACGCTCGAGTCGAGATCGAGCTGGCGCATCACGCGCGTCGCGCGCGCGCGGTACTGCCCGCCGATGTCGCGATAGTCCGCGTCCGAGACCTTGCCCATCTCGTGATCGAACTCGAGCTCCTTGAGCGCCTTGAGCAGCGCCGCCTTCTCGCGCTCCAACTCTTTTTTGCGCCGCCCCGACGCGCGCTCGTTCTCGACGGCGGCCGGCTCCTTGGTGAGCGCCAGCGCCGCGCGCACCAGCACCCAGATGACCCAGCCGAGCACCGCGGTGGTGATCACCAGGAACACCGACGACGCGGTGACGCGCCCGAGCTGCGACCATGCGAACAGGCCGACGCCGGCGGCGGCGAGCAGCGTCAAGCCTGGAACGAGGAGGCGCTTCACCGGTCAGTCGAGCTCGTCGAGCTCGTCGTCGAGGCGCGACTCGTACTCGGCGTCGCTCGCGTCTGGTTTCGCGGCGCCGGCCTTGGCGTCGCCCGCGGCGATCGCTTCGCTCGACGGCGGCACCACGGCCGGCTTGCGCGTCCAGCGGCGCGCCACCACCACCAGCATCCCCGCCGCGCCGAGCAGCGCGCCGTACGGCAGCAGCCACGCCACGCGGTTGAAGCCTTTGTCGAGCGGCACCACCAGCGCCGACTGCCCCGGATACGTCGCCAGCTCGTAGGCGATCACGTCGTCCTCGGTCTTGCCCGCGTCGAGCAGCCGCTGGATCACGCCGCGCATCTGGTTGGCGGTGCCGCACGAGCACTCGCTCAGCACCTGCCGCCCGCACGTGCCGCACTGACACACGATGCGCGCGAAGATCTTCTTCTCGTTGTCGTTGCGCGCGTACACCGCGCCGCCGGTCACGTGCTGCATCGGCGCTTCCGAGTTCTGCGCGCGCGCCACGCCGCCGGCGAACAGGAACAAGAGGATCACGCCCGCCGTCGCCGCCGCCTTTCCGCCGTCGCCGCCCTCTTTGACCTTCGCGCCCGCCAGCATGTACGCGCGATCGGGCAGGAACGCCACGACGGTGCCGATGATCAAGAGGAGGAACCCGAACCAGATCCAGTTCACCAGCGGGTTGATCACCACCTTGATGTTGGCCAGCTCCTGCGCGCCGCCTTCGTAGCCGTTCAAGATCAGGTAGAGGTCCTCTTTCGCCATCTTCTTGATGTCGACTTCGGTCGTCGGCGGCTCGTCCTCGTGGTGGCGGTAGCTCCACTTGGCCGGGTACATCTTGGCGAACTCTTTTCCGCCGGCGTAGACGGTGAGCTGCGCGGTGGTCATCTCTTTTTGGGGATCGGCGGTGCGCGTGAGCCCGTCGAAGCGCACGGTGTAGCGATCGATGGTGATCGACTGGCCGCGCGTGAGCGTAGCTTCGCTCTCGCGCTTGTAGCCGTTGCCAGCGAAGCCGATGAACATCAGCACCACCGCCAGGTGCACGAGGTAGCCGCCGTAGCGCCGCTTGCCGCGCGCGACCAGGCCGATGAGCGACGTGAAGAAGTCGAGCTTGGTGTGCGTCTGGCGCACGCGCGTGCCGCGGTAGAACTCCTGCACGATGGTGGTCGCGGTGAAGGCGCACAGCGCGAAGCACAGCACCATCGGCGTGAGCGGCAGCTTGAGGTGCAGGTGCCAACGCGTGAGCTCCCACTCCGACCAGCCGCGCAGCCGCGTGAAAGCGCCGAGCGCGATCGCCACCGCGAAGAACGACGTCAGCGGCCACGCGAACTGCGTCTTCAAGTTCTCCGACGAGGCCTTGCGCCACGCGATCAGCGGCCCGACGCCGGTGAGGAACAAGAGCATCAGTCCGATCGGCGTCATCCACTGGTTGAAGAACGGCGGCCCGACGGTGATGCGCTCGCCGGTCACCGCCTCCGACAGCGTCGGGAACAGCGTCGCCACCAGGATGAAGAACGCCGCCGAGAGCAGGATCCAGTTGTTGAGGAGGAACGCGTACTCGCGCGAGAGCCACGAGTCGAGCGACGCGCGCGAGCGCAAGAGCGGCAGCCGATAGATGACGAACCCGAACGAGAAGATCGCGACCACCGCGATGAACGTGAGGAAGATGATCGCCAGCTCGTTGTCCTGCCCGAACGCGTGCACCGACTGGACGATGCCCGAGCGGGTCATGAACGTGCCGATGATGGTCAGGAGGAACGTCGTGATCACGAGGCAGACGTTCCACACCTTCATCATCGCGCGGCGCTCTTGGATCATGATCGAGTGCAGGAACGCGGTGGACGTGAGCCACGGCAAGAAGCCGGCGTTCTCGACGGGATCCCAACCCCAGTAACCGCCCCAGCCCAGCTCCTCGTACGCCCACAGCGAGCCGAGCACCAGCCCTTGCGACAGGAAGTACCAGCTCACGATCACCCAGCGCCGCGTCGAGGTGATCCACGAGTCGTCGAGGTTGCCGGTGATCAGCGCCGCCAGCCCGAACGCGAACGGCACCGTCGCCGAGACGAAGCCGAGATACAGCGACGGCGGATGCGTCGCCATGTACGGGTTCTGGAGCAGCGGGTTGAGCCCCTTGCCCGAATGCGGCGCGTCGGTGAGGAAGATGTCGAACGGCCGCTTCTCGAAGATAATCAGCAGCAGGAAGAACGAGATCACAGTGAACAGCACCGCGGTCACGTATGGGATCAGCTCGCGGTGGCGCTCGCGGTTGACCCAGATCGCCACCGACGAGAACAGCGCCAGCAGGAGCACCCACCACATGATCGAGCCGTCGAGCCCGCCCCAGAACGCGGTGAGCTTGTAGTACCAGGGCATGCTGGCGTCGGAGTGGCGCTGGACGTATTTGACCGAGTAGTCGTTCGACAGGATGAGGAACCACATCACCGCCGACGAGAACGTGACCAGCGCGGTGGCGCCGTAGCTGGCGTAGATCGCCGACGCCACCAGCTTGCGCGAGCCGCGGCGCGCGCCCGCCACCGCGCCGGCGACCGTGTACGCCGAGACCACCAGCGCCAGCAGCAGCCCCGCCTGCCCGAGCGCCGCGACCGCGTTGTCGTGCACTAGTTGACCTTCGTCTGCGCGGCGGCCGCGGTGACGTTCTTATCGCCCTTGGTGCACATCGTCACCGTCGGAGAATCGGCCGCGGTTTGATATTTCGAGGGGCACTTGGCGCTGATCTCGCTCGCCTGGAAATAGCCGTTCGCGAGCTGGCCCTTCACCACGACCTCCGCGCGATTTTTGAACGTGTCGGGGACGGTGCCGGCGTAGCGCACCTCGATCTCGGGGCCGCAGTTGGTCGCGAGGAACTTGTACTCGATCTGCTGGTGCTGCGTGTCCATGCGGCGCTTGATCGACTCGGGGACCACGAAGCCGTGGAGCTGGAGGTGCTTGCCCTCCCACTTCGCGGGCTCGGACATCACCTCGTCGACGTGCTTGTAGTATTCGAAGGCTTCGCCGGCGGAGGACCAGAAGAGGTAGCCGATGCCGCCGGCGACGATGGCGAGGGTGACGAGGGCCGGCAGGACTTTGCTTTTGTTCGGGGGCATGGCGACCTCGTAGAGCACAGTGTACCGCCCGCATCAGATGGGGACAACGTGCCCCGGCGGTTTATTCCGCAAATCAGCCGCCGATGGCCACCATGTGCTTCTTCGGTCCGCCGCCGCCGCAGGACGAAAAATTGTGGCCGACCTTCTTCGCCGCCACCGCGTCGCGCACGCGCGCGAGCAGCTCGTCGTCGGAGAGTCCGCCGCGCAGGGGGGCGCGCAGGTCGACGTCGTCATCGAGCGCGAGGCAGGTGTGCAGCCGGCCGGTGGCCGACAGGCGCATGCGGTTGCACGTCTCGCAGAACGGCTCGGTGACCGCGGCGATGAGGCCGACGCGCGCGCCCGCGTGCTCGCCCGACTGCACGCGCTGGTAGCGCGCCGGCCCGACGCCGGGGACGCCGCGCCCCTCGTCGGCGACGAGCGGCCCGAACGCCGACTCGAGGCGCGCGCGGATCTGCGCCGCCGAGGTGAAGTCGCCCGGCTGAAACAGCGCGCCCTCCGACATCGGCATGAACTCGATGAAGCGCGGCACCAGCTCGCGCGCCCACGCGTAGCGGCAAATTGCCGCAAGGTCCTCGCCGTCGTTCACGCCGCCCATCACCACCGCGTTCAGCTTGGTGCCGGTGAAACCGGCCGCGCGCGCCGCCTCGATCCCGTCGAGCACCGCCTGAAGATCGCCGCGCCGCGTGATCAGGCGGAAGCGCGCCGGGTCGAGCGTGTCGACGCTGACGTTGAGCCGCGTCAGCCCCGCGCGCTTGAGCGGCGCCGCCAATTCGCCGAGCAGCTGGCCGTTGGTGGTCATGGCGAGATCGTCGAGGCCGAGCGCGGCCAGCCGGCGCACCAGCTCGACCAGGTCCTTGCGCACCGTCGGCTCGCCGCCGGTCAGGCGCACGCGCCGCACGCCGAGCGTGGCCAGCGCGCGCACCACGCGCTCGAGCTCCTCGAACGTGAGCACGTCGCTCTTCGGCGCGAGCTCGACGCCCTCCTCGGGCATGCAGTAGTGGCAGCGATAGTTGCAGCGATCGGTGAGCGACACGCGCAGGTAGCTCACGCGCCGCGAAAACGAATCGGTCAAACCGCCGAGAATCGGCAAAGCGCGCGTCATCGCGCGACCTCGAAGGCCAGGTGCCCGAGCTCGGGGAGGATCAATTTTTCGAGCGCGAGCCGGACCGCCGCCGTCGAGCCCGGGGTCGCGAAGATCACGAGCCCGCGATACAGGCCGCCGGTCGCGCGCGAGAGCATCGCCGCCGAGCCGATCTCGGCGTACGACAGCATGCGGAACAGCTCGCCGAATCCGTCGAGCCGCTTTTGCAGCAGCCCGCTCACCGCCTCGTACGTCGAGTCGCGGCTCGAGACGCCCGTGCCGCCCGAGGTGATCACCACGTCGGCCGCGCGCTCGTCGGCGATCTTGGCGATCAGCGCCGCCACCTCGGCCGGCTCGTCCTTGAGCACGCGATAGCCGGCGAGCTGGTGTCCCGCGGCGGCGAGCAGCTCCTTGGCCAGGCGCCCCGAGGTGTCGGTCTCCTCCGTGCGGCTGTCCGAGACGGTGATGACCCAGGCGCGCAGCGACTTCGGCGCGTGCTGCTTGTGGTCGGCGACGCCCATGAGTGAGCCTGATGTAACACCAACTTCGCCGCGCGTCGAGCCGGCGCCCGCATCATTAATAGGACGCGGCCGGCGCGCGACGAGTGATTTGACAGCGCGACGCGCGGCGTGGGATGACTCGCCGCAGCAAACGGAGGCGGCGATGAGTCTGAAGAAGATGGTGATGGAGCGCGGCATGAAGCTCATGAGCGATCCGCGGGTGATGAAGCTGATGTCGAACCCGAAGGTGATGAACGTGGTGATGAAGGGCTTCCAGCTGCGCGGCAAGGCGCAGGCCTCCATCGACGAGAAGGTGAAGTCGCTGGCCAAGACGCTCAAGCTCGCCACGCGCGAGGAAGTGTCGGAGCTCAAGCAGACCATCCGCACGCTCGAGAAGGCGCTCGAGCAGGTGAAGAGCGAAGTCTCCAAGGGCGCCACGCCCGGCAAGGCCGCCTGATCGGTAAACCGCCTCGAATCGCCAAACGGCTCGGCTACGATTCGTCCTCGCTGCTGGCGGCGCCGACCGGGAGGAACTCGGGGAGCGTGGTGCCCCAGCGGCCGTTGATGTCGTCGTCGAGCGAGAGCGCGTTGAGCCGCGCGCGCTCGGCCGCCGGGATGCGCGACCATTTGTCCCACATGCCGTCCTGCTCCGTGATCCAGTTCCAGCGATCCTGCGCCAGCGTGATGTCGCCAGTCGGAAAGCGCTCGATGAATGGGCGGTGATACGGGTGGATGTTGTTGGTGAACGCGCGCGCGTGATCGAACCCGAGGAAGCCGTTGGCCGTCGCGCGCAGCACGTCGTAGCTCGGCTGGATGATCTTCCACTGCTCGTTGAACAGCAGATCGAGGTTGGCGCCGACGACGTCGGCGTTGTCGCGGATGCGCTTCCACGCCGACTCGTAGCTCTTGCGCCCCTGGCCCGCCAGCTCGGCGTCGTAGTCGGCGGCCATGGCGACGCACTTGTCGGGATCCTCGGCGAAGACTTCGTGCTGCCAGGCGAGGTCGAGAAAGATCGCGCGCCCGATCTCGACGAACTTTTTCGTGATCGGCCCCTCGCCCTGGAACGTCAGCATGAAGTCGAGCCCGCCGACGACCGCGCCGCCGGCCATGCGGCCGAGCGCCGCCCAGATCAGCCGCTGATCGCTCGCCGCGACGCGCGCGTAGTAATCGTAGAGCTTGAGGATGCGATCGCGGTTGGCGGCGAAGCCGGCGTCGGGATTCCAGCCCGCCTCGTCGCGTTTTCCGAAGGCGTTGATCCAGGACATCGAGATGTACGCGTCGCGATCCGGCATGGGCTCCCCCGTTGGTTATCGGCGAACGATCAAGTCCACGCGTCGAAGCGCGAGAACTTCATGGTGAACGTGGCGCGGCCCTGCGACGCCGAGCGCACCGCGGTGGCGTAGCCGAACAGCGCCTTGAGCGGCAGCTTGGCGGCGACGGTGCGCAGCGCGCCGCGGAAGCCGACGTCCTCGATCTGCGCGCGCCGCGCCGACAGATCGCCGACGACCGCGCCGAGAAATTCCTCCGGCACCACCACCTCGATGTCCATGATCGGCTCGAGCTGCGCGGGACCGGCGGCCTGCATCGCGCGGCGCAACGCGGTCTGCGCGGCGATGCGCCAGCCGACGTCGGTCTTGACGTCGTCGCGCGGCTCGACGCCGGTGACCGTGGCCTCGATGTCGACGATCGGGTAGCCCTCGGGCCCGGAGATCACGCCCTCCTTCACGCCGGCGACCGCGGCGGCGACCGCCACCGGCATCCGGGCGCGCAGCGGGCCGGGCATCTCCGACGGCGGCGGCGGCACTTCGCTGTTCACCACCACGCCCGCGCCGCGCGGCCGCGCGCGCACGCGCACCGTCGCCGCGCCGAAGATCAGCTCGGTCTCGTCCTCCGGATTCGAGCGCTCGATGCGCCCCTGCCCCTCGCCGGTGCCGAGCACGGTCTCGCGGTGGACCACCTGCGGCCGTCCGAGCCGCGTCGGCACGCCGTACTCGCGCGCGATGCGGTCGTGGATGATCTCGAGGTGCAGCTCGCCCATGCCGCTGATGATGGTCTCGCCGGTCTCCTCGTCCACGCGCACGCGGAACGTCGGATCCTCGTCGGTGAGCTTGACCAGCGCCTGCTCCAGCTTCTCCTTGTCGACGGTCTGCGACACTTCGATGGCCGACGAAATGACCGGCTCGTAGGTGTCGATGCGCTCGAGCAGCACCGGATCCTTCGTCGAGCACAGCGTGTCGCCGGTGGCGCAGTCCTTGAGGCCCATGGCGGCGACGATCGCGCCGGCGCCGACACGCTCGATGCGCTCGCGGCGATCGGCGTGCACCGCGAACAGGCGCGCCACCTTCTCGGTTTTTTTCAGGCGCGGGTTGAACACGTCGTCGCCGACGGAGAGCGCGCCCGAGTACACGCGCAAGAAGACGGTCTTGCGCCCTTCGAACATCGCCACCTTGAACGCCAGCGCGGCGAGCGGCGCCTTGTCCTCCGCCGGCCGCTCGACGATCTCCTCGGTGCCGGGCTTGACGCCGCGCGCGGCCGGCCGCTCGAGCGGCGACGGCAGATAGTCGATCACCGCGTCGAGCAGCGGCTGCACGCCCTTGTTGCGCAGCGCCGTGCCGACCAGCACCGGCACCAGCTTGCGCGAGAGCGTGCTGCGGCGAATTGCCGCACGCAGCGCGTCGGCGTCGACCGGCTGCCCCGCGAGGTATAGCTCGGCCACCACGTCGTCGGCGTCGGCGACGATCTCGATCAGCTTCTCGCGCGCCGCCTTCGCCTCGTCGGCGTACGGCGGATCGATCTCGCCGACGATCGGCGCGTCCGCCTCCTCGCCGGTGAACGTGATTTGCTGCATCGCAACCAAATCCACCGCGCCCTGAAACTCCGCCTCGGCGCCGATCGGCAACTGCACCAGCGCCGGCTTGGAGCCGAGCCGCGTGCGCATCTGCTCGAGCACCTGCAGCGGCTCGGCGCCGACGCGATCCATCTTGTTGATGAACGCCACGCGCGGCACGCCGAACTTGTCGGCCTGGTGCCACACCGTCTCCGACTGCGGCTCGACGCCGTCGACGGCCGAGAACACCACCACCGCGCCGTCGAGCACGCGCAAGCTGCGCTCGACCTCGATGGTGAAGTCGACGTGGCCGGGCGTGTCGATCAGGTGCAGCTCGTGCCCGCGCCACGCGAACGTGGTCGCCGCGGCGGTGATGGTGATGCCGCGCTCGCGCTCCTCGGGCGTCCAGTCCATCTGCGTGTCGCCGGTGTGCACCTCGCCGATCTTGTGGATGCGTCCCGAGTAGAACAGGAAGCGCTCGGTGACCGTGGTCTTGCCGGCGTCGATGTGCGCGACGACTCCGAGATTGCGTACGCGGTCGAGCTTCGAAGGCTTGGACATGGGCGGGCGGAGTATATCGACGACCGGCGCGTCGTTGGTGTAAGATCAGTGCCCATGCGTACCGTCGCCATCTCCCTCCTTATAGTAGTAGCCGGCGCCTCCGCCGCGCGCGCGCAGGACTTCGCCGAGGCGGGCAAGCACTTCACCGCCGCCAAGGCCGCGTTCGACGAGAAGCACTTCAAGGTCTCGGCGATGGAGTTCGAGGCCGCGTTCAAGCTCGCCAAGGATCCGGTGCTGCTCTACAACATCGGCGAAGCGTGGGAGAAGGCCGGGCAGGGCCACAAGGCCGTCGACGCGTACAAGGATTATTTGAAGCAGCAGCCGAAGGCGCAGGATCGCGCCGAGGTGCAGAAGCGGATTCGCGCGATCACGGCGAAGAAGTTCAAGCTGGCGAGCCAGTCGGCGCCGGGCGACGAGCCGAAGCCGGTCATGGCCGCGATCGCGCCGCCGCCTCCGCCACCGCCGGTGGTCGCGCCGCCGCCTCCTCCGCCCGTCGAGGCGCCGCCGCCCGTCGCGCCCGAGAAGCCGCAGACGCTCACGCCCGACTTCTTGAAGGAGGCGCGCGAATCGCCGCCGCCGCCCGTCGAGCCGCCGCCGCCGGTCGCGAAAGCCGAGCCGCCGGTCCCCGAGTTCATCGAC
>DASREC010000495.1:0-12735 GCA_035652295.1 Polyangia bacterium
CCGCCGCCGACGTCACCACCGCGTGCGCCCCGCCGCGCACGACGCGCGCGAGCGGCACGAAGTCGCGCACGTTCAGCGCCGCCTCCTCGGGTCGCCGCACGTGCAGGATCCCCGCGCGCGGCACCGCCGGCCGCGTCACCCGCACCACGAAGCGATGGCGCGACGTGAGCCCCGCGATCGGCTCGTCGCTGCGCGCCGCCGCGAACCAGTCGCGCTTGTAGTGCGCGTCGAGCGGCTCGACCGCGATCGCCAGCCCGTCGCCGGCGAGCTGCGCGAGCACGTGCTCGACCGCCAGTGGCGCCAGCGGCGCCGTCCGCTCGCCGCCCGCCACCCACTCGAGCGCCGTCGCCAGCACCAATTCGCCGTCGGGGCGCAGGTGCGCCGGCGCCGCGCGCAGCACCTCCAGCCGCAGCTGATCGTCGGCGCGCCCATAGTGCGGATTCGCCAGCACGCGATCGAACCGCTCGCCCGCGACCGGCTCGAACAGGTGGCCTTCGCGCAGCTCGATCGCGCCGTCGAGCCGATTGAGCCGCGCGTTGAAGCGCGCCAGCACGATCGCGGTCTCGTAGAGATCGGTCGCGATCACGCGGTGCCCGCGCGCCGCCGCCTCGACGGCGACCACGCCCGAGCCGGTGCCGAGATCGAGCAGCCGCCCCGGCGGCGCCGCGTCCAGCTCGGCGAGCAGCGCGTCGGTCTCCGGCCACACGTCCTGGAGATACTCCAGCTCGCCGACGCCCAGCTCCATCACGTAGAAGCGCCCGCCGATGCGCCGGATGCGGTGGCGCCCGACGAGCCCCGCGCGATCAGCGTCGACGAGACCGAACGCGCGCAGCGGCCGCGCGATCGCCGGCGGCGGCAACGGGATCCGTTCGCGCGGCGCCGACGGATCGAATAGCGCGCGGAAGCTCGCCGCGTCGAGCGCCTCGAGCGCGCCCTTGAGCAGCGCCAGCTCCTCCGCCGTCGCCAGCGTGGTCAGCACGCCCCGAGCTTACGACCCGCGCCCCCGCCGGTAAATCGAATGGTATGCTGGCGGCGCTTGCCCCTCCCCGACGCGCGATTGGTCGCCTCGCTCAGGCGCTGGGCCCGGCGCTTCGCCGCGGTGGTGATCGCCGTCGGCGCGCTGGTGTTCGTCGGCTGGATGATCAACAGCCCGTGGCTCGACGAGCTGCTCTACGGGCGCTTCATCATGCAGCTCAACACCGGCCTCGCGTTCGTGCTCGGCGGCGTGGCGCTGCTCGCGGCGACTCGCGAGCGCGCGCAGTCGCCGGCGTCGGCGCGCGTCGCGTTCGGCGCGGGCGCGGCGGTGACGGCGGTGGGCGCGTTCGTGCTCGCCGAGGACGTGTTCGGCTGGCGGCTCAAGCTGGTGGCCAGCTCGTCGGGGCGGATGGAGGTCGAGACCGCGATCAACTTCGTGCTCGTCGGCGTCGCGCTCATGCTCCTGCCGGCGCGGCGCGAAGCGGCGGCGCGCTTCGGGCAGGCGCTGGTGGCGCTGGCGATCCTGGTCTCGCTGGCCGCGCTGTTCGGCCACGCCTACAGCGTGAAGGTTTTTTTCGGCGTCACCGCGTACACCAAGATGACGGTGAGCGCGCTCGTCTCGTTCCTGCTCCTGTGCGCGGGCGTGCTGTTCGCGCGCGCCGATCGCGGCTTCATGGCGGCGGTGACGCGCGCCTCGGCGGGCGGCTTCCTCGCGCGGCGGCTCCTGCCGGCGGTGATCGTGGTGCCGATCCTGCTCGGCGTCGCCATCCTCGCCGGCGAAGAGATCCGTCTCTACAACGGCAAGTTCGGTCTGTCGCTGCTGGTGCTCGGCTGCATCGTGGCGTTCGGCGCGCTGGTGTCGCTCACCGTGCGCTCGCTCGATCGCACCGACGGCGCGCGCATGCGCCTCGCCGCCGTGCTGCTCGAAGAAGCCGAGCGGCGCCACATCGCGCGCGAGCTGCACGACGAGATCGGCCAGTCGCTCACCGCGCTCAAGATCCGCCTGGCGATAGCCGGCGACGCGGGCGGCCTCGGCGAAGCGCGCGCGCTCGTCGATGATCTCATGTCGCGCGTGTCGAACCTGTCGCTCGATCTGCGCCCGGCGATGCTCGACGATCTCGGCCTCCTGCCCGCGCTGCTCTGGCTGTTCGAGCGCTACACCGCGCAGACGCAGATCGAGGTCGCGTTCGAGCACGAAGGTCTCGGCGATCGCTTCTCGCCCGAGAGCGAGACCGCCGCGTTCCGCATCGTGCAGGAGGCGCTCACCAACGCCGCGCGCCACTCGGGCGAGAAGCGCGTGACCGTGCGCGTGTGGCGCGCCCCCACCTCGGCGACGCTCGGCGTGCAGATCGAAGATCGCGGCCGCGGCTTCGACGCCGACTCCGCGCTCGCCGCCGGCAAATCGAGCGGCCTCCTCGGCATGCGCGAGCGCGCCGTCGCCCTCGGCGGCACGCTCACGATCGAAGCCCGCCCCGGCTCGGGCACGCGCCTGCACGCCGAGCTGCCGCTCTCCCCCACCCATCGCCCGGAGCTCGCCGCCCCATGACCAACGCCCCGATCTCGATCGTGCTCGCCGACGATCATCAAGTGGTGCTCGAAGGCTTCAAGGCGCTGCTCGCCGCCGAGAGCGACTTCCGCGTCATCGGCGAGGCGCTCGACGGCCCGACGGTGCTGCCGCTCGTCGAGAAATTGAAGCCCGACGTGCTGGTGGTCGACCTGATGATGCCCGGCATGAACGGCCTCGAGGTGGTGCGCGCGCTGCGCGATCGCGCGGTCGCCACCAAGACCGCGGTGCTGTCGATGCACGCCAACGAGGCGTACGTGTCCGAGGCGCTGCGCTCGGGCGCGTCGGCGTACGTGCTCAAGCAGGCGCAGGCGCGCGAGCTGGTGCAGGCGATCCGCGCCATCGCCGCCGGCCGCCGCTACCTGAGCCCGCCGCTCTCCGAGGAGAAGATCCAGGCCTACGAGCAGCGCGCGCAGTCGGTGGCGGTGGACGCGCACGAGACGCTCACCGGGCGCGAACGCGAGGTCCTGCAGCTCGCCGCCGAGGGGCTGACCAACGCCGACATCGGCAAGCGGCTCGGCATCGGCAAGCGCACCGTCGAGACCCATCGCGCGAATTTGATCGGCAAGCTCGGGCTCAAGTCGCAGGCGGAGCTGGTGAAGTACGCCATCCGCAAAGGCCTGCTCACGGTCGACTGACGCGCGATGGAAATCGATCAGCTGCGCACGTTTCTGATGGTGCTCGAACAGGGCGGCTTTTCGCGCGCGGCCGAGGCGCTCAAGATCGGGCAGTCGACGGTGAGCTTTCACGTGAAAGCGCTCGAGGCCGCCGCCGGCGCGCGCCTGCTCGATCGCCGCAGCGGACGCGTGCGCGCCACCGCGTCGGGGCGGCTGCTCGAACGCTACGCGGTCAAGCTGGTGGCGCTGCGCGACGAGGCGCTGGCGCGGCTGCGCGCCGAGGAGTCGGGCGAGCGCGGCCGCGTGCGCGTGGCGGCGTCGACCATCCCCGCCGAGCTGCTCCTGCCGCCGGTGCTGGCCGCGTTTCGCCGCGCGCACCCGCAGGTGGCGATCGCCGTCGAGGTCTCCGACTCGCGCGGCGCGCTCGAGGCGCTCTTGGCGCAGGAGTGCGATCTCGCGCTCGTCGGCGCGCAGCGGCGGGACGCGCGCGTGGCGTACTCGGCGTTCGCCGCCGACGAGGTGGTGCTGGCCGGTGCGCCGCGCTTCGCCCCGTCGGGAAAGCTGACCATCGCCGAGCTTTCGCGCGTGCCGCTGATCCTGCGCGAGGAGGGCTCGGGCACCGGCGACGCGGTGTCGGCGCTGCTCGGCCGCGCGGCGACGAGCGACTCGAGCCCGGCGCCGCTCGCGGTCGGCTCGAGCGAGGCCGCGCGCCGCTGCGCCGTCGAGGGCGTGGGCCTCACCTTCATCTCGCGCCGCGCCATCGCCGACGACGTGGCCGCGCGCCGCCTGCACGTGATCAAGCTCCCCGGCACGCCGGTGCACCGCCGCTTCTCGGTGGCCCGCCTGCGCGCGGTCTCGCCCTCGGCCGCCGCCCGCGCGCTCTCCGACGAGCTCCATCGATATTATCGATAGCGGCGATTCGATCCATCGATTTTCCTGACTTGCCTCCGCGCCCCCGCCCGCGTACAAACGGGGCCAGACGGAGGAACCCATGCGGCACGCGTACGGTCTCGACGAGGCGGCGGAGAAATATCGCGACAAGGCGGCGCAGCTCGCAGCCGGCGTGCTCGCGCCCAACGCGGCCAAGGTGGACGAGACCGCCAGCTTCCCCGAGGCGGGCGTGGCGGCGCTGGCGGCGCAGGGGTTCTTCGGCTTGACGGTGGCGCGCCCGCTCGGCGGCGTCGGTCTCGGGCCGCGCGCGTTCGCCGCGGTGGTCGAGGAGCTGGCGATGGGCTGCTCGTCGACGGCGATGATCTACGTGATGCACGTCTGCGCCACGCAGGCGATCGCCTCGGGCGAAAAGCTCGCCGGCCGCGATCACCTACTCGGGCAAATTGCCGCAGGCAAGCACCTCACGACGCTGGCGCTGTCGGAGAAGGGCTCGCGCTCGCAGTTCTGGGCGCCGGTGTCCAAGCTGGTGGCGCACGGCCGCGACTTCCGCGTGAGCGCGCAGAAGTCGTGGGTCACCTCGGCGCACCACGCCGACTCGTTCGTCTCCGCCTCGCAGAAGCCGGGCGCCGCGAGCCCGCTCGAATCGACGTGCTTCCTCGTGCACCCGAAGAGCCCGGGCGTGCGCTTCCCGGCGCAGTTCAACGGGCTCGGCCTGCGCGGCAACGACTCGGCGCCGGTCACGCTCGAGGACTACGCGGTGGCCGCCGGCGATCTCGTCAGCGCGCCCGGCGAAGGCCTCAAGACCGAGCTCGAGGTGGTGCTGCCCTGGTTCAACGTCGGCACCGCGGCGATGTCGAACGGCCTGGCGCGCGCCGCGGTGGCGGCGACGGCGAAGCACCTCGCCGAGACCGGCTTCGAGCACAGCGACTCGCGGCTGCGCGATCTCCCGACGCTGCGCGCGCGCCTGGCGCAGATGGCGATCCGCACCGAGCAGTCGCGCGCGCTCCTCAACTACACGATCGGCGAGGTGGAGGCGCCGTCGGAGACCACGCCGCTGTTCGTGCTCGAGACGCGCGCGGCGGCGCTCGAGGCGGCGGCCGACGTCACCGACCTGGCGATGAAGGCGTGCGGCGGCGCGGCGTTCTCGCGCCACCTCGGCGTCGAGCGGCTGTTCCGCGACGCGCGCGCCGGCTGGGTGATGGCGCCGACGGTCGATCACCTGCACGACTTCCTCGGCAAGGCGCTCACCGGGATGCCGCTGTTCTGATGGCGCTCCTCGTCGGAGCAGTGGCGTACGATCCCAAGGTCGTCACCATCTGGGAGGGGCTGCGCGATTATTTTCGCGCGGCGGGCGTGCCGATCGACTTCGCGCTGTTCTCGAACTACGAGCGGCAGATCGACGAGCTGCTCGCCGGGCACGTCGACGTCGCGTGGAACACGCCGCTCGCGCACGTGCGCGTCAAGCAGGGCTCGGGCGGCAAGTCGCTGTCGCTCGGCATGCGCGACTCGGATCGCGACTTCCGCGCCAAGATCGTCGCGCGCAAGGACGCCGGCCTGCGCGCGGTCGCCGAGCTCGCGGGCCGCAAGCTGGCCGTCGGCAGCCGCGACTCGACGCAGGCGCGCATCCTGCCGCTGCACTTCCTCAAGCGTGAGGGCGTCGACCTCGCGCGCGTCGAGCTGGTGCCGTTCGACAGCGATCTCGGCAAGCACGGCGACACCGGCCGCTCGGAGCTGGAGGTGCTGGCCGCGGTCGCCGACGGACGCGCCGAGGCCGGCTGCGTCGGCGATCTCGTCTGGGTCTCGGAGCAGGCCGCCGGCCGCGTCGATCCCTCGCGCGTCGAGGTCTTGTGGACCACGCCGCCATTCGATCACTGCATGTTCGACGCGCTGCCGTCGCTCGACGCCGGCGCGGCCGAGGCGTTCCGCCGCGCGCTCTACGCCATGAGCTGGGACGATCCGCGCCACCGCCGCATCCTCGAGCTCGAAGGGCTCAAGCAGTGGCTGCCGCCGCGCGAAGAGGGCTACCAGAGCCTGCGCGAGGCGCTGGCCGATCTCGGCGGCTGATGCCGGAGCGGCTGGCGGCGCTGGCGGTCGACTGCGGCAATTTGCCGGTGTCGGGCGGCTTGCTGGCGATCGTGCGGCCGGCGCTCGAGCGGCTGGCGCCCGGCGGCGTGCTGGCGCTGACCTCGACGGCGCGATCGGTGGCCGAGGATCTGCCGGCGTGGTGCCGCGTCGAGCGGCACGACTACCGCGGCGCCGAGCCGCTGCCCGACGGCCGCACGCGCCACCTGGTCGCGCGCGGCCCGCTCGGCGTGGCGCGCGTCCTCGACGGAGCCGGCGACGGCGACGGCGTCGACGACGGCGACGGCAAAATGCCCGAGCGCGCCGATCCGTCGAGCGGGTTCGCGCCGCGCGGCGCCCGCGTCGAGCCGGGCGGACCGGCGTATCCGTTCACGCTCGTCGAGCGCGCGCGCGTGGCGCCGCCCGAAGCGGCGCAGCTCTACCAGCAGGCGCTCGCCGCGCAGTGGGACGCGGCGCGCGACATCGCGTGGTCGGCGATCGCGCCGCTTCCGCCCGCGCTCGACCGCGCGGTCGGCCAGGTGATGACGTTCCTCGCCGAGAACGAGCTGTCGGCGCTGTACGTGCCGTCGCGCTTCGTCGCGCGCCTGCACCCGGCGTACGTCGAGGTGGCGCAGTTCCTGTCGAGCCAGCTCGGCGACGAGTCGCGCCACATCGACGCGTTCCTGCGCCGCGCGCGCGCCGCCGGCGGCCTCGGCGTCTCCTCCGCCACCACGTCGCGCTCGCTGCTCTCCCTGCTCGAGCTCGACGACTTCACCGAGGCGTCGTTCCTGCTCTCGGTGCTCGGCGAAGGCACGTTCCTCGATCTGCTGCGCTTCCTCGAGCGCCACGCGCCCGACGAGCCGACCGCCGACCTCGCGCGCCGCGCCCGCGCCGACGAAGCGCGCCACGTCCACTTCGGCGTCGCGCACGTGCGCCACGCGCTCGCCCACGATCCCACGCTCTACGCCCGCCTCGAGGCCGCGGTCGCGCGCCGCGCCGCCACCCTCTCCGGCTCCGCTGGCGTCCCCGCCCCCATCCAAGACGCGCTCACCATCCTAGCCGCCCGCGGCGACGATCCCCCCTCGGTCGCCCGCGGCCACGAAGCCTTCCGCGAGCTGCTCGCCGACATGCACGACGGCCGCATCAAACGCCTCCTCACCGCCGGCTTCACCCTCGCTCAAGCCACCCGCATCTCCGACCTCCACACCCCCAACTTCATGTAGCGCCGGTCCGAGCGAGCGCTACCTGGGGAGCGCGTCGACGCTGAGCACGTCGCAAAAATAGAGCGTGTCGCCGGCGAGAATGAGTTCGCTGACCTGCATCGAAAATTTCGCGACGGTTTGAACGGCGCCGCCCGAGCGCGGGACGCGGCGCAGGCCTTCGGCGTCGGCGAAGAAGAGGTGCGTGGCGTCGGCGGCGAGGCGCCACGGGAGCTGCGACGGCCGCGCCAGCGTTTCGACGCGGCCATTGATGAGCCCGCGCACCACCGGATCGAGATCCATCGTCGACCAGAAGACGCCGCCGCGATCGGCGAGCCAGGTGGCCCACTGCCGCGGCTCCTCGACGACGACGCGCGTCGCGCCGCCCGCTTTCGCCGCCGCGAGCAGCCGCCCGCCGAAGAACGTGCGGATGTACAGCCGCTCGCCGTCGAGTTCGAGCCCGCTCGCGAGCGGGAGCTGCGTGACGATCGCCGCCGCTTTGCCGCCGCGCTTGGGCACGCGCCACACCGCGCCGTCGCGGGCGTCGGTCAGCTCGGCGCGCGCCGGCGTGAGCTTGCCGCCGTCGAGCGACGCCGGCTTTTCGTTGGCCAGCGCGACCGAGCTGCCCGTCAGCACGTAGACCGCGGCCTCGTCGACGGCGAGCGCCGACGGCTCAGCCAGCCCGCGCGCGAGCGTGTGCGGCGCGCCGCCGGTTTGCGCCAGCGCGTAGAGCGCGCCGGCTTTGCGATCGGTGAAGTACAGCGTGTCGCCGTCGGCGGCGAGCGCAGCGTCGGGCGCGACGTCGGCGATCCGCTCGACCGCGCCGCCCGCGATCGCGACGCGCATCAGCCCCGCCGGCGCGACGCCCGGCTGATACTTCTCCAGGCCGCCTTCATTGATCCAGAACAAGCTGGCCCCCGCGGCGGTGAGCGCGCGCGGTTTATTCTGGCGCGCGGCCAGCTCGCGATACGGCTTCGCCGGCGACACGGGCGGCGCGCTCGTCGACGTCGCGCGCGGCGGCGGCTCCTTGCAGCCGGCGAACAGCAGCAGCGAGCAGACTGCGGCGGCGCGCGCGCTCCTCACGAGTTCGGCCATTCCCCATCGGGAACGTAGCGCGCCGCGCGCCGCTCGTCACGCCGCGTGAAGGGCGGCCAGCTCGGCGGAGAGCCACGCCGGCGGCGCGCACAAGCGGCCGGCGTCGTGCGCGAACACGCGCGCGCGCCCGAGCCCCGTCGAGCTGCCGGCGTTCACCACGTCGAGCGGCCGCGCCTCGCCGGCGTACAGCCGCTGCGCCGCCGGCACGTGGCGGTGCCCGTGCAGCACCAGGTCGGCGCGCCCGCGCAGCCGCTCGAGCAGCGTCGAGCCGCGATCCAGCTCGGCGGCGAACGGCAGCCCGACGAAGCTGGCGATCTTCTCGAGCGGCTGCTCCTCGGGCAGCGGCAGCGGATGGTGGTGCAGGATCACGACGACGAGCGCGTCCGCCGGCGCGGCGTCGAGCGCGCGATCGATCTCGTAGAGATCGGCCAGCGTCAATTCGCCGTGGCCGGCGAACACGTAGCGGTTGTGCGGGCCGGTCGAGTCGACGCGCACCAGGTACAGCCCGTCGCGCGCGTCGACCTGCACGCGGCCGCCCGACATGAGCGCGCGCGCGGCGTCGTCGCCGAGCCGATCGTGATTGCCGGGGATCACCGTTAGCCGCGACTGAAGCGGCGCGAACGTGCGCGCGAAACGATCCAGCTCCGAGTACAGCCCGCGGTGCGTGACGTCGCCGGTCACCACCACGTGATCGACGCGCGCGGCGTCGATCGCGCGCACCAGCGCCGTCGCCGCATCGGCGGCGCGCGCGCCCGAGCCGAAGTGCAGATCCGACAGGTGCGCGAGCGTCTTCATCAGCACGCCTCCGCTTGTTCGCGCGCGCCGCGCTCGTCGGGCGGCGACTCGAGTCGCGTGCCCGGCAAGACGCGCAGTCGATTACCGCGCCACTCCACCGTCGACACCACCAGGCCGTAGAGCCACGCCGCGCCGATCAACAGATCTTTTGCCGGCACCACCAGCAGCGCGAAGCGTCCGGCGCCGCGCCCGCGCAGCCCGCGCGCCGCCGCCACGTCGATGCCGACCTTGCAAACGCAAACTCCGCCGAGCGCCGCCAGGCTCCACAGCGCCGGCGAGCACGCCACCGCCGCGAGCGCGAACAAGAGCGGATTCAAGAACGCCTCGCACAGATACGTCGGCGTCCCCACCGCCTGCCGGTGGATCACCGACCAGCGCCGGTAGCGCCGCACGAAATCGCCGACGCTGCGCTCGCGCGACACGTTCACCACCGGCCGCGCCGCGATCGCGCAGCGCTTGCCGAGCTCGCGGCTCATGCGCCGCCCGAGCACGTAGTCCTCGGCCAGCACGTCCTTGACAGCCTCGAAGCCGCCGAGCGCGCGCAGGTCGTCGCGCTTGAGCGACATCGATTTGCCGATGACGATGTCCTGCCCGGCGACGCGCTTGGCGGCGATGACGCCCGGCCCGACGTGACACGCGAGGTGCAAGTTGTCGAGCAGCGCGCCGAGCCGCCGCTCGCCCGCGCCGGCGATCGCGTGCGACACCATGCCGACGCGCGGGTCCTCGAACGCGTGCGCGATCTCGTCGAGGTATCGCCGCCCGACGCGGATGTTGGAATCGCTGACGACGAGAATCGAATGGCGCGCGGCCGCCGCCAGCGTGATGAGCTGATTGACCTTTGGATTCTTTCCCGGCAATCCGCGCTGCACGATGACGCGAAAGCGCTCCGGCCACTGCGCGGCGATCGCGCGCGCCACCGGGTACGCCGAATCGCGGCGATCTTTGACGCCGAGGAGAATTTCGAAGTCGGGGTAATCGAGCGCGGCGAAGCTGGCGAGGTTGGCGGCGAGATCGTCGTCGAGCCCGCATAACGGCTTGAGCACCGAGATGCCGGGCCTGAGCCTCGGCCGCCCGGGCGGCGCGCGCAGGAAATTGCGCGTCGAGCCGAGCTGCACCGCCAGCAGCGCCACTCCCGCGGCCGCGATTCCGACGAGCACGATGCTCAACCATTGGCTCATGCGCCAAGGTCTACGCGCCCCGTGAAACCGCCGGGAACACGCATTGCGACGAATTGGCAATAAACCGGTTATTTATTGAGCGCGCTTATTTAATTGCGCGGCTTCGAGCTTCTCGACGATGCGATAGAGGCCGAACTTCGGCAGGCGCATATAACCCGACCACGCGGCGGCGGCGAGCGTGCCGTCGGACATCCATTCGCCGATCCAATCGGCGGCGAAGCGCGGATCGCTCTGCTTCAAACCGGCGCCGGCGTGCATCGCCCAGCGACGGTTGTAGCGCTCGTGCACGCCCATCGGCCACGAGAACACCAGCGGCAATCCGAGCGCGGCGAAGAACGTTATCTCGCTCGGTTTGGTCCAAAGAATATCGGTCTCGGCGAGCAATCGATTGAAGCGTTTGAAGTAGGCGTCGAACTCCGTTTCAATCAATATTTCAATCCCGCGCCCCAATAATGAATCGAGGCCGGCGCCCGAAATGGCGGCGCGAAACTCGGCGGCGACCTCTTCGCGCACGCCGGCGACCAGCGCCAGGCGAAAGCGGCCGGCCTCGATCAGGCCGCGAAAGCCGGGCAGGAAGTCGCGCGCCAGCCGCGCCTGCGCGCCCGCGCCACCGACGGCGAACGTGAGCAGCGGCGCGCGGCGCTCCTCGCCTTCGGGCAGCTCGCCGAGAAAGTGGTGCAGCTCGTCGCGGTACGACTGGCGGAACTGCCGCTCGGGATCGAGCCGCACCAGGCGCGCGGCGAGGTTGCGCTTGAGCGTGGTCAATTCGATTCCGCCGAGTAGCTCATGCGGCAAGGGATAACCGGTGTATTCGATGTGCTCGCCGGGGACGCCGTACGCGCGCAGGCGCCGCTCGACGCGCAAGCTGGGCGCGAAGTAGCGGATGCGGCTGCGCGCGGCGTCGATCGGCGCCCACACGCGGTTGATGTCGCTGTCGGTGACCACGCAGTAGACCGGCTCGCAGCCGGCGCGATCGGCGATCACCGCCGGCGCGAAGAACGTCGCGAGCAGCGGCGCGCCCGTCGAGCCGAGGTGCTCGACCAGGCCGCGCCCCATGCCGCTCTGGCGCATGCGCTCGAGCGTGCGCGTGCCCGCCGTCGGCGCCGAGAGATCGCGGAACGGGTGCAGCGGCTCGATGAAGGTGAGCGAGTCGAGCGCCGAGCGCAGCGGCGCGCCGACGACCGGGAGCTGCGACAGGCGCGAGCCGAACTCGTAGATGCGGCGCGCGCGCGACCACTGCGCCTGCTCGTCGGGGCGCGCGAGCGGCGGGCGATCGCACTGGAGCACCGGCGTGTCGAGCCGCTCCGCCAGCGCGTGCGCCGGGCGAAGGTGGCCGTAGCCCATCTCGATCGCCACCAAAGTCGTCTTGGCCATTCGTCGCGGATTTTATATCGCGCCCAATCGCGATCGTTTTCGAGTTATTTTTGAAGCGAGATGGCAAAGCCGTCGCTCGTCATCGCGGCCGGGCCGGCGCTCTTCGCCGCGGTGGTCGCGTTCGCCGGCTGCGCGCCGCCGGCCGCGCCGCTCGAGCCGAGCGTGTCGAGCATCTCGCCGCCGCTGGTGTTCCTGGCGCGCACCGTCGACGTGCACCTGGCGGGCTTCGCCACCCACTGGAGCGACGCCACCACCGTCGACTTCGGCGACGGCGTGACGGTCAATCGCGTGACCGCCGCCAGCGCCACCGCGCTCACCGCCAACGTCACGGTCGCGCCCGGCGCCGCCGTCGGCAAGCGCGACGTGGTCGTCTCGGACGGCGCGGTCCGCGAGCCGTTCAAGGCGACGTTCGAGATCGCGCCGCCGATCAAGGTGACGCTCGAGGGCGTCGAGGCGCAGGGCTCGATCTTCACGCTGCACGCCGACAACCTCGACCTGGCGAACCTGTTCGATACGACGTCGGTGACGATGGGCTTCTTCGGGCCGCCGGTGTTCGTGAACCTGGCGATCGCGGCGCCGGCGGGCGCGCAGCTCCAGATCTCGAGCGTGACGCCGTTCGCCGTCGACGCGACGGTGCTGGTGGACGTGAACGCGCCGCCCGCGGTGGCCGATCTCGACGTGGTGTCGGGCCCGCCGGGCGGCGCGCAGACGCACTTCCCCGCTCCGGCGGCGCTCGACGTGCGCGCGCGCGCCGCCGCCGCGCTGCCGGCGGGCGCGACCCGCGGCACCGTCGAGCGCGCGTTCGATTCGTCGCTGTTCGCGTTCGCGCCGCCGGCGGGCGCGGCGATCCAGGATCTCGACGCGCGCGTGAGCGGCGCGGGGCCGGTGCCGGCGATCGCGGTGCTGCCGAAGTCGGGCGCGTTCGCCGATCTGTTGTCGTTCGGCAAGCGCGCGACGCTGGTGAGCGCGTCCGCCGATCCGTTCTC
>DASREC010000496.1:0-7313 GCA_035652295.1 Polyangia bacterium
CGGGCGCGTCAGATGGTAGGCCGCCGAGATCCCGGTCAGGCCGCCGCCGAGGATCACCACCCGCGCGTCGGGATGTGCTGCCTGCGCCATTTTCGCCTGCGTCGATAACACGGCGGGACCACCATTGCAAAACGCCCCGAACACTTGCGCGAAAAGCGGTTGTGCTTATACCCGCGCCCAATGGACGACGCCCCTCGGATCCTGCTGGTCGACGACGACATCGATTCGGCGGACATGCTCGCGGAGTTCATCGGGCTGCGCGGTTACGGACAGGCGCGCTGCGCGCACGACGCGCCTCAGGCGATCGAGCTGGCGCGCGAGTTCTCGCCGACGCTGGTGCTGCTCGACATCCAGCTCCCCGGCGCGATCGACGGCTGCGAGCTGGCGCGGCGGCTGCGCGTGGAGGTGCCCGACGCCAAGCTGATCGCGGTGTCGGGTTACGCCGACCAGGCCCACCGGCGGCGCGCGCTCAAGGCCGGCTGCGTCGACTACATGACCAAGCCGGTGCACTTCCCGCTGCTCGACGTGCTGCTCGCGGGGAGCGTCAACGCTTCGCGCGACGCGCACCGAATTTCAAGGTGAGCGCGCCGCCGACCCACGACAGCGTGCCGAGGCCGACCATCACCCAGCCGGCGGTCTGCTGCGCCGAGAGCCCCGAGACCTGAGCGCCGCTCGCGTCGAGATCCGCGCGCGTGGTGAGCGCGCAGCCGGTGATCGCGGTGGCGCCGCCGGCGACGATCAAGCTCCAGCCCGCGTACCACGCCGCGCCGCGCGGCGCGAGCGCCGCCGTCGTCGCCACCTCGTCGGCGAGCGCCGGCCGCGCGAACGAGAGCGCGAGCACCAGCGGGAGCGCGAGCCGCTTCATCGCCGCCGACGATAACACGGCCGCTTCTGCTTGCTCCGGCGCGACTCATCTGAGAACTTCGTGCGCGCGATGCGCCTCGCCCGCACGACCATCGTGATCGCGCTCGGCGTATCGCTCGCCGCCGCGCCCGCGCGCGCGAAGAATCCCGAGCAGCCCGAGACCGCGCCGCAGCCGGGCACCGACCAGACGTTCCTCGATCACTCGGGCCCGCTGCCGTTCTGGTTCGGCGGCGAGATGAACACCATCTTCCAGACGCACCCGTCGTTCTCGGCGCCGTACACGGGCACCAACAGCTTTCGCCCCGGCGCCGAGGCGGCGATGTCGGGCCTGCTCACCGTGTTCACGGCGTACCGCCCGCACCGCACCACCGAGCTGATCCTCGACGGCGAGATGGCGTTCGGCGGCGGCCTGTCGTCGGCGCTCGGCATCGCCGGCTTCACGAACCTCGACGTCGTGCGCAACCCGGCGCTGTCGAGCGAGCCGTACGTCGCGCGCCTCGAGATTCACCAGCTCATCCCGCTCAGCCGCGAGTGGGAGCCGAACGAGGACCGCGGCCCGATCTCGACGTTCGTGATGGTGCCGCGCCACCGCCTCGAGCTGCGCATCGGCAAGATGTCGACCGCCGATCTCTTCGACATCAACCCCGCCGCCTCCGACAGTCACGTGCAGTTCATGAACTGGACCGTCGACAACAACGGCGCCTACGACTACGCCGCCGACACGCGCGGCTACACCTACGGCCTCGTCGTCGAGTACCAGGGGCCGTTTCTCGAAGCACGCTTCGGCGAGATGCTGATGCCGACGGTGGCCAACGGCATCGTCATCGACTTCGATCTCACGCGCAGCCACTCGGAGCAGTTCGAGGTCGAGATCAAGTACAGCCGCCGCCAGCGCTGGGCGGGCACGCTGCGCGTTTTGTACTATCAAAACTTCGCCAACATGGGCAGCTACCGCCAGGCGATCGCGGCGTTCAACGGCGGCGTCGAGGCGCAGCCCGACGTGACGCTGCACCGCCATCCCGGCAACAGCAAGCTCGGCTTCGGGCTCAACTTGATCCAGGAGCTGGGCGGCGTGGCGCGCGCGTTCGCCCGCGGCGGCTGGAACGACGGCCTGCACGAGTCGTTCGCGTACACCGAGGTCGACGACACGTTCGAGATCGGGTTCGATCTGTTCGGCAAGCTGTGGCGGCGGCGCGTCGACAAGCTCGGGCTGGCGTTCGTCACCAACGGCATCTCCGATCAGCACCGCGAGTACCTGCGCCTCGGCGGCCACGGCTTCATCCTCGGCGACGCGTGCGACTTCGCGCAGCCGGGCTGCGCGCGCCGCGCGGCCGGCTTCCTCCACTACGGCCGCGAAAACATCCTCGAGCTCTACTACGACGTCCACCTCTGGCGCGGCGCCTTCGCCGCCGCCGACATCCAATTCATCGACAACCCCGGCTACAACCAGGACCGCGGCCCCGTGTGGATCTTCTCCGCGCGCGGCCACCTCGAGTTCTAGCGGTCGTTGGCTAGCGGGCGGCGACGCGCGCGTCGAGGGCGGCGCGCAAGGCCGCGAGCGCGGTCTCGTCGAGCGCGCCGCCGACGAAGGTGACGCGGCCCGAGCCGTCGACGATCAGCGTGGCCGGCACGCGGCGCTGCCCGAGCGCGTCGGCGAACCGGAACTCCTCGTCGACGAGCTGCGCGTACTTGAGCCCGCGCCACTTCACGAAGTCGGCGACCTTGTCGTGCGGCTCGCCCACCGCCACCGCGATCACCGTCGCGCCGCGCGACTCGGCGCGCTCGCTGAGCCGCCCGAGCGCCTCGAACTCGGCCGCGCAGGCTTCACACCACGTGGCCCACAAGCTCACCACCGCCACGCGCCCGCGCAAAACTCGATCGAGCCGCGCCGGCGCGCCGTCGAGCGACGTCAGCGCGATCGCCGGCAGCGCGACGCTCGCCGCCGCGGGCGGAGGAGGCGCGATCGATTTCGTGGGAGCGGCGCACGCCGACGCGAACGCGACTAGAAGCGGAAGCCAACGGCGCACGTGTACATGCTAACACGCAGGTCATTGGTGCGAAAATAGCGCTCGTATCCAACGTCGAGGTGCAGGTTCTGGATGCGCCGCGCGAACGGAACGTCGACCGCGCCGAGGATGCCGATGGTCTGCGACGTGAACGGCGCGAGATCGCTGTCGGCCGATCGCAGCTCCGCGTCGGGCGACGCGCGCGTCGAGAAGAACGCCACGCCGTTCTGATAGTGCACGCGGTAGTTCGCGCGCAGATAGAACCACGGCCCGAGCCGCTGGTAGAGCTGCACCTCGATCGAGTGCGCCAGCACGCCCCAGTTGTCGGCGTAGAAGCGGTAGAAGCCTTTGACCGCGCCGCGCCACGGCAGCGCCTGCGCCAGGCGCGCGACCAGCGAGTGGCGGTGGCGCACGCCGGGCAGCCGCTCGTCGCCGAGCGTACCGTCCGAGAGCGGCACCACGTTCCAGGTGTTGCCGAGCGTGCCGAGCTGCACCGTGAGCCCGTAGCCGAGATAGCCGACCGTCGACGGCGACAGCAATTGCGTCACCGAGAGGTTGCCGTTGGTCGACGAGCGCTCGGCGCGCCCGAGCCGCACGCCGGTGATGGTGAAGCGATCGAGCCAATCGAACACCTGGTTCAAGCTGGCGGCGATCACCGTGTTGTCGTCGGCGAACGAGCGCGCGCCGCCGACGCCGAGGTTCCACGAGCGAAACGGGTTCTCGATGTGAAAGCCGCCGCGGAAAAAAAGCTGCGTGCGCGCGTCGCGCTGATACGTCGTCGTGAGATCGATCGACGCCGCTTCGGTGGTGTGCGACGCCTCGGTGATGGCGTCGGGCGGCGGCCAGCCGTCGATGGCGTCGGCCGACGCGCCGGTGATGACGTCGACCGGCACCCACAGCCGGTGCGTGAACTTGCCCTGCTTCGCCACCACCTCGAGCTGCGGCTGCTCGACGGTGAGCTGCTCGAGCCCCGGCGACGGTCCGGCCTGCGACTGGAAGCCGTGCCCCTCTTGATCGTAGTGCGTGAAGCGCAGGCGCGCCGACTCGATCGAGAACGGCACGGGCTTGCCGAATATGGCGTCACTCGACAGCGGCTCGTCGGCGCGTGCCTGATTACACGCGAACAGCCCGACCACCACCGCGAGCGCCCACCGCGCCCGCATTACTGACAGCCGCAACCTCCGCCGGCCGGCTCGCCGTCTCCGCCGGCCGCCGCCTCGCGCGTCGAGTAGAACTTGGACTTCTTGTGCGCCTCGAGCGAGTCCTCGTCGAAGCTCGACATGATCGGATCGGCGAGCGCGGCGCGGCGGTTCTGCGGCACCACCGCGCAGCCCGACGAGGCGAGCAGGATCAACACCAGCCAACGCTTCACAGGAAACCTCCGACGGCGAGCCCGAGCTGGCCGCGCCCGACGAGCGGCAGGATCGCCAATCGCCGGGGCCGCCGCTCGCCCGCCATCATGCTGTCGATCAGCCCCACGCTCGACGCGAAGATCTCGACCGCCAGCACCGCGCCGAACGCGATGCGCGGCGGCGCGTTTCCTCCGTCGAGCAGATTGTCCTCGCCGGCGAGCAGCCCGATCACCGTCGCCGCGCACGCCGCCGGCAGCGCGCCGAACGCCAGCGCCCGCTTCCACTCGCGGTTCACGAGATGCGAGAGCACCGGCGCCGCCGCCAGCCCGCCCGCGATCACGAACACGCCGGCGTACTTCGCCGTCTGCGAATCGGTCCCCGCCGCCAGCCCGCCGCCCACCGCCAGCGTCACCATCCCGAGCGCGAGGCCCGACGCGAAGCCCCAGATCGGATCCAGCTCGCGCGCATTCGCCGGCCGCGCGACCGCCATCACACCGACGAGAACTGCGATCCGGAGCATGCCGCGCGCATGTTCACGCGCACGGCGCGAGGAGTCAAGCCACGCACGTTCGGGGGCGTCATTCCGGTACGGCGCGCTCGAGGCAATCGGCGACGACTCGCGCCAGCCAGGTGGTGCCCTGGTCGTTGAAATGAATTCCGTTGGCCGTCATGTAGTCGGCTGCGCGCGGCTCGCGTTCGAGCGCCGCGGCGACGTCGCACAAGACGGCGTTCGTCGCCGCCGCTGCATCGCGCGTCGCTCGTTGGTAGGCGCGGTGCAGCGGTACGAGCGTAGAGAGGTCGTCGATCCAACGCTCCTTCAAATAGAGCGGCTCGTGGCCGGGCCGCTGGGTGCTCGCGGCCGTGAGGAGCACGACCAGCGCACCGGACCGGCGGCCTTCGCCGACCAGGGTTTCGAGGTTCTTGCGATACTGATCCAGATCGACGCGCGCGAGGCCGCTCCCGACGTGCGCGCCGCGGCTCGCGCGAATCCTCGCGATCAATTGGCCCCATCGCGACCATTGCGAGAACCAGAACGAGATGCGGCCCGGCCGCGCTTTCGCGTCCGGCGCTCCGAGTGCGTTCCAATGATCGTTCCAGCCGTAATAAACGACGATGATCTTCGGATGCAGCGGCGCGACGTCACGTTCGAGCTGCCAGACGCCCTGCTGCGACGACCAGCCGCCGACGCCGGCGTTCAATCCGCCGGCGAGGCGCGGCCGCTCGGTCTTCAAGATCTCGATCGTCTTCTCGGGATATCCGCCGAATTCGGTGCACGAGTCGCCCATGAAAACGACGGCCGGCGGAGCACGACGCGCCCGCGACAACTTTTCGGCGTAGCCGCGCGTGACCCACAAGAGGTCCGCGTCCGGCTCATAGTGCTCCGCCAGGGTCTTGGGATCGGGCCAGCCGAATTGCACGCGGGGCACGTACTGAAAGTGAAAGCCCATGGCGCGCAGCACGAGCTCTCCGACGAGGAACCCGGCGAGCAGTCCGCCGATCGAAAGCCCGACGAGGGCGAGTCGTTTGCGACCGCCCGTGCGTCGAGGAGTCGACGTCGACATGGCGGTGTTTTATGGAAGTTCGTGGCCGAGCGCAAACGCGCGCCATCACGAGCCCGAGTCAGTACGATCGATTGAGGATCGTCGTCACGTAACCATCGCTGTCGCCGGCGACGAGGTCGATGAGGCCGTCGAGATCGAAGTCGGCGGCGGCGATGGCGAACGGCGGGTGCTCGAGCGTCATCGCCGTCGGCGGCTGGAACGTTCCGTCGCCGTTCCCGAGCGCGAGCTGGAGCTGCAGGTCCGGCGCGTCGGCGGTGACGAGGTCGAGCTTGCCGTCGGCGTTGAAGTCGGCGAGCAGCACGCCGCTCGGGTTCGCCATGCTCACGGCCGGCGACGCCACGAGCGGCGGCGGGCCCGCCACGTAACGGATCACGGCGACGCTGCTCGCGGCGGTGTTCGCGGTGACGATGTCGTCGAGCCCATCGCCGTCGACGTCGCCGGTCGCTACCGCGTCCGCGGTCGCGTTCAGGGCGGCGTTGAACGAGTAGCCCGAGAGCACGCCGATCGACAGGTGCACCAGGGGCGCGGTGCTGCCGGGAAGCACGCCGCCGTACGCGACGCCGAGGCGCGGCGGTCCGCTCGCGAACACACCGACGGCGAGCGCGCCGGGCTGCGCGAGGCTTTGCGGGACGCGAAACGCCGACGTGAGACCCCACCACGACCCGCGCCAGACCTGCATCGCGCCGAGGGTGCTGTTGCTCGCGGCGACGTCGAGGTAGCCGTCGTCGTCGAGATCGCCGACGCCGAGGCCGGTCGTCGTGCCGCCGGCGTACGGCGTCGAGCGCACGTAGCGCGAGGCCCACGCGCTACCGCCCCAGAAGACGGTGTACGCAGCGTCCGCGGCCACGATATCGGGCCAGCCGTCGCGATCGAGATCGCCGGCGGCGAGCGCGACCGGCGCGGCGGTGAGCGGCACCGTATCCGCGCTCGTCAGCCCGAGCGAGCCGCTGTTCTGCAGGAGGAGCAGCTCGCCGCCGCCGCCGGCCACCGCGCCGCCCACCGCGACATCGGCAAAACCGTCGTGATCGAAATCGAGCACCACGATCGATCGCCATGGCGTCCCGTACGCGGAATCGGACGACGAGAACGCGAGCGTGGTGACCGGCGGGTGCGTCAGGTCCGGCGGCGGCGTGAGGTCGCGCGGCGCGGTGAAATCGAACGGCGGCGTGAGGTCGCGCGGGACCGCGAGATCGATCGGGATCGAGAAATCGACCGGCGTCGCGAGATCGGGCGGCGCGGCGGCGAGATCGATCCCGGTCGCGAGATCGGCGCCGGCGTCTCGAGGCGGCTCCGCGATGACGAGCGCGCGCGAGTTGCAAGCGACGCACGTCCACACGAAGCAGAGCAGCCAGCGCATCTCCTACCAGCGTGCACTGCGCGCGCGCCCGGCGTCAATGCGGCAAATTGCCGCTCGGCTCGACGTCTCAATGGGCGGGTTGCGCCTCCTCCCGCGCGACCGCTCGCACCGCCGCGTCGAGATTCCCCGCCAGCTCGTCGCTGACGTTGCGGCGCAGGGTATCGATGCCCTG
>DASREC010000497.1:0-7478 GCA_035652295.1 Polyangia bacterium
GACGACCCACTCAACCTCGACGCCCTCACGCGCGTGCTGCGCGCCAGCTACGATCTCGTGCGCGCCGAGTCCACCGACCAGGCGCTGCGAATCCTGTCCGACGAGGGCAAGCACATCGATCTGATCCTCGCCGACAAGTCGATGCCCGGCCGCTCGGGCGTCGAGCTGCTCGAGGAGGCCAAGCGGCTCTCGCAGGCGATGCGCATCGTCTTGACCGCGTATCCCGACGCCAGCGATCTGATGGAGGCGATCAACCGCGGCGAGGTGTACCGCTACGTGACCAAGCCGTGGAGCCCCGAGGAGCTGAAGGTCGTGATCGCGCACGCGCTCGAGCACTACCAGCTCGGCCGCGACAACGCCGAGCTGATCGGCGAGCTCAAGCGCAAGAACGCCGAGCTGAAGGCGATGGCCACGCGCGTCGCCGACGCGTTCTTGAAGCGCCTCGACACCAACAACCCGCAAGCCGCCGGCTCGGCCGAGGGCGCGCTCGCCTTGCGCGACGTGCTCGCCGCCGCCGCGTACCCGACGGTGAAGACGGCCGCCAAGGCGATCGTGCAGGCGCTCACCCGCGCGCGCGAGCGCATCCGCGAGCCGGGCCAGGGGCACGAGATCGACTACTTCGACGTGGTGGCGCGCGACTGCCTCGCCGAGGCGCGCCGCATCCTCTCGGTCGTCGACGAGGTCGACGAGCTAGCGCAGTGACGCCAGCGGATGCTCGGCTAAAAAGGCGAGAATCGGCGAATTGAAGGCTTCCGGCATCTCGATGTTGAAGCCGTGCGTGCCGCCGGGAACCTTGAGCAGCCGCGCGCCGGGGATGAGCGCGGCCAGCTCGTCGGCGTGGTGCGGCGGCACCAGCCGATCGGCGTCGCCGGTCATCACCAGCGTCGGCGCGCGCACCGCGGTGAGCCGCGCCGTCGAGTCGTGCGCCAGCACCGCCGCCACCTGCCCGAGGAACGCGTCCATCGACGGCTCCGACGCGAGGATGCGATCGAGCAGCGAGCGCAGCCACGGCTTCTCGCGCGCCATGAACTCGGGCGACAGCACCAGCGACATGAGGAACTTGAAGAGCTGGCGGATGTCGAGCTGCGCCGGATCGATCGCGCCCGACGTCAGCATCCCGAGCGGCGAGCCGAGCTTGTTCGCGCCCTCGGCGGAGACCTCGCGGATGCCGGCGTCGGCGCGCGCGTAGGTGGCGGCGAGCACCAGCGCGCCTACACGATCAGGATGGCGCAGCACCAGCTCCTGCGCGATCATGCCGCCCATCGAGAGGCCGACGACGTGGACGCGCGCGAGGCCGGCGGCGTCGAGGATCGCGGCCGCGTCGTCGGCGAGCTGCGCGATGGTGTAGGGGCCCTTCGGCTTCGACGAGCGGCCGGCGCCGCGGTTGTCGAACACGACCGTCTGGTGCGCGCGCGCGAACACCGGCGTCTGGCGCTCCCAGAATTGCAGATCGCCGCCGAGGCCCATCACGCACAGGAGCGGATCGCCCGCGTCGCCGTGCAGCTCGTAGTGAAGCGTCGCCCCGTCGTGATCTACCGTTCGCCCGCCGCTGGTCGGCGGTTGATTCGACGTTCCCTGCGGCGGGCTCACCATGGCGCGCAGCTTATCACGCGAGGCGCGCGGTGACGCCGCGCGCGCGGGCGCTCGCGCTCGCGGCGGTGGGCGTGGCGCTGAGCGGCGCGGGCTTGCTGCTGGCGTTCGCGCGCGTGCGGCTCGACGGCGGCTGGCACCTGGAGGCGCGCGTTCGCTGGAGCGAGCTGCACGCGGCGCTCGACGAGGCGCGCGGCGGCTGGCTGCTCGGGTTCGCGCTCTGCAACTTCGCGACGCTGCCGGTGCGCGGGCTGCAACTGCGCGCGCTCGCCCGGCGCAGCGACGGTACGCCGCCGCCGCTCGCCGCCTGCTACCACGCGATCGCGGTGGCGATGCTGGCGCAGAACGTCTTGCCGGCGCGGCTCGGCGAGGCGGCGCGGGTGGTCACGCTGGCGCGCGCGGGGCGCGTTTCACCGTCGGTGGCGGCGGGCGCGGTGGTGCTCGGGCGCGTGCTCGATCTGGTGGCGCTGATCGCGGTGACGGCGCTGCCGGCGCTCGCGCTCGGGCTGCCGGCGCTCGCGCACGTGGCGCTCGCCGGCGCGGCGCTGGGCGCGATCCTCGTCGCTGCGCTGATCGTGCTGCGGGTCGCGCGCGCGCGCGTGATCGCGTGGGCGGCGCGCGTCGGTCCGCGCTGGGCGCGCGCGGCGGGCGGCTTCACCGACGGGCTCGCCGCGCTGCGCTCGCCGCCGCGGCTCGGGCTCGCGCTCGCCGCGTCGCTCGGCGCGCCGGCGCTCTCGGCGGCGGCGTACGCGTGCGCGCTGCATGCGTTCGGCCTCTCGTGGCTCGGCGCGGGCGCGGCGCTGGCGCTCACCGCGACGGTGTTCCTGGCGGTGGCGCTGCCGTCGGCGCCGTCGTCGCTCGGCGTCTACCACGCGGCGGTCGCCTGGCTGCTCGCCGCGCTCGGCGCTCCGCCCGCGCCGGCCGCCGCGCTCGCGATCGTCACCCACGCGCTCGCCACCGTGCTGTTCATCGCCGCCGGCGCCGCGTCGCTCGCCCGCGTGGGCCTGCCGCGCGCGCGGATGTAGAATGCGCCCATGGCCTTCTTTCAAGATCCGCCGCGGCTCGGCAACCAATACGACGACGACGCGCTCCTGCGCGAGTACCTCGATCGCGCGCTCCCCGACGAGGCGCGCCGCGCCACCGAGGAGGAGCTGCGCCACCTCGGCGCGCTCTCGGGCGGCCCGCTCTACGAGCGCCAGCAAGCCGATCGCCTGAACGAGCCCACGCTCACGCAGTGGGACGCGTGGGGAAACCGCGTCGATCGCCTCGAGGTCACGCCGGTGTGGAAGGAGGCGCAGGCGATCGCCGCGCGTCACGGCCTGGTGGCCGCCGCGTACGAGCGCCGCTTCGGCGAGCACTCGCGCATCGATCAGTTCGCGCGCAACTACGTGGTCTCCGATTCGCTCGACGTCTACTCGTGCCCGCTGGCGATGACCGACGGCGCGGCGCGCACGCTGCTCGATCACGGCAACCAGCCGCTGATCGATCGCGCGGTCTCGCGCCTGACGTCGCGCGATCCCGACAAGATGTGGACCTCGGGGCAGTGGATGACCGAGCGCACCGGCGGCTCCGACGTCGGCTTGTCGGAGACGGTGGCGTCGAACTCGCCCGACGGGTGGCGGCTGTACGGGACCAAGTGGTTCACGTCGGCGACTACGTCGCAGATGGCGCTCACGCTGGCGCGCCCCGAGGGAAACGGCGCCGGCGGGCGCGGCCTCGCGCTTTTTTATCTGGAGCTGCGCGACGAGGCGGGGCGGCCGAACGTGCACATCAACCGGCTCAAGGACAAGCTCGGCACGCGCAAGGTGCCGACGGCGGAGCTGTCGCTCGACGGCGCGCGCGCGGTGCCGGTGGCCGGGCTCTCCGACGGGATTCGCAACATTTCGTCGATGCTCAACATCACGCGCACGTGGAACGCGGTGATGGCGGCGTCGGGGATGCGGCGCGGGATTGCGCTGGCGCGGGACTACGCGACGCGGCGGCGGGCGTTCGGCGCGCGCCTGGCCGACAAGCCGCTGCACGCCGACACGCTCGCCGGCATGCAGGCCGAATTCGAAGGCGCGTTCCTGCTCGCGTTCCGCGCCGTCGAGCTCATCGGGCGGCGCGAGGCGGGCGTGGCTGGCGACGAGGACGCGCTGCTCCTGCGGCTGCTCACGCCGATCGCCAAGCTGACCACGGCGAAGCAGGCGGTGGCGGTGACGTCGGAGGCGCTCGAGTGTTTCGGCGGCGCCGGCTACGTCGAGGACACCGGGCTGCCGCGCCTGTTGCGCGACGCGCAGGTGCTGCCGATCTGGGAGGGCACCACCAACGTGCTGGCGCTCGACACGTTGCGCGCGCTCGCCGCCGACGGCGCGCCGGCCGCGCTGCGCTCCGAGGCGCGGCGCCATCTCGCGGCCGCGCGCGAGCCGTCGCTGCGCCCCGCCGTCGAGGCCGCGGGCCGCGCGCTCGATCACGCCGCCGAGTGGCTCGGCTCCGCGGCGGCCGCGAACGCGGTCGAGCCGCACGCGCGCCGCTTCGCGCTCACCGTCGGGCGCGCGCTCGAGGTCGCGCTGTTGTGCGAGCACGCGCAGTGGTGCCTCGACCACGCACGCGCGCCCCGCTCCGCCGCCGCCGCGCGCCGCCTGGCGCAGTCGGCGATCGACCTCATCGCGCCGATCGACTCCGCCGACTCGCGCCTGCTCGCCGGCGGCTGACCCGCGCCCGCGCTTTCCCACCCGCGGCCCGCGGCCGCGCGCGCCCGCCCGCAGGCGCCGCCCGATCCTCGACGCTCTTGCGCAGCGCCGCCATCAGATCGATCACCTGCCCGCGCGCCTCCTCCGCCGCCGGCGCCAGGCTCTCCTTCACCTCGCCGCTCGCCACCTTCTCGTCGATGATCCGGCTCGCGCGCTCGGCGTACTCGTCGCGATAGCGCTCCGGCTGCCACGCAACCGTCATGCTGTCGACGAGCTGCATCGCCACCTGCTCCTGCTTCTTGTCGACGTGCGCCGCTTTTCCCGACGGCAGCCCGGGCGCCTGCGCGGCGTCGACGATCTCGTCGGCGTAGAACATGGTCGACATCAGCAGCCGATCCTCGCGCGCGCGCACCACCGCGAGGTGCGAGCGCGTCCGCAGCGTCACGCGCGCGATCGCCACGCGCCCCGAGACGACCAGCGCGTGGTGCAGCAGCGCGTACGCTTTCGGCGAGCCCTCGGGCGCGATGTAATAGGCGCGGTCGAAGAAGATCGGATCCAGCTCGTCGAGCGCCACGAAGTTCTCGATCGTGATCGCCGCGTAGTCGTCCTCGGGCAGGAGCTGATCGAGATCTTTTTCCGTGAGCACGACGTAGCGCCCCTTATCGAGCTCGTAGCCTTTGACCACGTGCTCCCACGGCACGTCGACCTTGCAGTGCGGGCAGCGGCGCACCTGCTTGATGCGCGTGCCGCACTTGTCGTGGAGCTGGTGAAACGAGATCGATTTTCCCGACGCGGCCGCGGTCGCGCGGTAGAGCTTCACCGGGATGTTGACCAGCCCGAAGCTGATCGCCCCCGACCACAACGCGCGCGCCAAGAGTCACCTCCTCGACGGAAAATCAGCAATCGGCGTGCCTTGACGCGCGCGCGCGGGTGGATTACCAAGGGCTCATGCGCCGCCGCATGTTCAAGTCCAAGATTCACCGCGCGACGGTGACGCAGGCCGATCTGCACTACGAAGGCTCGGTGACCATCGACGCCAACTTGATGGAGGCGGCCGACATCCTGCCCGGCGAGCAGGTGGCGATCTGGAACGTCGATCGCGGCACGAGGCTCGAGACCTACGCGATGCGCGGCGAGGCGGGCTCGGGCGTCATCTGCATCAACGGCGCGGCGGCGCACCTGATGGGGCCGGGCGATCGCGTCATCATCGCCACGTTCGCCGAGTACGACGAGGCCGAGGCGCGCGCGCTCACGCCGAGCGTGGTGCTGGTGGACGAGAAGAATCGCATTCGCGCGACCGGCGTCGAAGAGATCGCCGGGCCGAAGCGACGAAGCTAGAAGCGCCGGCGCCCCGAGGGAGGAGCGACCGCCGGGCCGCGCGAGAACTGGCGCGGCGGGCCGTGCTCGAAGCCGCGGTGCTCGAACGCTTCGTGGTGCTGGTGCTCGAGCGCTTCATGCCGCTCGTGCTCGAAGCGCTCGTCGCCGCGGAACCCCGGCCGCACGACTACGCCGAAGCGCGTGCCGTAGTACGGATAGTCGTACGGATACGCGTACGGATAGTCATACGGATAGCCCGCGTAGTAATCGGACCCGTAGTATCCGCCGTAGCTCGCGTCGCACCCGACGGCGAGCGCTCCCACTCCCAGCGCGCAAGCGAGGATTGCAATTTTTCTGCGCATGCGCACCGTCGAGTGCATCGCGCGCGCCTCTTCGCTTGACCGCATGTCGGCCCTCCGACACGCTTGTGGACGAGCGATGCGCGTCTTCACCACCTTCATCGGAGTCGACCTCGGCGGCGGCAAGGGCAAGAACACCGCCGTCGCCCGACTGGCCGCCGACGGCGACGGCGTGCGCGTGCTCGACTACGGCACCGGCGGCAAGGACTCGGCCTGGTACGACGATCGCTTGATCGCGTACCTGCGCGAGCACGCCGAGGGCGCGCTGCTCGCCGTCGACGCGCCGCTGACCCTGCCGAGCTGCGTGCGCTGCGCGCTGCCCGCCTGCCCGACGGCCGAGGCGTGCGAGGTGCCGATCGTCGCGTGGTTCCGCAACCGCGAGAACGGCGCGCGCGTCGCCGGAAAAAAACCGCGCTACACGCCGTACACGCAGCGTGCGACCGAGGTCGTGCTGCACGAGGAGCACAAGATCCTGCCGCGCGAGACGCTCGGCCAGGGCATGGGCCCGCTCACCGCGCGCGCCGCGTACCTCGCGCGCGCGCTCGGCGATCGCTATCGGCTGAACGAAAATCTCATCGAGGTCTATCCCAAGGCGACCATCACGCAGCTGTTCACCGCGCGCGTCGCCGGCCGCTACAAGCGCTCGGCGGGATCGCCGCAGGCGCGCCTCGACATCTTGAACGCGCTCGCCGATCTGCAGTTCGCGCCCGGCGCGTGGCGCGAGGACGGCCTGGCCAACGACCACAAGTTCGACGCCATCATGTGCGCGTACACCGGCTATCTATGGTGGAAGGGCGGCTGCGTTCAGCCTGCCGACGCGACGGTGCTCGACGACGGCTGGATCTGGTTCCCGTCGGCGGAGCGCGAGCCCGCGACGTAGACGTAGATCAGGCGGCGGTGCGCTTGACGGGAACCGCGCGCACGCGGCCCAGCTCCTGGACGCCGCGCTCGCGCAAGAAGTCGAGGAACGCGATCGCCGCCGGCAGCTCGACCGCCGGCACCAGGTCGATCAGCTCCTTGGCCTGGCGCCGCAAAATGTCGCCCGGCCCCTCGCCCGCCGCGGTCTGCGGACGCTCGAGCACCACTTCCTCTTCCACCGGCTCGGGCGCCTGGCCCCACGGCGGCGGCTCTTTCGGCTCGAGCTGCTCCTTCTCGAGCCACTTCTGCATGTGCCAGTGCAAGAGGTCCGAGCGATACGAGAACCAGCGCTCGCGCTCCGTCGGATAGTTGAGCAGCACGTCCTTGAAGCGGCGGAACGCGCCCTTGCCGTCGATGGCGATCACCAGCCGCTCGCGCAGCGCCTCGTCGGTGACGCCGACGACGAACCGCTCCATCCACTTGTACTGCTCGCGGCTGGCCGCCGGCTCGACGCGCAAAAACGCATCGCCGCCCGACTGGACCTTGCCCCGCTGCTCGGCGTAGTCGATGGCCCCCTGCGCGACTGTCACCACCTCGCCCGTCCGCAGGTCGAGGAAGCTCTCGGTGTCGGGCGCATTGCGCTCGAACGCCGTCTCCAGGTCAGTCCAGTTGATGGGAACCA
>DASREC010000498.1:0-43307 GCA_035652295.1 Polyangia bacterium
CGTAGAGCTGCCGCAAGAGATCGACCGCGCCCGAGAGCTCGGTCGGCGCCGTCGCCGCGCTCACCACCTTGCACGCGCCGCTCAAGTTGGTGATGTAGAAGTTGAGCGGCACCGTGCCGGCGGCGATCGGCGCCGGCGCCAGCTTGAGGTACAGCCGCGTGGTGGTCGGCTGCCCCACCGACGAGAAGCTGGAGAACTGGTACGCGCCCGGCATCAGCGTCACGCGCGGCGAGTTCGGCACCAGCATGGTCGACGTCGACTCCGACGGCTGGTAGCGCAGCGCCAGCGCGTAGAACTCGGCGGTGGTCATCGGCGGCGTGTAGACCGAGTTGCCCATCGGATCGGTCAGCGACGACACGCCGACGACGTCGTTGAAGTTGAAGGTCTGCGCGCGCACGTAGACGGCGAACGACTGCGCGCGATCGGGCAGCGAGATGACGCCGGGATCGCCGTCGAACTCGAGCGTGCCCGTCGTCGGCAGGCAGCCCTTGAACGGCGCGGTGGTGCCGATGTCGAGCAGCACCGACATGTTGGTGCACGTCATGTTGGTGCCGTGGCAGTCGCCGGTGTTGGCGCACAGCTCGACGCAGAGGCCGAGCTGGCAGGCGCCGCGGTCGCAGTCGGCGTCGGTGGTGCACGTGGCGCCGGGCGCGGCGGTGGTGCGGCGCGCGGTGCACGCCGGCTGGATGCGCGTGGTCGGCGTGAGCCCGTTGTTGCCGATGACGTTGAGCGCGCACGTCTGCCCCGACGCGCACGCGGCGTCGCGGTTGCACGAGACCTCGCACGTGCCGAGCAGGCAGTAGCGCGTCGAGCAGTCGGGATCGCCGCCGCACGCGCCGCCGACGGGAACGCCGTCGTACGGCATGCACAGCCCGCCGGCCGCGCACTGGAACCCTACACCACAGTCGGCGTCCTGCGCGCACTTGGGCACGCACACCTGGCCGAAGCACTGGTAGCCGTCGCGGCAGTCGCCGCTCTGCTGGCACGGCTTGAGGCACAGGCCGGCGCCGTTGATCTCGCCGCACGTCTGCCCGTCGCTGCACGCGGCCGAGCTGCAGTCCGCCGTGCAGTAGCCGCCCGGCAGATCGGCGAGGCACGTGAGCGGCGCAGTGCAGCCGTTCATCGCGTCGCACGGCTGTCCGACGGAGCCTTGCGGTGCGCCGCCGCTGCACGAAACGAAGACCAATAAGCAAGGGACCAACGAACCGCGAATTAACTTCACCGAAACATATTAGCAGACGCGTAAGATGCGTGAAGATGCGAGCGTTCGTCGGCGTGCTGCTCGTCGTCGCGCTGGCCTCGGTCGCGCCGGCGCCGCTCGCGCGCGCCGAGGCGCCGCTGCCGCCCGAGTACCGCTACCGCGAGCCGCAGTACGCGATCGGCGCGCGCGTGCGCGGCATCTGGGTCACCACCGCGATGCTGTCGTCGTTCCTCGCCACGTCGACCAGCACGCAGAACGTCTCGCTCGGCCTCGAGTTCATCTATCGCAAGCTGCGCTACGACGTGGTGACGTCGCTCGACTTCAGCTTCACCCAGCCCGACGACGGCAACTACCTGTCGAGCGGACACGACCCGGCGGTCGATTCGCACTACGTGCAGTTCCGCAACTTGAGCTTCCTGTCGGCCGACGTGTCGATCATCGGGCACACCTGGATCACCAACTGGTTCGAGATCCGCTACGGCGGCGGCGTCGGGCTCGGGGTGGTGCTGGGCGACGTGCTGCTGACCAACAACTCCGATCAGTGCACGCTGGCGAACGCGGGCGACATCCGGCTGTGCCATCCGCTCGGCGTCGACCTGACGGCGCCCGATCGCGAGGCGCAGCTCAAGGCCACCGAGCAGCCGCCGGGGACGCAGCAGTCGGGCGACACCGCGCAGACGCCGCACCGCCACGTGAGCGCCGACAAGCCGCCGGTGGTGCCGGTGGTGAACCTGCTGGTCGGCTTCAACTTCCGCCTGCAGCGGCACCTCACGGCGCAGCTCGAGGTCGGGTTCCGCGACGCCATCTTCTTCGGCCTGGGCGCGCACTATTGGTTTTAGACGCCGTCTAAAGCTGGATATCCCCCAATTCGATATCAGCGTCCCCGTAGTTTGCGCACCTCACCGACGCGCATCGTCAATTTCTCGGCGTCGAAGTATTCGGCCAGCGGGATGGAGAACTTGCGCGAGGCGCCGACCAGGTCCTTCCACTCCTGCGGCGTGATCTCCTTGCGCGCGGTCAGGTGCGCCTCCAGGCGGCCGCGCAGCTCGTCGAGCGCGGGGCGGTAGAAGACCAGGTCCTTGATGCGCACCAGCGTGCCGCCGCGCGCCAGCAGCTCGATGGCGCGGTCCAGCTCGCGCGCGTCGGCCTTGAGCGCGGCGGCGGCCTCGACGGGGCGCGGCGGCTGGAGCGCGGCGTCGCGGTAGAGCGCGCTCACGCGCTCGGCGAGCGGCTGAAGGCCGGCGGCGGCGTGGCTCTTGCGCGCCTCGTGGCCGGGCAGGCGCACCACCTCGCGCTCGACGGCGAGCTTGCCCGCGGCGGCCACCTGCTCCAGCACCAGGTGCAAGAGGCGCACGTCGCCCGAGACCTTGGCGCGCAGCTCCTCGCGCGGCATGCCCTCGGCGAGCGGCTGCGCGGCGTGAAACGCCGTCACCGCGTCGACGGCCAGGCGCTCCAGCTCGACGAGCTGCGCGCGCGCGATCACCGCGCCGCGCTCGCGATCGAAGCGCACCACGTGCCGCGCGCCCTGCAAGCGCGCGAGCGCCGCCTCCACCAGCTTCGGCGAAAACGGCAAACGCATCTGCAGCGCCGCACGCGCGATGCCCGCCGCGCCTGCGCGCGCCACCTCCAGCGCCACGCGCTCGTCGACGTTGGCCGCGCGCATCGCCGCTTCGTTGGCGCGCAAGGTGGCCAGCAGCTCGGGCGTTCCTCGACGGTGGCGCGCGCCGAGCGTGCGCAGCACCACGCCGCCGCCGAGCGTGGTGCCGTGGTGCCGCTGCAGCGCGAAGCCGCGCAGGATGAAGCGATCGCCCGGCAGCGCCACCAGCGGCTCGTCGAGCGCGAGCTGGGCCAGCCCCTCGGAGCCGGGCGGAAGCTCGGGCGCGTCGTACAGCGTCACCGTCGCCAGCGTCTGCGCGGTGCCGGCGTGCACCAGCACGCGCGCCTTGCGCCGCAGCGCCGCCTTGCACGTCGCCAGGTAGCGGATGCGCACGTCGAGCAGCCGCCCCGCCTCGAGCGCGCCCGGCTCGACCAGCACCTCGCCGCGCTCGAGCGCCTCGCGCGGCACGCTCAGGTTCACCGCGGTGCGCTGCCCCGCCACCGCCTCCTCGACGGCGGCGCCGTGCACCTGCACGCCGCGAACCTTCGCCGGCGTCGGCGACGACGCCACGCCCGGCAGCGCGGTCACGTCCATCCCCGGCCGGATGCGCCCGGCCCACAGCGTGCCGGTGACCACGGTGCCGAAGCCCTTCATCGAGAACACGCGATCGATCGGCAGGCGCAACAGGCCGTCGGGATCTTTTCCCGGCGCGTCGCGGAGCCCCTCCTCGACGGCGAGCTTGAGCGCGTCGAGCCCTTCGCCGGTCTTGGCCGAGCACGCGACGATCGGCGCCTCCTCGAGGAACGTTCCCTTGAGCACCTCCGCCACGTCGGCGGCCGCCAACTCGCGCAGCTCGCCGTCGACGGTGTCGATCTTGGTCAGCGCCACCACGCCGCGCTGGATGCCGAGCAGCCCGCAGATGTCGAGGTGCTCGCGCGTCTGCGGCATCACGCCCTCGTCGGCGGCGACCACCAGCACCACCAGATCGATCCCGACCGCGCCCGCCACCATCGCGCGCACGAACCGCTCGTGGCCGGGCACGTCGACCACGCCCACGCTCGCGCCCGACGGCAGCGTGAGGTGCGCGAAGCCGAGCTCGATGGTGATGCCGCGCTCTTTTTCTTCTTTGAGCCGATCGGTGTCGATGCCGGTGAGCGCGCGCACCAGCGACGTCTTGCCGTGGTCGATGTGTCCGGCGGTGCCGATGACGCGCCCGACGGTGGTGGCCATGCGCTGCTACTTGACCGCGGCGCGGACCGTCACGCGGAGCAGATCGCCGTCGGTGGCGACCTTGCCGTCCATGCGGTGCAGGCGCGCGAGCCCATCGAGGAACTCGCGCGGGAAGGTGGCGAGGAGCTGCATCTTCGAGAGCTGCGGGCCGTCGGCGTGCGCGGTGAGCAGCGGCACGCCGGCGCCGGTGGTCGGCACGCCCGGCGTCTTGAAGATCCAACCGAGCGACTCGTCGGAGTCGGTGACCGTGAGCGCGGCCGGTCCGTTCGATAACGTCTCGAGCGCCGCGACCACGCCGCCCATGTCCTGGCTGAGGTGAAACACCGTCGGGGAGCGCTTGCCGAACGCCATCAGCGTGCCGCCGCCCGGCGCGGTAGCGAAAAATAGATCGAGGATCGCGCGCGCCGCCGGATCGAACGTGGCCGCGATCGCGCCGCGCGGAGTCGCGCCGTCGCGCAGGACCAGCGCCACGTTGCGCAGCTGCCCGAGCGCGTTCACCGCCGTGCCCATCATCGGATCGCCGCCGCTCTTGCCCGACGCCTGCGCTTCGCCGGCGATGGCGCCGAGCGCCTGCGGCCACGAGCGCACGAACACGTGGCCCCACGCCGGCGCGCCGCACCGGTTCACCGATTCGCTCAGCGTCTCGAACGACTTTTGCGGGCCGGTGCGCTTGAGCGAGACGAACGGCGTCAGGTTGGCGGCGTAGAGCGCGAGCGTGAGCGGCGCCTTCTTCGACAGCGACTCGACGTCGAGCCCGCCGTCGTCGACGGGGCGAAAGCGCAGACCGCCGAGCTGCACCAGCCCCTGCGTGCCCCACGCCATCACCCACTCGATCCCGTTCGCGTCCACCGACAGCGACGCCGCCGCGTCGTCGAACGTCGGCACCGCCGCCGCCCACGCCTTGCGGCACGGCGCGTACTCCTGGCCGCGCGGCTTGTTGCCCGGCGCGTCGGCCACCTCGAGGAACGCGGGCAGCTTGCGCCCGTCGCCGTAGATCACCGCCGCCGCCTCGGGCGTGAACAGCCGGCGCGCGCCGCGTCCCGGCTTGAACGGCGTCTTGACCGCCAGCGGAAACAGCTTCGCCGCCTCGAGCGCGGTCGGCGGCTTTTTGGTCGACTGCCACGCGCCGAGCGCGTCGACGATCAGCGCGTCGCCGTCGATGCGCGCGATCACCACGCTGCCGTCGGGGAGCGTGGCCGAGAGCCGCACGCCCGCCTTGCCGAGCGGCGACGCGGGATCGACCAGCTGCACCGGCGCCTGCCCCGACGCGGCGATGGCGCCGAAGAACGTCGTGAACATCGGCTGGTCGCGCAGCGTGGCCACCGCGCGGTGGTGGTAGCGGCCGTTCGGCAGCGGCTCGAACAGCGACGCGGCGATCGGCGCCGCCACGTCGAGGCCCGTCGGCGCCAGCAAATTGGCGTCGAGCGGATCGACGCCGAGCTGCGCCTTGAGCTTCGCCACGTCGGGGATCTGATCGACGCCGAGCCGCTTGAGCGCGCTTGCCAGCGCGATCGGGCGCAGCTCGGCGTAGAGCGGCGCGCCTTCGATCAAGCGATCGAACGGATCGGCCGACGCTCCGCCCGGCGCCGACGACGCCAGCGCGAGCGCCAGCGCCAGCACGCGCATCACGCGACCACCGCCTGCGCCGCGCGCGCCTTCAACTCGCGCTTGAGCACTTTTCCCGTCGGCGTGCGCGGCAGCGCGTCGACGAAATGGACGCGCCGCGGCCGCTTGTAGTCGGCGAGCTTCTGCCGCACGTGCTCCACCAGCTCCTCCGCCGCCACCTGTTTGCCGTCGCGCAGCACGATGAACGCCACCAGCGTCTCTCCCCATTCCGCGTCCGGCACGCCCACCACCGCCGCTTCGTGAACCGCGGGGTGCTCGTGCAGCCGCTGCTCGATCTCCCACGGGTAGATGTTGACCCCGCCCGAGATCACCATGTCGCTCTTGCGATCCGCCAGGTAGAAGTAGCCGTCGGCGTCGCGCCACGCCAGATCGCCGACGGAGAGGAAGCCGTCGCGCGAGGCGGCCTTGGTCGCCGCTTCGTTGTCGTGGTAGCCGTCCATCATCATGCTGTTCTTGGTGTACAGCTCGCCCACTTCGCCGACGGGAACTTCGCGGCCTTCGCCGTCGAGCAGGCGCGCCTCGTTGCCGGCGACCAGGCGGCCGATGGTGCCGGGGCGCGCGGTGTGCTCGCCGGGCAGCGCGAGCGTGACGATGCCGGTCTCGGTCGCGCCGTAGAAGTTGTAGAGGATGGGACCGAACGCGTCCTCCACGCGCCGCGCGACGTCGGTCGGCAGCGGCGCCGCGCCGCTCATGATCCAGCGCAAGGACGACGTGTCGTAGCGGCGCAGCGTCTCGGCCGGCACCTGCATCAGGCGCGACAGCATCGTCGGCACCACCAGCATCGACGTGATTCGCTCGTGCTCGATGGTGCGCAGCACCTCTTCGGCTTCGAAGTGGCGCAGGATCACCGAGCAGCCGCCGACGAACATCACGATCGCGCCGAACGCCGGCGCCATCGAGTGGTAGAGCGGGCACACCACCAGGTGGCGCTCGTCGCGGCGCACGGGAAATTTGGAGATGAAGTCGATGACCGTCTGCAGGCCCATGCGGCGGAAGTCGCGCTTGGCGCCTTTCGAGCGGCCGGTGGTGCCCGAGGTGTAGACCATCACGCCGCCGTAGCCGCCGCCGGCGACCTCGGCGGTGCGCGTCGGATCGCCGGAGGCGAGCAGCTCGTCGTACGAGCGGAAACCGGGCGCTCCGCCGACGGCGATGCAGCGCTCGCGCGGCGGCCCCTTGCCGCCGAGCTCGGCGAGCGCGCCCTCGACGACCGGCGCGAGATCTTCGTGGAACAGCAGAGCGCGCGCGCCCGAGTGCTCGAGCAGGTACGCCACCTCCGCGGCCTTGAGGCGATAGCCGATCTGCACGCTCACGCCGCCGACCGCGCCGAGCGCCGCGACCAGCTCGAGATACTCGTGCCCGTTGTGCAGGAGCGCGCCGATGCGCTCGCCCGGGCCGATGCCGAGCGCGACGAGGCCGTGCGTGAGCCGGTTGATGCGCTGCTCGAGCTCGCCGTAGTTGAGCCGCGTCGCGCCCGACACCACCGCGGGGCGCAGCGGATCGCCGGTCGCGTGCAGGTGCACGACGGCGAGCGATCCTTTCGGCGCGCGCCCCTCGACGCGATCGCGCGCCAGCTTGAGCACCGTGGTCGGCCCGAGCGCGCCGCTCATCCCCGTCGCGCGAAACACCTGCACGCCGCGCCGCACGGTGTCGACGGTGCGCCGCAGGTTGCGCAGCCGCTGGCCGAAGTCCACTAATGTCCTCCGAGGATCGACAGGTGGTGGTTGACCTCGGCGCGCGCCGGCGCCTCCGACGGCGCCAGCTCGAGGTAGCGTTTGTAGGCCTTGACCGCGGCGTCGCTCTCCTTCGCCTCGCGGTGCGCGTCGCCGAGGATCAGGTACGCCTCGACGGCGTAGCTCGAGTCGTCGCCGCCGAGCTTGAGCGCGCGCTCGAGCTCCGCGATCGCCGGCTTGCGCCGCCCGGCGTCGTGCAGCGCGCGCCCGAACTTGAACGCCGCTTCGCCGAGCTGCGGATCGGCGTGCACCGCGTCTTCGTAGGCGTGGCGCGCCTTGTCCACCTGCTGCTGATCGGCGTAGCAGTCGCCGGCGACCAGCAGCGCCGGGCCGCGCAGCCGCTTGTCGTGAAACAGCGTCTGCACCTCGGCGAGCGCGTCGCGGCTGGCGCCGAGCCGCACCAGCATGCGCGCGCGCCCGAGCGACGCCTCGCCCTCGACGGGCGGACGCTTGGCGAGGCCGTACTCCTGCAGCGCCTGATCGATCTTGCCGAGCGCCTCGAGCGACTGGCCGAGCACCAGGTGCGCCTCGGGCAGATCGGAGATCGTCGCCGCGCGCCGCGCCTCGATCATCGCCTCGTCGGCGTGGTGCGCCGCGAGCTGCGCGCGCGCGTAGGCGAGGTGCGCCAGCGGCGAGCGATCGTCCTCCTTGATCACCGACTCGGCCAGCTTGCGCGCGTCGTCGAGCTTGCCGAGCGAGAGCGCCAGGTCGGCGGCCTGCAGGCGCAGCGCCTGCGTCGGCACGCCCTGCGCGATCGCCTTTTGATAGAGCGCCCACGCCTCGTCGCGGCGGCCCTGCTTCGCCGCCAGCAGCGCCTGCCGCTCGGCGAGGCCGGGATGGTCGGGCGACTTCTGCGCCACGCCGTCGTACTCGGCGCGCGCCTCGTCGAGCTTGCCCTCGAGCTCGAGCGCCGCGCCGAGCTGAAGCCGCGCCGACGGATCCTCCGCGCGCAAGGCCAGCACGCCGCGAAACCGCGCCTCCGCCTGCGCGCCCTTGCCGAGCGCGAGGTACGCCTGGCCGAGCTCGAGCATCAGGTCCGGATCGTTGGTGGCCTTCGCCTCCGCCTGCGCCAGCACCTCGAGCGCGTCGTCGTTCTTGCCGAACAGCGCGAACGTCGACGACTCGGCGAGATACGCGGGAATGAATTTCCCGTCGGCGGCCACCGCGTCCTTGAATTTTTGCAGCGCAGCGGCGCGATCGGGGACCTCGCGCGCCAGCAGCAGGCGGCCCTGCCAGTAGAGCACGCGCGCGTCTTTCGGCGCCTGCGCGATCGCCGGCGCGAGCGTGGTCTCGGCGTCCTTCACCGCGCCGGTCTCGACGAGCGCGCGGGCGAGGCCGAGGCGCGCGTCGAGGTTCTTCGGCTCGGCGGCGGTGACCTTGCGCAGGCCGGCGAGCGCGTCCTTGCAGCGGCCGGCGTCGCACTGCACGCGCGCCAGCAGCACGCGCGCCGTCGAGGATTCGGGATCGAGCGTGAGCGCGCGCTTCAAGCGATCCTCGGCCTCGTCGCGGCGGCCGGCGGCGGCGGCGAGCGCGCCGATCGAGCTCCACGCGTCGCTCAGCTCGCGCGGCGCGGCCGACGACGAGCGCTTGGCGATCAGCTCCTCGAGCTGCGACTGCGCGCCGCTCGCGCCCGCGCCCGACACGCGCGCCAATCCGACCGCGGCGCCGAAGTGTTGCGGCGATCGCGCCAGCGCGCGCGTGTAGAGATCGCGCGCCGCCGCCGCGTCGCCGAGCCGCTCCTTGGCCACGCCGTCGCCGTACAGCGCGGCGGCGCGGCTCGGCTCGGCGGCGAGCGCCTTGGCGAACGCGCGCTCGGCCGCGGCCGCGTCGCCCGCCGACAGCTCGGTCCAGCCGAGGTACACCAGCGCCGACGCGTCCGACGGCGCGGCCGCGAGCACCGCGCCCAGCTTGGCGCGCGCGTCGTCGAGCTTGCCGGCGGCCAGCGACTTGAGCGCGCGCGCCTTCTGCGCGTCGGGCGACTGCCCGTCGGCGCCTCCCGCGTCGAGCGCGGCGAGGATCGTGTCGGCGGCGCGCAGCTCGGCCGGGTTGCCGAGCCGCGCCTGCGCCAGCCGCGCCTGCGCCTCGAGCGCCTGCGCCTCGATCGACTTCGGCTGGCTCTCGACGACGCCGTGCAGATCGAGCGCCGCCTTGCGATACGACGCCAGCGTGTCGTCGGCGAGCAGCTTGCGCGCCGCCATCAGCTTCGACTCCGCGCCGCCCTGGCGATTGCCGAACAGGTTGGCGCCGAAGAATCCCGCGCTGGTCAAGAAGCCGAGGCCGAGCCCGACGCCGCCGACGAGCAGCGCCACCACCGCCACCGCGATCGGCGCGCGCCGGCGCTTCTTGCGCGGCGCCTCCTCGACGTAGTTCGACGGCTCGTCGGGCGCCGCCGCTTTCTTGCGCGCGGCGGGCAGCGGCTCGGCGGCGATCGGCCGCGGCGCCTCGCCCGGCTTGGGCGCGACGTCGACCGTGTCCGGCACCGGCGCCACGTCGGTGACGTCGGGCTTGGGCGCGACGTCGGTGGTCTCGCGCTTGGGCACCGGCAGCTCGTGCTGCTTGGGCGCCAGCTCCTGCGACTCCTGCTTGAGCCCCGGCAGCTCGTGGTGCTTGGGCGCGACCACGTCGATCGAGTCGAGCTCGATCGGCGGCGGGCCGTAATCCTCGACGGGCGCCGGCCCCGACGCCACGTCATCCGCGTCGGGCGCGTCGAGATCGATGCCGACCGAGGGCGCCGCGCCCGCCCGCTTCGGCGCCAGCAGATCCGGCTCGTCCTCGACGACCCGCGGTATCTGCGAGCCGCTCTTGCGCCGCGGCGCCGGCAGATCGATCACGTCCTGCGACGGCGCCACCTCTTGATGCGGCCGCGCGCCCACCGGCCCCGGCAGATCGACGATCTCCTCGGTCGACAGCGGCACCGGATGCTGCGGCGGACGCGCCGCCTTGGGCGCCGGCAGATCGATCAAGTCTTCGTCGTCGACGCTCTTGCCGTGCGTGACCACGCGCAGCGGCGTATCGTCGTCGTGCTCGGGCGAGAGCTCGACGCCGTGGTCCTGCAGCGTCTTCGGATATTGCGGCGGCGGAATCGGCGGCGGCGCCGCGCCCGCGCGCCGCACCTGGAAGCTGTGCAGGCACGCCGGACACTTCATCGTCATGCCCGACGGCGGGATGCGGTTCTCGTCCAGGTCGTACTGCGCGCTGCAGCTCTCGCAGATGATCTTCACGGCGCGCGAAAGCATATCACGCGCGGCCCCCGTGCCGTCGAGACCCTTGACAAGCAATACCCAACTGGCATAACAGCGTCCCTCTCGTCCGGAGGAGTGGCCGAGCGGTCGAAGGCGGCGGTCTTGAAAACCGCAGACGTGAAAGCGTCCGGGGGTTCGAATCCCTCCTCCTCCGCCGGCTGAAAATCGAATAGTGGGACATGCAAAGAACGCCTTCTCGCTAATGGGAGAGATGGCCGAGAGGCCGAAGGCGCCCGCTTGCTAAGCGGGTATAGGGCCAAAAGCTCTATCGAGGGTTCGAATCCCTCTCTCTCCGCGACGGCAATACGCGGCCATAGCTCAGCTGGATAGAGCATCGGTCTACGGAACCGAGGGTCGGGAGTTCGAATCTCTCTGGCCGCGCTGAAATCGATGGACGAACAATTCATGCGAGCCGCGCTCGACGAAGCGCGCGCCGCCGCGACGCTCGGCGAAGTTCCCGTCGGGGCGGTGGTGGTCTCGGGCGGCGCGATCATCGGCCGCGGCGGCAATCGGCGCGAGCGCGCGGCCGACCCGACGGCGCACGCCGAGATCCTCGCCATCCGCGAAGCGGCCCGCGCAGTCGGCGGCTGGCGGCTGGTGGACGCCTCGCTCTACGTGACGCAGGAGCCGTGTCCGATGTGCGCCGGCGCGATCGTCAACGCCCGCGTCGCCCGCCTCATCTATGGATGCGACAATCCCAAAGCCGGCGCCGTCCGCACGCTCTACCGGCTGCTCGAAGATCCGCGCCTCAACCATCGCGTCGCCGTCGAGAGCGGCCTGCTCGCCGAAGAGTGCGGCCGGCTGCTGACGAGCTTTTTCGAGGAGCTGCGCAACAGACATTAATAAGGAGAGGTGGCAGAGCCTGGTCGATTGCGCCTGATTCGAAATCAGGTGTACCGGCAACGGTACCGGGGGTTCGAATCCCTCCCTCTCCGCCAAGTCACGAACGCCCTGGAGAGATGCCCGAGTGGCCGAAGGGGCACGACTGGAAATCGTGTGTATCGAAAGGTACCGAGGGTTCGAATCCCTCTCTCTCCGCCGCGAAAAAGTGCTAAACACCGATACGGCTCTGGGCGACGCAATGCAGACGAACCCCGCCAGGCCCGGAAGGGAGCAACGGTAGTCGGCGGCGCGGGTGCCCGGAGCCACTTTTTTTTCCCTCTGTGAGTCGAGGCCGCATGTCCTACTTGGTGCTAGCCAGGAAGTACCGGCCGCAAACGTTCGAGGAGATCGTCGGGCAGGAGCACGTCACCCGCACCCTCAAGAACGCCATCACGCAAGGCCGCCTCCACCACGCGTTCCTCTTCACCGGCGCGCGCGGCGTCGGCAAGACCACCGCGGCGCGCATCCTGGCCAAGGCGCTGTCGTGCGACCAGGCGCCGACCGCCACGCCGTGCAACACGTGCGACGCGTGCCGCGAGATCACGCAGGGCTCGTCCGTCGACGTGCAGGAGATCGACGCGGCGTCCAACAACGGCGTCGACAACATCCGCGAGCTGCGCGAATCGATCCGCTACGCGCCCGTGCGCGGCAAGAAGAAGGTCTACATCCTCGACGAGGTGCACATGCTCTCGTCGGGCGCGTGGAACGCCTTGCTCAAGACGCTCGAGGAGCCGCCGCCGCACGCGCTGTTCGTGTTCGCGACGACCGATCCGCACAAGCTGCCGGCCACCATCTTGTCGCGCGTGCAGCGCTACGACTTCAAGCTGGTGCCGACCCGCCGCATCGTCGAGCACGTGAGCGCGATCCTCGACGCGGAGAAGCTGAAGTACGAGCCGGGCGCGCTGATGCTGGTGGCGCGCGAGTCGGGCGGCTCGGTGCGCGATTCGCTGTCGCTGCTCGACCAGGTGATCGCCTCGGCGTCGACCGACGGCCTGACCGAGCGCGCGACCGCCGAGGTGCTCGGGGTCGCCGATCGCGCGCTCTTGTCCTCGCTCGGACGCGCGGTGCTCGAGAAGAACGCCGAGGGCGCGCTCGAGCAGGTCGACGCGGCGTTCGTGCGCGGCTACGACCTGCCGCAGCTCGCGCACGCGTTCCTCGGATACTTGCGCGACCTCGTAGTCGCGGCGTCGGTGAAGGATCCGTCGAACTTGATCGAAGCGTCGGCGGGCGAGATCGACGAGCTCAAGGCGCAGGTGAAGAAGCTGCCTGTCGGATTGGCGGAGCTGCTGTTCGATCGCTTCGTGAAGGTGGCCGAGGAGGTCGCCAAGTCGCCGGTGCCGCGCTACGTGCTCGAGGTCGGGCTCGTCGAGCTGACGCGCGTGGAGCCGCTCGAGCCGATCTCGGGGTTGATCGCCAAGCTGGAGAATCTCGAGTCGCGCGTCGAGAAGGGCGGCGGCCGTTCGGTCGCGCCGTCGGCGGCCGCGCCCGCTCCCGCGCCGGCGCAAACGCCCGTGGCTCCCGCGCCCGTCGCTGCGCCCAAGCCCGCGCCCGCGGTGCCGACCAAGTTCACCGATCTCGTCGACGCGCTGCTCGCCGTCGACGGACTACTGGCGCCGCTGGCGCAGGGCCGCCTGATCGCGTGGGACGAAAAGCTGCTCACCATCGGCTTCGACAAAGAGTTCGCCGCCGACGGTCTCAACGAGCGCAAGCGGCAACTTCACGAGGCGCTCGCCAAGGTCCTCGGCAAACCGATCGACGTCAAGATCATCGTCGGACCGGCGGGCCCGCTGCCGGGCACCGAGACCTTGATCGAGGTCGAGCAGCGCAAGGTCGACGAAGATCGCGAGAAGCGGCGCCGCGAGGCGATCGAGCACCCCGTACGCAAATTGATCGACGAGAAACTCGGCGGGACCTGGCGTGAGCCGGTCGTCGACAATCTGGAGCCGGACAAGTCATGAGCGAGTTCGATATCAACGCGATGATGCAGCAAGCGCAGCGCATGCAGCAGGAGATGCTGAAGGCGCAAGAAGAGGCCAAGCAAAAGACCGTCGAGGCGTCGTCGGGCGGCGGCATGGTGACGGTGGTAATCTCGGGCGGGCTCGAGGTGCGCTCCATCAAGATCGATCCGGCCGCGATCGATCCGAAGGATCGCACCATGCTCGAAGATCTGATCGTCGCCGCGCTCAACCAGGGCTTGCAGAAGGCGCAGGAGCTCCAGGCCGAGAGCATGCGCGCCGTCGCCGGCGGGTTGAACATCCCCGGCCTCTTCTGAGCGGTGTCGAACGATCCCATCGGCAAGCTGATCCGCGAGCTGGCCAGGCTCCCCGGCATCGGCGAGAAGACCGCCACGCGGCTCGCCTTCCACGTGCTGCGCGCGCCCGTCGAGTATGCGCGCGATCTGGCGCAGGCGCTGGTCGAGGTGAAGGAAAAGATCCGCCTGTGCGAGATCTGCATGAACCTCACCGAGTCGTCGCCGTGCGCGCTGTGCGCCGACGCGCGCCGCGATCCGCGCGTGGTGTGCGTGATCGCCTCGCCGCCCGATCTGTACGCCATCGAGCGCACCGGCGGGTTTCGCGGGCGCTACCACGTGCTGCACGGCGTGCTCTCGCCGCTCGACGGCATCGGGCCCGACGACCTGCGGCTGCGCGAGCTGATCGCGCGGCTGTCCGATCGCAGCGACGCCGCGCGCGTCGACGAGCTGATCGTCGCCACCAGCCCCAACGTCGAGGGCGAAGCCACCGCGCTCTACGTGGCCAAGCTGGTCAAGCCGCTCGGCGTGCGGGTCACGCGCATCGCCTCCGGCCTCGCCGTCGGCGGCGAGCTGGAGTACGCCGACGGCGTGACCATCAGCCGCGCCCTCGAAGCGCGCCGGGAGATGTAGTTGATACGCCGAGAAGATTCTGATAACTATAGGCGACCGGAGTCGCATTGAAGGCACCGGCCCCACTTCTATAGGCCTCTAGGAGACGGTTGGATGGGTAGCCCGCAGGTGGTGATGTTCGAGGAGGAGCAGCAGCAGATCCAGGCCATCTGCGACCGTCTGCAGCGCGATTCGAACTCGGTCGCCATCCTGGTCATCAACAAAGATGGTCAGGAGATCGCGCGCGCCGGCAAGACCGAGCACCTCGACGTGACGTCGCTGTCGTCGCTGTTCGCCGGCAACGTGGCGGCGACCGGCGGCATCGCCAAGCTGCTCGCGGAGAAGGAGTTCTCCGGCCAGTTCCACGAAGGCGAGAAGACCAACATCCACCTCTCGCTGGTGGCGCAGCGCGCGATCCTGGTGGTGCTGTTCGATACGCGCTCGTCGCTCGGGCTGGTGCGGCTGCGCGTCAAGAAGGCGTCGGAAGAGCTCACCAAGGTCTTCGACGCGCTGGTGAAGAAGATGGCCGCCGGAAACGCCTCGCCCGTGCTCGGCGAGATCTCCGACGATGACATCGACAACCTCTTCAATGATTGATCGCCGGGGGCGCGCGCGATGAGCTTCATCAACTACAGCTCCCGGGAGATCAACTGCAAGATCGTCTATTACGGTCCCGGGCTGTGCGGGAAGACGACCAACCTGCAGTACATCTACTCGAAGACCAATCCCGAGGCGAAGGGCAAGATGATCTCCCTCGCCACCGAGACCGAGCGCACGCTGTTCTTCGACTTCCTGCCGCTCTCGCTCGGCGAGATCCGCGGGTTCAAGACGCGCTTTCACCTCTACACCGTCCCCGGCCAGGTGTTCTATGACGCCAGCCGCAAGCTGATCCTCAAGGGCGTCGACGGCGTGGTGTTCGTGGCCGATTCGCAGATCGAGCGCATGGAGGCCAACATCGAGTCGCTCGACAACCTGCGCACCAACCTCGAGGACCAGGGCTACCACCTCGACAAGATCCCGTACGTGGTGCAGTTCAACAAACGCGACCTGCCCAACTCGGCTCCGATGGACGAGCTGAAGAAGGTGCTCAATCCCACCAACGTCCCCGAGTACGAAGCGGTGGCGACCACCGGCGTCGGGGTGTTCGATACGCTCAAAGCGGTGGCGAAGCTGGTGCTGACGGAGCTCAAGCGAGGCGGCTGAGGACCTCTCCATGGCGATGACTCCCAAGATCCGAAGCGAGCTGAACGCCACGCCGGTCGAGGCGGACGGCATCAAGTACTTCGACATCAGCGATCCGAAGTCGGGCGGGCGCATGCGCCTGTACGACTTCGAGTGGCTGGTCGCGGCGAAGATGGACGGCGCGCGCCGCTTCGACGAGGTGGCCACCTGGGCGCAGGACGCGCTCGGCATCCACCCGACGGCGGAGGACCTGGCGGAGTTCGCGCGCCGGCTGCGCGACCTCGGGTTCTTTCAGATCGACGCCGACTTCAAGGACGACGTGACGCCGCTGCCGCAGCCGGTGCCGTCGGCGATGGCGAGCTCTGCGGGCGAGGACGTCGAGGTCAACGTCGAGGCCGAGCCCGAGCCGTCGCCGGCGCTCAAGCTGGCGCCGTCGCCGGCGATGGACGACGGACCGACGCTGCCGCAAGGGCGGCCGGCGATGCCCGACTCGCCTCCGCCCGCGCCGCTGCCTCGCGCGGTCACGCCGCCCACCGCGCGGCTCGGCTCGCCGCCGTCCTCGTCGACGGATCGCCTGCCCGCCGCTCCCGACGAGCCGCCGCGCAAGTCGGGCGGCGGATCGATGATCGTCCTGCTGGTGCTGCTGCTCCTCGGCGGCGGAGGCCTGGCGTACTTCAAGTTCCTGGCGCCGCCCCAGTCGCAAAAAGTCACGGTGCAGGTGGTGTCGCCGCGCGAGGTGGTCACGCTCTACGACGGCGCGGGCACGGTCACGCAGGGCAACGCGCAGGCGCTCTCGTTCGGCGAAGCGGGCAAGGTGGTCGACGTGGTGGCCAAGGGAACCGCGGTCACGGCCGGCCAGGCGGTGGCCTCGCTCGAGGCGTTCGGCAAGATCGAGAAGGACCTGGCCGACGTCAAGGATCGGCTCGGCTTCTACGAGAAGCAGCTCACCGCCGCCAAGGCGAAGGGCGACGACGCCAAGACGAAAGAGGCGGAAGCCAAGGTCAACGAGAAGAAGACGCTGCTGGCCACGCTCGAGGCGCGCGCCGCCAAGGTGCGCCTGGTCGCCGCGTCGTCGGGCACGGTCACCGACGTGATGGTCACGCAGGGCGGTGACGCGAAGGCGGGCGCGCCGGCGATCAAGATCGCCGACAACCGCCTCACGGTGTCGTTCAAGCTCAAGCCGGACGAGATCGGCGCGATCAAGCCGGGCTCGCCGATGACGATGCAGCCCGCCGCGGGCGGCGCGACCATCGCCGGACGCTTCACGCGCGCCGACGGCGACAGCGCGGTCGTCGAGCTGCTCGACGACGCCACCACCGTCAAAGCCGGCGATCAGCTGCGGCTGGTCAAGGCCAAGGTGCCGAACGTGGTGCCGGTGCCGCTCTCGGCGCTGGTCAAGCGCGACGGCGCCGACACGGTGTTCGTGCTCTCCGACGGCGAGGCCAAGGCGCACAAGGTCACCGTCGTCGATCGCACGTCGGGCGAAGCGCTGATCTCCAGCGGCCTGGCCGCCGGCGACTCGGTCATCACCTCGGGCACCGATTCACTGCAAGACGGCCAGAAAGCCACGACCAACTAGTCAGCCGTGGTAGACGCGCGAGGCGCGGATCCAGCCGCCGGCGATCTCGAACACTTCAGCGACGGGCATCGGCGGCGCGCCGGGCGCATGGCGCACGTACTCGACGATCGCGCGCGCATCGTCGGCGGTGAGCGCGGTGAGCTGGTAGCGCAGCCCCGGGAGCCGCGCGTTCGAGTCGCGCCACCAGCGCGCGAGCGCCTCGCGCCCGACGAGTCGGCCGCCGCTCTCCGGGTGCAGCGCGCGGATCTTGGGAGACGTGTGCGTGGCGTCTTCGGCGTAGAGCGCGACCAGCGCGTCCACGTCGTAGGCGTTGAACGCGTCGAGCCAGGCGCGCGCGACGCGACGGTTCTCGTCGGCGGACACGGGCGCGATCAGGCGGTCTTGGCGGTCGACTGGCGCTGCTTGAGGAAGTCCGAGAACACCTTCGCCTCCTCGTTGAGCAGGTCCTTGGCGTTCGAGTAGATCACCTGCTCGGCGATCATCGCCAGCGGCTTGAGCAGGAACGACAGGTTGGTCACCTTGAGCTCGCCCGAGATGGTGCGCTCGGTCTTGCCGCCCAGATCGCGGAACGTGAAGGTGCCCGAGTTCTCGAGGTGCTTCTTCACCTTCGGGTGCTCGCCGACGTTCTTGAAGCTGAGCCGCTTGGCCGCGCGGTCGAGCGACGACTCCTGGATGAACGCGAGCGCCTCCGGCGGAATCTCCTTCGGGCCGACCTTCTTGATCATCGGCACGGGCACGCAGCGCAGCCGCCACTCGAGCCGCCCGGCCGCCTCTTTGCGATCGATCGGCTTGATATCGGTCATCGACTTCATGTGCGCCTTCATGAAGGCGGGGAACTCGGGATCGGTCATCGCATCGATCACCGCGTCGACGGGCGCATCGAAGGTGTGCTTGAGCTCGAAATGCATCAGGCGGCTCCGCATAAAGGTCCGCGCAGCATACGCAGCCACCCCGACGGGCGCAAGATCAGCCGATCTTGTAGCGCTTGACCTTGAGCACCGGCGCGCCGAAGCCGATGCCCATCGCGCCCTCGTCGACGGTGCCCTCGACCTCCGCCTTGACGCCCGCCTTGAGCAGGTCGGCCCCGCCGCCCTCGAGCTTGTACTCGTCGCCGTCGTCGGTGGCGAAGGTCCAGAAGCCGCCTTCCAGGTCGGAGCGCCCGATGGTGCCCTTGTACTTTGCCATTTGGCTCACCTCTATCATTTTACGCGCGGAACGCGGCAAACAAGATGCGCCGGAAGCCGAAAAACACCGGCTTCGAGGGAAACCGGAGCCGCAGGCGCTCGCGCACGGCGGCGAGAAAGTCTTCGTGCAGCTCCTCGGGCAGCCGCTCCAGCCAGGGCAACAGCGCGGTGCCTCGCTGCCATTCCACGATCGCGTCCGAGTCGGGCAGCACGTGCGGGTAGACCTTCTCGAACACCGTGAGGTCGCGCCCGCCGGCGGCGTGCAGCGTCTCGGCGTAGAAGTCGATGGCCTGCACCGGGGCTTCGCGCGTCCACTCGGCTAAAGCGGCTCGAAACCGCGGTTCCGACGCGGCCGCGCGGATCTCGCCGTGCGACGGATGGTGGTGGTTGGACGGCATCTGCACGACGAGCTGGCCGCCGGGAGCGAGGTGCGCCATCAGGCGCGGGATCAACCGGGCGTGATCCTCGACCCAGTGGAGCGCGGCGTGCGAGAAGATCAGATCCCACTCGCCGTCGAGTTGCTCGATGGCGCGCTCGACGAAGCGGAGGCCCGGCCGGGCGTGCGCCTGCGCGCGGGCGAGCATCTCCGCCGACGAGTCGAGGCCCACCACGTCGCTCGACGGCAGCGCGTCGGCCAGGCGCCGCGTCAGCTCGCCGGTGCCGCAGCCGAGATCGATCACGCGCAGCCCTTCGCGGCGCGCCACCAGGCCGAGCGCGTCGGCGAACGGCGCCTCGCGCTCGCGCTTGAACTTCTCGTACTGCTGCGGGTCCCACGCCATCAGTAGTCGATCCCGTCGTCGACGATCGATTTGTCGACCTTGAGGTCCGGCAGGTAATCGATCTTTTCGTAGAGGTAATTGTAGCGGGCGTAGATGTCGAGCACCTTCTTCATGTACTCGCGCGTCTGCGTGTACGAGCACAGCTCGATGAACTCGTCGAGCGGGCGGTCGCCGGAGCGCTCGAGCCACTTGCGCATGGCGCGCGGCCCGGCGTTGTAGCTGCCGGCGCCGAGCGCGATCTGCTTGTGAAACTTGCCGAGCAGGTGGCCGATGTACCACGCGCCGAAGCGGATGTTGCCTTCGGGATCGTAGAGCACGTCGTCGGTGTACGGGAAATCGATCTTCTCGCTCACGCGGCGGCTCGTCGGGGGAATCATCTGCAAGAGGCCGATGGCGTCGGCGTAGGAGACGTCGTGCGGGTTGTAGGCCGACTCCTTCTGCATGATGGTGTAGAGGTAGTAGGGCGGGTTGTCGCCCGTCGGAGAATACTTTTCGATGAACGCGCGGTAGGCGCGCGGATAGACCTGCTCCCACCAGCGGCGCACGGTGGCGTCGGCCTGGGGATCGAGCGACAGCGCGCCGCCCGAGAAGCTCTCGGCGAGCTGGTGCGGGCGATGGAAGTCGTCGCCGCGCACGTAGCGATCGAACAGCACCGGCAGCGCGCGCGGCGCGCCGTAGCGATGCATGAGATCGTTCTCGCCGCGGCGAAGCTCGACGCCCGCCTCGACGGTGAGCCCGGCCGCCAGCAGCTCGTCGACGCGCGCGATCACCGGATCGGCGTCGAGCTTGGGATCGACTTCGCCGAGCGCGGGCGGCGCGCGGCTGGGCGGCCCGTCGCCGAAGACGCCCACGGTGACGCCGGCGTCGGCGAGGCGCACGCGCGCGACGGTCGCGTAGTAGCTGAAGGGATGCGCGGTCACCAATTCGCGCCACACCGCCTTCGCCTCGTCGAGGCGCTTGAGCTTCTCGAGCGCGCGGCCGCGCCAGTAGGCGCCCTTGCCGCCGCCCAGCGGGCCGGGGCGCGACGCCAGCTTGACGAAGTCGCCGAGCGCGCCTTCGGTGTCGCCCGACAGCCAGCGCGAGAAGCCGAGATACCAGCGCCCGTCGTCGGCGAACGAGGACGAGCCGTGTTTGGCGAGCAGCTCCTCCAGCGACGGGATGGCCTGCTTGTACTTGCCGCGGTTGAAGTCGAGCCAGCCGATGAGGAACGACGCCTCGGCGGCGAAGCGCGAGCGCGGAAACTTGGCCTCGAGCTCGCGGTAGCCCTGGATCGCCTCGTCGTCGCGGTCGGCGCGCGACTCGGCGCGCGCGCCGTGGAACAGCGCCTCGGCCTTGCGATCGTCGCCGGCGAGGCGCGGCCACACGCCGAGCAGCTTCTTGGCGGCCAGCTCGTAGTCGCGCCGCATCTTGAAGTGGGTGGTGCCGATCCAGTAGTCGGCTTCGTCGCGCACCGACGGTGGCGCGTCGGCCGGGACCAGGTCGAGCTCGTCGAGCGCGCGCTGCCACGCGCGGTTGGCGGTAAGGAGCTTGGCGCGCGCGACCCGCTCGGCGGGCGTGATCTCCGTCGAGGGTTCGAGCGCCTTCATACGCTCGAGCGCGCGCTCGGCGAGCGGATGCAGCGGCTCGCCGACGAACACCTTGCGATAGCCGGCGAGCGCGGCGTTGACGCTCTTGCGCTTCTCCAGCGCCTCGGCGATGCGAAAGCGCGCCACCGCCGGCTCGACCTGATCGTTCGCCGACGCGAGCACCGACTCGTACGCCTTGCGCGCCGGCTCCCACTTGCCCGCGGCCCAGTAGCAGTCGGCCACGCGCCAGCGCGCCACCGTCTGAAAACGCCCGCCGGTGAGCGTGAGCGCCTGGAAGTGTCCGCGCGCCGCCTCCGGATCGCCCGAGAGCAGCTCGGCCTGCGCCAGGCCGTAGAGCGCGTAGTCGCGGCTGCGCAGCCGCTTGAGATCGATCGCGCCGAGTTGCTTGCGCGCCGCCGCGAAGTCACCGTCGACGAGCGCGCGCCAGCCGCGGCCGAGCTTCTCGATCTGCGCGGGGCTCGCGGGCGCGGCGAGGTCGGGCGGCGCGGGCTTGGATTTTTTTTGCTTCGCAGCATCGGCCGGCTGCGCCGAGACACCGAGCAGGATCAGGGCGAGCAGGCTCGCGAGGCGGGGCACCGGCGAAGTATATCCCCGTCGCCCGCCCTCGCCATTTCATGATAGGAAACTCGGATGCCGTTTGCGGGCGTCGACTACTACGCGGTGGATGAGCTGCTGACCGACGACGAGCGGCTGGTGCGCGACACGTTCCGCCGCTTCGTCGACGCGGAGGTGCTGCCGGTGATCGCGCGCCATTTCCGCGCCGGCACGTTTCCGCGCGAGCTGATCCAGAAGCTCGGCTCGCTGGGCGCGCTCGGCGCGTCGCTCGACGGGTACGGCTGCGCGGGGCTCGGACCGGTGGCGTACGGGCTCATCATGCAGGAGCTGGAGCGCGGCGACTCGGGCGTGCGCAGCTTCGCGTCGGTGCAGGGGTCGCTGGTGATGTACCCGATCCACACGTTCGGCTCCGAGGCGCAGAAAGAACGCTGGCTGCCGCGCATGGCGCGCGGCGAGGCGGTCGGCTGCTTCGGGCTGACCGAGCCCGACTTCGGCTCGAACCCGTCGGGGATGCGCTGCTCGGCGCGGCTGAAGGGCGACCGCTGGATCCTGAACGGCGAGAAGCGCTGGATCACCTCGGGCGGCATCGCCGACGTCGCCGTGGTGTGGGCGCGCACCGACGACGGCGTGCGCGGCTTCCTGGTGGATCGCGGCACGCCCGGCTTCACCACCCGCGACATCGAGGGGAAGTTCTCGCTGCGCGCGTCGGTGACGTCGGAGCTGATCTTCCAGGACTGCGCGGTGCCGCTCGACGCGCAGCTCCCCGGCGCGCTCGGCATCAAGGCGCCGCTGATGTGCCTCAACCAGGCGCGCTTCGGGATCGCGTGGGGGGCGATCGGCGCGGCGATGGCGTGCTACGACGAGGCGCTGCGCTACACGCGCGATCGCGTGCAGTTCAAGCGGCCGCTCGCCGGCTACCAGCTGGTGCAGCTCAAGCTGGTCGACATGCTCGAGGAGATCACCAAGGCGCAGCTCGTCGCCTGGCGGCTCGGGCGGCTCAAAGAGGCCAAAAAAGTTCGCGCGCAGCAGGTGTCGCTGGCCAAGCGCAACAACGTGCGCATGGCGCTCGAGATCGCGCGCAACGCCCGCGACCTGCTCGGCGCCAACGGCGTCACCGACGAGTACCAATCGGGCCGGCACATGTGCAACCTGGAGTCGGTGTTCACCTACGAAGGCACCGATCACATCCACACGCTGATCATCGGCGAGGACATCACCGGGCTGGCGGCGTTCGAATAGGAGGTTCCCATGAGCAAGCTCAAGATCGGAGTGCTCGGCACCGGCGACGTCGGGCAGGTGCTGGGCGGCGGGTTCGCGGGGCTCGGCCACGACGTCAAGATGGGCTCGCGCGAGCCGGGCGCGGAGAAGGTCCAGGCGTGGGTGAAGAAGACCGGCGCGCGCGCGTCGTCGGGGACGTTCGCCGAGGCGGCGGCGTTCGGCGAGCTGATCGTGGTGGCGACGGCGTGGAGCGGGACCAAGAGCGCGCTCGACCTCGCCGGCGCGGAGAGCTTCGCCGGCAAGGTGGTGATCGACGCGACCAACCCGCTCGATATGTCGCACGGCATGCCGCCGCGGCTGGCGCTCGGGCACACCGACTCGGGCGGCGAGCAGGTGCAGCGCTGGCTCCCGGGCGCGCGCGTGGTCAAGGCGTTCAACATCGTCGGCAACGCGCACATGGTGAACCCGCGGTTTCCCGGCGGGCCGCCGACCATGTTCATCGCCGGCAACGACGCCGACGCCAAGCGCACCGTCACCGGCGTGCTCGACGGGTTCGGCTGGGAGACGATCGACATCGGCAACATCGACGGCGCGCGGCTGCTCGAGCCGCTGTGCATCTTGTGGGTGATCCAGGGCGCGCGCTCGGGATCGTGGAACCACGCCTTCAAGCTGCTGCGCAAGTAGCGCGCGTCAGCGTCAGCGTTCAGCGTTCAGCGTTCAGCGTCAGTCGGCGATCGGCTCGGCGGCGGCGGCGGCCAGGCCGAGGCGCGCCTTGTCGCGGCACACCTCGGCCAGCTTCTGCGTGTCGCAGTAGACCGCCAGCCGCGTCACCTTGCCCCAGCGCAGGCCGATCACGTGCACGCCCTGGTTCGAGCGCGGCTCGCCACCGACGGTGAAGTGATCGGTCCACTCGACGACCGCGCTGGTGTCCCACGGCCAACCGCCGACCACGATGCGGCGGATGCGGAACTGGAGATCGGGCAAGAGCTCGGCGAGGCGGCCGTACCAGCGGCGCGTGGCCTCGAGCGAGTGGCGCTCGCCGGCGAGCGGGTGGTCGCCGGGGAACACGTGCTCGTGCTTCGGCAGGAAGCCGGCGACGATGCGATCGTAGGCGCCGGCGTTGATATCGGCGAAGGCTCGGCGCAGCTTCGCGCGCACCACGGCATGGAACATCTCGCGCCTCCTGTAACAGTGTCATGAAAACATAACATCGTTATAAAAATATAACAGTGTTATAAAAACGTAACACTGTTATAAGATGGCCGTCATGCTACGCAAGCCGAAGAGCCGGACCTCGAGAGACACGGCGCGCGACGGGCAGCGGCGGCTGCTGCTCGACACCGCCATCCTGCTCCTGGCCGAGCGCGGCCCGGCGGCGATGTCGCTGCGCCGCCTGGCCAAGGCGGTCGACGCCTCCACCATGACCGCGTACACGCTGTTCGGCGGCAAGGACGGCCTGGTGCGCGCGCTGCGCGACGAGGGCTGGTCGCGCCTGGCGAACGCGTTCGCCGAGGCGCCGCGCGGGCGCGATCCGCTTCGCAACGTGCGCGCGCTCGGCCTCGCCTACCGCGCGTTCGCGCTCGCCGAGCCGGCCTGGTTCGCGCTCATGGCCGGCCGCGCGGTGCCGGGCGTGACGCCGCCGTCGGCGCGCGAGGTGCGCACGCTCGCCGCCTACCGCGCGTTTCGCGACGAGGTGCGCGCGTGCATCGACGGCGGCGTGTTTCCCGCCGGCGATCCCGAGGACATCGCCGACGGGCTGTGGGGCGCGGCGCACGGCATGATCACGCTCGAGCTGGCGGGCTACTTTCCGTCGCGCGCGGTGGCCGAGGCGCGCTTCACCCGCTGCATCACCGCCGCCGCGCGCGGCTACGCGCTCCGCAAGACGCTGTGAGCGAACGCGCGCCGCTCAGCGCGCGAACGGATCGACGATCTCGCCCTTCTCCAGATCGGGCTTGGTGCGCGGCGTCGTCGCCGGCTTGGGCTTCGCCGGCGACGGGCGCGTCGGGCGGCGCGGCGGCGCGGGCGGCGGCAGCGGCGAGAGATCGGTCTGCACCTGGTTGTCGCTGTCGACGGCGGCCTCGGCCACCTTCGGCTGGTAGCCCTTCAGCTTCAGCGTCAGGTGACGCGGCACCTCGCCGCGCGGCAGCATGAGGATCAGCGGCGTTTTGCCGTCGAGCGGCGTCTTGCCGCGCGGCTGCTTCTCCGCATCGACGTAGACGTCGGCGCCCGGCGGCATCGAGCGCACGCGCACGCGCACCTCGGCCGTCGGCTTCGGCGCGGCGGCCACCGCCGGCTGCGGCACCGCCGGCTGCGCGATCGGCACCACCTCGATGCCGCGCGTCGGCGCGTTCTTCTTCGCGATCGCCACCAGCACCCACGCGCCGACGCCGAGCACGATCAGCCCCGCCGCGCCGAAGGCCACCCGCCGCCGCCACTCGACGCGGCGAAGCGTGCCGATGGTGAGCCCGCTGTGCATGTCGGCGCCGCCCATGATGAGCTGCCCGGTGTTCGACGGCTCCTCGGGAAACAGGTCGCGCAAGAGCGTGGCCAGCTTCTCCGGCCCCCACTTGAGCTGGTACACGAGCTGGTCCAGCTCCTGCGCCATGTCCTCGCACGAGCGGTAGCGATCCTCGGGCAGCCGCGCCAGCGCCTTGAGACAGATGCGATCCAGCTCGGGCGGCACCTCGGGGTTGATCGCCGACGGCGGCTCGATCTTGGCCTCGCGCACCAGCGAGATCGTCTGCAGGTCGTGCGCGCCCTTGAACAGCCGGCGCCCGGTGAGCGACTCGTGCAGCACGATGCCGGCGGCGAACAGATCGCTGCGGTGATCGATCTCGCGCCCGTCGACCTGCTCGGGCGACATGTACCCGAACTTGCCCTTGAGCGTGCCGGTCTGCGTCTTGTTCTCGTTGGCCTCGGCGAGCGCCTTGGCGATGCCGAAGTCGAGCAGCTTGACCGCGCCGTCGAAGGCGAGCATCACGTTCGACGGCGAGACGTCGCGGTGGATGAGGCGCAGCGGCGCGCCGTAGTCGTCGGTGAGCGCGTGCGCGTAGCCGAGCGCGCGGCACACGTCGCGCACCACGAACGCGCCCAGCCCCGGCGGCGGCGCGCCCCGCATCAGCTGCGCGCGCATCACGTTCACCAGGTCGCGGCCGCGCACGTACTCCATCGCCAGAAAATATTCGCCGTCGACGTCGCCCAGCTCGAACACGTGCACGATGTTGGCGTGGTTGAGCCGCGCCGACAGCCGCGCCTCCGACACGAACATCTGCACGAAGTGCGGATCCTCGACGAGGTGGGGCAGGATCCGCTTGACCACCATGGTGCGCTGAAATCCGGCCGGCCCCATGATGCGCGCCTTCCAGACCTCGGCCATGCCGCCGCGCCCGAGCCGCTCGACCAGGAGGTACTTGCCGAACGTGATCGGGTTCAACGGGGACGTGGCGGCCGGCGACGACATGGCTACTGTCCGTGCACCGGGATGCAGCCGAGCGACGCGGTGCAGTCGGCCGGCTTGAGACCGAAGTAGAGCCCGACGGCGAGGCCGGCGAGCGCCACCGCACCGACGGGAAAGATCCACCAGTGGCGCGCCACGAACGGCTTGCGGCGCGGCGGCGGCTGCGTCACCAGCACGACGCCCGACGGCGCGCCCGCGTTCACCGACGGCGCGCCGCCCGACGGCGCGCGCGCGTCGGCGGGCACGATCACCGGCGCCGCGGCGCGCGGACGCTCGCGCAGCTCGCGCTCGACCTCCGACAGCAGCGACTGCACCTGCGCGCGCTCGGGATCGCTCGCCGGCGTCTGCTCGAGATATTGCGCGTACATCTTCCGCGCGTTCTCGAGATCGTTGAGCTTGCGATAGCACTGCCCGAGGTTGATCAGGAACTGCGGCTTGGGCACGAGGTGATGCCCGGCGGAGAACTCGCGCAGCGCGTCCGAGTAGTTTCCCAAGTTGTAGAGCGCGCGCCCGGCCTCGAAGTGCGTGCGCGCCCGGGCGAGGTCGTCGGCGCTCGGAGCTTGAGCGTGCGCTATAGTGCACACCGCCAGCGACACCACCACCGCCCAGGCGTTTCGCCTGCCGCTCATCGAGTCGACCTCACGCCGGCATATTTTATTACATTTCGCGCCGCTCCGTCGTGTTTTTCCCCGGCGGCGCGGCGCCGCCCCTATACTGCGGACGTGAGCGGGAACGGGAACGTCTGGGAGGAGGTCGCCGCCAACGACACCGCGCGCGTGGTGCGCGAGGTGCCGCAGCAGGCGACGGTGCTGGTGGTGGCGGGGCTCGATCCGTCGGGCGGCGCGGGGCTGCTCGCCGACGCGCGCGTGGTGATGCAGCACGGCTTTCATCCGGCGGGCGTGGCGACCGCGCTCACCGAGCAGGACTCGCTCCTCTGCTCGTGGATGCACCCGGTGAACGCCGAGGTGGTGTCGAACCAGCTCGCGCGCTTGATCGACGACTTCGAGATCCGCGGCGTGAAGGTCGGCATGCTGGCCAACCCGGCGGTGGCGCTGGCGGTGGCGCAGGCGCTGCGGCGCCTCGTCGACTCCAACGTTCCGATCGTCGTCGACCCGGTGCTGCGCGCCACGCGCGGCGTGCCGCTGTTCGAAGGCACGCCGCAGTCGGCGCTGCAGCGGATCCTCGAGCTGGCGACGGTGGTGACGCCGAACCTCGACGAGCTGAGCCAGCTCACCGCGCGCCACATCGACGATCCCGACGCGATGAAGGACGGCGCCCGCCGCCTGCGCGCCCGCGGCCCGCGCGCGGTGCTGGCCAAGGGCGGCCACCTGCACGGCGATCCGATCGACGTGCTGGTCGACAAAGAGGGCGACCTCAGCATCAAGGGCGCGCGCATCGAAGGGCCGACGCCGCACGGCACCGGCTGCGCGCTGTCGACGGAGATCGCCTGCCGCCTGGCGATCGGCACGCCGCTGCGCGAAGCGGTGCTGGCCTCGTGCGAGCGCGTGCGCACCCGCATCGCCGAGGCGCGCACCGTCGGCCGCGGCCGCCCGTTCCTCGGCTGACGCATGTTCACCGTCGAGCACCACGTCGGGCGGCTCGGCGAGATCCGCTTCGACGCGCTGCGCTCCGAGGACATGAGCCTCTACCGCGTGCGCTTCACGCAGCTGCTGCAGGACGTGCGCGGCAAGCTGGTGTTCTGCTCCGACCTGCGCGCCGCCGAGTCGGTGAGCCGCGAGGTCGAGCAGCAGGGCGTGTCGCTCATGCGCGCCGCCACGCCGCGCATCGAGCGCGCCGCGATGCTGGTGTCGCCGCGCAGCAAGCTCGGCGTCCAGATGCTGCGCGCGATCCTGTCGACCGACAGCCACGTCCGCCGCGCGTTCCAGGATCCGGCCGACGCCGCGCGCTGGCTCGACGAGGTGCTCGACGCCGCCGAGCGCCGCCGCCTGCGCGCGTTTCTCCGGATCGATTAGCTCGACAGCGACGGGTGCTCTTCGCCGCGCAGCGCGATAAGCACGAGATGCGTCAGAACGATCGCCAACCCCAACGTGTAGTCCGCAATGGCCCGCATGATTCCCTCACTCGGGACGGTTATACGGCCTCGTCGATGAACGTTTGATGATCGTGCTGTAAATAGTTTGTAAACTCGCCGCGGCGGTTCAGCGGGCCCGTCGCTGCTCGAGCTTGTACTTGATGACCTTGCGGATCAGGTTGCGACGGCTGATACGCAGCTCCTCGGCCGCCTTGGTCTTGTTCCAGTGCAGCCGCTTGAGCACCTCGTAGATCAGGTTGCGCTCGAGCGCGTCGACCGCCGCCGGCAGCGACGAGGGCGCGCGGCCGCTCGGCAGCTCCTCGCGCCCCGGCGACGGCGCGCGGATGCGCGGCGACAGCAGCTCCTCGTCGATCAGCTTCTCGTCGCCGGCGAGCACCACCAGCCGCTCGATCTCGTTCTCCAGCTCGCGGATGTTGCCCGGCCACGCGTACTCGAGCATCCGATCGAGGCAGCCTTGTGACAGCTTCTTGACCTTCAAGCGGCGGCCCTTGGCGTTGCGCTTCAAGAAGTGCTCGATCAGGACCGGGATGTCCTCGCGCCGATCGCGCAGCGGCGGCACCGTCAGGCTGATCACGTTCACGCGGTAGTACAGGTCCTCGCGAAACTCGCCGCGCTCGACCATCTTCTTCAGCTCGCGGTTGGTCGCCGCGATGATGCGCACGTCGACCTCGCGCGACTGCGTGTCCCCGACGGGCGTGAAGGTCCCCTCCTGCAGCACGCGCAAGACCTTGACCTGCAGCGCCGGCGACATGTCGCCGATCTCGTCGAGAAAGAACGTCCCGCGGTGCGCGACGTCGAACAGCCCCTGCTTGTCGGCGATGGCGCCGGTGAACGCGCCCTTCTTGTGCCCGAACAACTCCGAGTCGAGCAGGTTGTCGTTGAACGCGGAGCAGTTCTGCACCACGAAGCGCTGCGCCGCGCGCGCCGAGTTGTAGTGGATGGCCTTGGCGATCAATTCCTTGCCGGTGCCGTTCTCGCCGTTGACCAGCACCGTCGAGTCGGAGTCGATGACCTTGTCGAGCAGGTGATACAGCTCCTGCATCGGGCGCGAGCGGCCGACGATGCCCTCGTAGGAGTAGCGCGTCTCCAGCTCGTGCGTCGCCTCGCGGCGATCGCGGCGCGTCATCTCGACGGTGAACGTCACCATCTCCTCGGCGGAGAGCTCGATCAGCTCGGCGAGGAAGCTCTCGTCGGCGCCGGGCGCCAGCGGCGCGAACGCGCAGCCGAGGCGCGCGCCGTCGACGATGATGGGCGACGCCAGCTCCTTGCGGTTTTCGTGTGCAGTGCAGCAAAAGGCCACGCTCGACGACGACGCGGCGGTGGCGCGCGCGGCCTCGGCGGCGCACGGCGCGGCGTCGGGCGCGCCGGCCTTGAGCGAGCCGGCCGCGTCGGCGAAGCCGAGCTCGACGGAGAAGCGCCGCCGCACCAGGTGGCGCAGCTTCTTCACCACGTGCAGCTCCAGCAGATCCTGCCACGCGACATCGCGTGGACCGTCGTCGCGCTTTTTCACAGCGTGGCGATTGTAGCGCAATCGAGCGCGGCGAGGCAGCCGGCGTAGTCGGCGTCTCCGACGGTGCGCGGCAGCTCGAGCGTGATCACCGGGCGCGCGCCGTCGATGCCGTAGCACGCGCCGAACGATCCCGGCGTCGGATAGCCGACCGACGCCACCGCCGGATAGCCGCACGCCGCGCTCATGCGCGCGGCCAGCTCCTCGGCGGGCCCGTCCCAGTTCACGCAGCGCAGCGGCTGGTGCACCGCCACGAGCACGCGCGGTTTCTCGACGGCGATCAGCTCGGCGAGCGCCTGCGACTCCGGCTCCGACAGCGGCGCGTCGCCGGGAAAATAGCGCGGAGGATGATCGCGCGACCAGCTCTTCGCCGGGAAGTTGCGGTTGAGATCGACGCCGCGCGCGTTGTCCTTGGTGCGCGCGTGCAGCCCGTCGGGGTTGGCGACCGGCAGCACGATCACGCGCGCCGCCGTCGGTGGCGCCAGGCGCAGGCGCGCGAGGAAGCGGCGGCACAGCTCGGCCGACTCCGGCTCGTCGCCGTGGATGGCGCCGAATATGAGCGCCGCGCAAATTGCATCGGGGGGCCCGATGCATTCCGCCTCGAGCGCGCGCCCCTCGCGCGAGCGCCCGACGGTGCGCACGCTACGCCGTCGCGTCGTGCGCGGCCAGCGAGAGCAGCTGCGCCAGCGACACCGCCGACGTCGCGCTCGCCCAGAGGAGCGCCAGCGCGACGTAGACCTGCGTCATGTCGCCGAGCATCGTGCCGCGCAGCGCGACGACGACCGGCGCCCACAGCAGGATCAACACCGAGAGCAGCACGCCCACGTCGGTGAGATCGCGCCCGAGCAGCCCGAGCAGCGACAGGAACGCGAAGCCGAGCGGGATCAGCACGAACACGCCGACCACCACCTGCCCCACCTGCCCGGTGCCGATCATCCGGAACACCGACGCGATCGGCACCATCGACGAGACCGGCACGAGGTAGAGGACGGTCACCGCAGCGACGGCGGCGGCGACCAGCGCGCGCGCCGCGTTCGACGACTTCGCCTGCGTGCGCAACAGGTGCGTCGCCGGCAGCGCGACGATCGCCAGGCCCGCGACCACGCCGCGCCAGCCTTCGAGCACGCCCGCCGAGCCGAGCATCACCGGCGTGGCAGCGACCAGCGCGCCGATGGCCGCGCGAAACACGAACGGCAGCGGCAGGAGCGAATTGGCCAGCAGCACGATGCCGCCCGTCAGATAAAAAAGTTGGCGCACGAAGTCGGCGCCGCCGAGCGTCTCGAGCAGGCGCCACGAGTGGACGCCGTGCCACGGCAGGAAGAACAGCGCGATCATCACCGCGCCGCCGATGCCCATCACCGCGCGGCCGAGGCCGTAGAACGGCTTCTCGAGCGGCGGCGCTTTTCCCGTCGGGAGCTGCGGCTCGTCGGCAGCGCTCTCGTCGGCGAGCGCCACCGCCACCGCCGCCGCCGCGCCGCTCGCCTGCGCCGCCGCCTCGGCCGCCGGCGGCAGCACCACCGCCTGCATCACGCCGGTGAGCCGCGCCTGCGACGGAATTCCCGCCGCCGCGCTCGCGTGCGCCTCGCCGTTCGCGCCCTTCGCCTCGTCCGTCTTCGCCGCCGACTCCGCCGCCGCCGCCTTCTCCATCTCGGCGTACGAGCGCATGCCGACCATGGTCACGTCGGTGGCGTGCATGCTCGAGCGCTCGGCGGGCTCGTACAGATCGTCGTCGGTGGTCGCGGGCTGCTTGGCTTTGCAGAACACGCAGTCGAGCGCCACGCTCGGGATCTGCTTGCCGCAGCCGACGCACCGCTTCTTCATTGAAGACGCTCGGTCATGCGGCCGGCATTATATCCGACTTTTCACGACGCTGGCCAATTGCGCTATGCTCGCGGCGAATGCGTCTCGTCGAGCTCAAGACCCAGGCGCTGCGCTACGTGGTGCTCGGCGACGCGGCGCGGGCGTTTCGCTGCTATCGCCACATCGTCGCCGCGCTGCCGTCGGATCTCGACGCGCGCATGAAGATCGCCGACCTGTGCGTCACCGCGCGCCTCCACGATTTAGCCAGGCGGATCTATGCCGCCGTGGCGTTTTACGACTTGCAGGCGGGGCGGCCGCTGCACGCGGTGGTGGCGAGCCAGGCGTTGCGATCGCTCGGCGAGGACATCGGGCCGCTGCACGATTCGCTGGCGCAATTGTACGGGCAGGGATCGCCGCGCGTCGGGCACGGCGGCGATCGCGTGGGCGCGCGGCTGGCGCCGCCGGATCCGGATGCGGACGTGCCGCCGTTCGATCTCGCCGGCGACGGAGACGCGGCCGCGGAGGCGCAGGCGGCGGCGGAGCTGGCGGCGAGCACGTCGTCGCTGGCGTCGTTCCCCGAGCTGTTTCCGCCGGTGCCGCTGCTCTCCGATCTTTCGCCGGTGGCGTTCGCGCGCGTGCTCGACACCGTGCGCGTGCTGCGCCTGCCGCACGGCGCGAAGGTGGTCAAAGAGGGCGAGCCGGGCGAATCGTTCTACCTGGTCGCGGCCGGTCACGTGCGCGTGTTCTCGACGGACTCGCTCGGCCGCGAGCAGAATCTCGCCAAGCTCGGCGAGGGCGCGATCTTCGGCGAGCTGGCGCTCGTGGCCGCGCAGCCGCGCGGCGCCACCGTCGAGGTCGTGGGCGAAGCGGACCTGCTCGAAGTCGGCGCGGCGGCGTTGCGCGCGGCGGCGAGCGAGCTCGAGCAATTGGCCGAAGCGCTCGGCCGCTTCACGCGCGATCGGCTGCTCAAGAACCTGCTGGCGTCGTCGCCGCTGTTCAAGCCGTTCTCGCCGCAGCAGCGGCTCGATCTCGCGCGCCGCTTCACCGGACACGACGTCGCGCCCGGCACCGATCTGATCCGCGAAGGCGATCCCGGGCGCGGGCTCTACGTCGTGCTCGCCGGCGAAATGGAGGTCGTCAAAGGCGAGGAGCCGTTCGAGACCACGCTCGCCACGCTGCGCGGCGGCGACCTGTTCGGCGAGATCGCACTACTGCGCGGAACGCCCGCCACCGCCACCGTGCGCGCCGCCCGCCCGTCGACGGTGCTGTTCCTGGCGCGCGAATATTTCGAGCGGTTGATCGCCGCGCTGCCGGAGATGCGCGCGTTCTTCGAGCAGCTCACCGAGGATCGCCTGCGCGCCTCCGAGGCCGCGCTGAACGACGAGAGCGTGCTCTCGGACGACGACATCGTCCTGATTTGACGGGCAACCCCGCTGTCCGCCGGGCAAACGGGCGCGCCGGAAAGGCGCTGGCACGTTTGTGCGTATATACTTAATGAGAGTCTGGAGGTCCGCCGTGAAGAGAAAGCGCGCGCTCCGCATCGTCGTAACCTTCGCGCTGGTCGGCTTCGCCGCCGCCTGGCTTTATTCGCGCGGCCGCGAGGCCACCGACAACTCGAACGCCCACGAGGACGCGACGCCGGTCGCCACCCTCGACGACGACAACGCCGCCGACGTGATTCCGGGCGAGCTGGTGGTCGAGTTCAAGGACGGCGAGTCGCGCGATCAGATCGCCGCGCTCGGCGCCAAATTGGGCGTGACGTTCGAGCCCGCGTCGAGCTACGCCGATCGCGACGAGGTCTACACCGTCGACACCAGCGACGCCGAGCACGTGCTGGCCGAGCTGCGCGCCGACACCGCCGACGTCGAGGCCGCGGACTACCAGTTCGTCTACGGGCTGCCCGAGGACGCGCTGGCCGCCGAGGACGAAGCGGTGCCGACGCCCGAGCGCGTCGACCCGACGGAGAAGGGCTTCCCGAACGATCCGAAGTTCAAGTTTCAGTGGCACATGGATCAGATCCACGCGAAGGACACGTGGAAGAACGCGCAGGGCGACGGCGTGATCGTGGCCGTCATCGACACCGGCGTCGCGAAGGTTCCGGATCTCGCGCAGACCGAGATCGTGCCGGGCTGGAACTTCGTCAACAACACGTCGAACGCCACCGACGATCACGGGCACGGCACGCACGTCGCCGGGACGATCGCGCAGTCGACGCACAACGGGATCGGCGTCGCGGGCGTGGCGTTCAACGCCAAGATCATGCCGATCAAGGTGCTCTCGGCGCGCGGCTCGGGCTCGGTGTCGGGCATCGCCGAGGGCATCCGCTGGGCGACCGATCACGGCGCCAAGGTGATCAACATGAGCCTCGGCGGGCCGATGGCCTCGTCGGTGCTCGCCAAGGCGGTGAAGTACGCGCACGACAAAGGCGTGACCGTGGTGTGCGCGGCGGGGAACGACGGGCGCGGCAAAGTTTCGTATCCGGCGGCGTACCCGGGCGCGATCGCGGTCGCGGCCACGCAGTTCGACGAGTCGACGACCTTCTACTCGAACTGGGGCAAGGAGATCGATCTCGCGGCGCCCGGCGGCAACACGCGCGTCGATCAGAACGGCGACGGGATGATGGACGGCGTGCTGCAGAACACGATCGTGCCGGGCGACATCTCGCGCAACGACTACCTCTTGTTCATGGGCACGTCGATGGCGAGCCCGCACGTCGCGGGCGTCGCGGCGCTGGTGATCTCGCAGGGCGTGACCGATCCGGACGCCGTCGAGAAGGTGCTGAAGGACACCGCGCGCCCGTCGAAGATGAAGAAGGACGACGGGCAGAATCGCTATGGCGCGGGGCTGGTGGACGCGGCGGCGGCGGTCAAGCGCGCGAAGATGGACTTCGGCGGCTACGAGCTCGGCATCGCGTTCGCGGGCGCGGCGCTGCTGCTGATGCGGCTGCGGCGGCTGGGCAAGCTCGGCGCGGGGCTCGGGTTCGCCGGGTTCGTGACGCTGGTGATGGGGTCGAGCGGGTTGTTCTTCCTGCCGACGTTCGGGCTGCCGGGCGCGTCACTCGTGGTGCACGGGCTGCCGGAGTGGGATCTCGGGCTCGGCGGAATTCACGGCAACCTGCTGCTCTACAGCGCGCTGATTCCCGTCGGCGCGGCGCTGCTGCTCTATGGGCGGCCGAAGCTGCGCGGGCTGATCGCCGGCCTGGCGATCGGCGTGGGCGCGCACCTGGTGTTCCACGCGTTCTTCCGCACCACCGAGCTGTCGCTGGTGCCGCACGCGCTGCAGTCGACGTGGCTGGCGCTGAACGCGCTGGTCTCGTTCGCGACCGGCTACGCCGTCCTCCGCAAGTAGCCGCGCGAAAATCCGCGCGCGAAAAATCCGAGCCCCAAAAAAACTGAACCCCCGGAGGGCTTACCTCCGGGGGTCCTCAAGACTAATCGAAAGCCAATCTATAGAGTCGCTCCACGCGGGCGGGGTTAAGCTATTTTAGCGCCCGGCACGGAGCCGCTTAATCCATCAACGCACGTCGCTTTGAGCAACGCATGTGCCACGCGGCGCCGCGCGTCGGGAAAACCTTGTGTGGCGCGGGCTAGCGTGGTACGAGGGCGGCCAGAACCATCATGCCGGGCCTGGCCGCTCTGACATCGCCGTCAGGCTCGCCCTTCAGGCATGCAAACTTTGCGTAGAGACTAAGACCGTGGCCGGAGACCTCCTCGTCATCAACGCCGACGGGCCGGAGACGCGCGTCGCGCTCATCGAAAAAGGACAGCTCGTCGAGCTGTACATCGAGCGGCGCCGCGAGCGTGGCATCGTCGGCAACATCTACAAGGGCCGCGTGCGCCGCGTGCTACCGGGCATGCAGGCCGCGTTCGTCGACATCGGCGTCGAGAAGGCCGCGTTCCTCTACGTGGCCGACGTGCGCGGCGCGCCCGAAGACTTCAAGTCGCTGTTCCTCGACTCCGACGAGCCGCAAAAAGCCGGCGCCACCAAGGGCAAGCACGACGCGCGCATCGAGGACCTGGTCAAAGAGAACCAGGAAATTTTGATCCAGGTCGCCAAGGGCCCGATCGGCACCAAGGGCGCGCGCTCGACGGCGTACGTCTCGCTGCCGGGCCGCAACCTGGTCTTCATGCCGACCGTCGATCACGTCGGCATCTCGCGCCGCATCGGCAACGAAAAGGAGCGCAAGCGGCTGCGCGGCATCATCGACTCGATGCGCCCCGAGGGCGCCGGCTTCATCGTGCGCACCGTCGCCGAGGGCGTGAGCGAAAAAGAGCTGCGCGCCGACATGGAGTTCCTGATCAAGCTGTGGAACTCGATCCTGAAAAAAAATCAGACGGCGAAAGCGCCCGCGCTGCTCTACAACGATCTCGATCTGCTGCTGCGCACCGTGCGCGACCTGTTCACGCCCGAGGTCGACAAGCTGATCGTCGACTCCCGGTCCGAGTACGAGCGGCTGATGAAGTTCGTGGCCGCGTTCATGCCCGACTTCCAGGGCAAGATCGAATTGTATGAAGGCCGCGAGCCGATCTTCGACGGCTACGGCATCGAGGCCGAGATCGATCGCGGCCTCGAGCGCAAGGTGTTCCTCAAGTCGGGCGGCTCGCTGATCATCGATCAAGGCGAGGCGCTCACCGCCATCGACGTCAACACCGGCAAGTTCGTCGGGCGCCGCAGCCTCGAGGAGACGATCACCAAGACCAACCTCGAGGCGTGCAAGGAGGTCGCCGATCAGCTCCGCCTGCGCAACATCGGCGGCATGATCATCGTCGACTTCATCGACATGGATCGCGAGCAGAACCGCGAGAAGGTGATGCGCGCGTTCGAGGAGTGCCTCAAGCACGACAAGGCCAAGGCCAACGTCACCAAGATCTCGGAGCTCGGCCTCGTCGAGATGACGCGCAAGCGCACGCGCGAGTCGCTCGGCCGCATGCTCACCGAGCCGTGCCCGTACTGCGAGGGCAAGGGCTACATCAAGTCGAAGACCACCGTGTGCTACGAGATCCTGCGCGAGCTGCGCCGCGACGGGCACACGTTCGCCGAGGACACGATCGTCGTCACCTGCAACCCGGAGATCGCCGACCTCTTGGTCACCGTCGAGCAGCAATACATTGACGAGCTGGAGAAGCGGCTGCAAAAGAAGGTCGTGATCCAGTCGAAGAAACGTTTTCACCTGGAGAAGTTCGAGATCCAGGGACGCACTCCGCAGAACAGTGCCGGCGAGAGCGACGGCATCGGAGGCGGAGGCCCGGCGTGAGCATCTCCAAGCGGCTGATCGATCTGGCCAAGGCGAACCTGAACGCCTTGCTGGACAAAGCCGCCGGCGGCGAAGGGCCGCTCGCCGACCACAGCGACGAGGATCTCGAGGCCGAGCTGGCGCGCCGCCGCCAACGCCGCCTGCGCGAAAACGAGGAGCGGCGCGATCGCGAAGCCGCCGAGCGCGCCGCCCGCCAGCGCGCCGCCGATCGTGCTGCAGCGCAAAAAAATGCTCGCGGCGTTCCGCCGCAATCGCCGAGGACCCCGCCGCCGCGCGGCGCGCCCAAGCCGCCGCCGCGCCAACAAGCGCGCCGCCCGCCGCCGTCGACGCCCGCGCCGCCCGGCTCCGAGCGCCGCCTGCGCGAGCTCTACGCCTCGCTCGAGGTCCCCTACGGCGCCGGCTTCGACGAAGTCAAAAAATCGTTCCGCCGCCTGATGCGCAAATACCACCCCGATCTGCACGTCGGCAATCCGGCGATGCACAAGACCGCCACACAGCTCACCATGTCGCTCACGCAGGCGTACAACGAGCTCGAGATCCACCTCGTCGGCGGCCGCCGCACCTAGCGCTACTTGCCGGGGAGCAGCTCGAGCAGATGCGACGCGACCCGCTCACCGACGAACGCGTCGGCCTGATCGGTCCAGCTCAGCACCACCAGGCGCGCCGCGCCGGCGGCGTACTCGTACAGCCCGATGCGATCGCCCGCGCGCCGCTCACCGACGGCGCCGGCGCGGATCACGGCGGCGATCGCGCGCGAGCGCAGGCGGAACGACTGGCCCGCGTGCACCAGCGTCTCGGGCGCTCCCTCGACGGCGAGGCCGGGCGCCGCGTCGAGCAGCAGCGGATCGGGCTCGCCCGGCGACGCGTACAAGAAACGCTCGGCGCCGCCGTCGACGAGGCGGAACAGCCGCGCCGCGCGCCCGTCCTCGGAGAACGTCAGCGCGCCCTCGACGACGTAGTCGGTGCCGAGGTGCTGCACCACGTCGCCCACCTGCAGCGTCGACGGCGTGCGATCGGGCGCGTCGAGCAGCGGCGGCGGCGGCGCGGCCGTCTCGTCCGCCTGGCGCGATTTGCTCCAGAGCGCGTACGACGCGAACCCGATGGTCGCCACCAGACCGAGGACGAGCAGCTCCATGCGCCTCTCTCTTCGACTCTACCAGACCATAACGCGCGGCGCGGGCGGTTCCAGCGGTGGCTCGCGATCTCGTCGCTGGCGATCGCGCTCGGGATGGCGCTCGCCGGTTGCGCGGCGCAGCCGCTGCGCGTGGTGGCCGCCGGCGACCTGCAGCTCGACGGCGCCGGGCGCGCCGATCCGCTGGCGCAGCTGGCGATCCTCGACGGCGACGTGCGCTTCGTGAACCTGGAGGGGCCGCTCACCACGCGCGGCGCGCCGAGCGGGCTCGACGCCGACGGGCGGCCGAGCGGCGGCGCGATCCATTTTCAGGCGCCGCCCGAGCGCGCGCGCTGGCTCGCCGGCCGCGTCGACGTGGCGTCGCTGGCCAACAACCACGCGCTCGATCAAGGCGCGGCCGGCCGCGACGACACCGCGCGCGCGCTCGCCGCCGCCGGCGTGCAGCCCGCGTGGCGCGATCATGACGCCGAGCTTCGCCGTCGAGGGCGCCGCGTGATCGTGCTGGCGCGCGACTTCCCGCCCGGCGCCGAGCTCGACGGCGCGAGCGAGCTGGTGGACGCGGTCGCGCGCGCCCGCCGCCGCGGCGTGGTGCTGGTGTCGCTGCACTGGGGCGAGACCGGATCGCTCCTGCCGTCGGACGCGCAGCGGCGTTTTGCCGCACGTCTCGCCGACGCCGGCGCGGCCGCGGTGATCGGCCACGGCCCGCACGCGCTGCAAGGCCTCGAGCGCCGCGGCGGCGCCGTCATCGCCTACTCGCTCGGCAACCTCGCCTTCGGCTGCCGCTGCACCGACGCCGCCGACGCCTACGCGCTCGCCTTCACCATCGACGCCCGCGGCCGCGCCGCCGACGCGCGCGCGATTCCGCTCGAGGCCGGCCTCAGCGGCAATTTGCCGCACCCCTCGCGCGACCCCGGCCTGCTCGAGCTGATCGAGACCTTGTCGCGCGATCTCGGCTCGCACGCCACGCGCACCGACGGCACCGTCCGGATCCGCTAGTGCAAACTTTGCGCTGCATCCTTCGCGGCCGATGGTCGTAATTTTGGAGGTCAACCGGGGAGACTAGCCTATGAAGAAAAGCGCGGTGGTCCTGCTGGCCGGTGCCTGGCTGCTCAACGCTTGCGGTGACGACACCGCCGCTCCTCCTCAAGATCAGGGCGTCGCCGATCTCGCCGTACCGATCGATCTACGCGGCGGCCCCGCCGACCTGAGCGGCAGCGGCGACGGCGGCGGCGCCACCGACGGCGGCAACGTCGTCGACGCCTTCATGTGCACCGCCTCGGCGTTCGTCTCGTGCAACGGCAACAACGCGCAGTACTGCAACTCCACCGGCAACGGGCTCACCAGCTTCGACTGCGGCGCCGCGTGCAACGCGACGTCGATGGGCTGCGGCCAGTGCACCGGCGACACCTGCACCGGCGGCCAGCTCACCGCGTGCGACACCGCGCACCAGAACACCGGCGCCACCACCACGTGCGTGACGCTCGCGGCCGACGGCAACGGCAGCAGCTGCAACAGCGGCGGCACCGCATGCCAGCAGTGCAGCGGCACCTCCGTCTGCGGCGACGGCGTCAGCTACGGCACGTCGCTGAACTCGCAGTACGCGTGCAACGGCAACGGCACGCTCGGCGCCGCGACGCCGTGCGCGCTCGGCTGCGACCCGGTGACCGGGCAGTGCCGCGATCTCGTCCCCGCCAACGACGGCCGCGCGAACGTCAAAGCGGGCGACACGTTCACCTGCACCGGCACGCAGGACGCGACGCTCGCCGCTCTCACCGCCGGCACCGGCGACACGCTCACGTTCGACACCACCGCGTTCACGATCAAGAAGGTCAACGGCCCCACGACCACCGACTACACCGCGATGTCGAAGTGGGGCGTCTCCTATAAACCGAGCGGCTCCGGCACCAACGCGATCGTGGCGCACGTGAAGAGCGTCGCCGTCACCGCGGGCGCGACCGTGGTCGTCACCGGCTCGAACGCGCTGGTGCTGCTCGTCGACGGCGACGCGAGCTTCGCGGGCGCGGCCGGCAGCACGACGATCGTGAAGCTCGCCGGCACGCGCGCCAGCGGCGCCGGACCGGGTGCGCCGACGACGACGGCGATCGGCGCCGGCGGCGGCGTGGCCGGCTCGGTCGGCGGCGGCGGCGCGGGCCACGGCACCGACGGCGCGGCCGGCGGCCAGAACTCCAACCTCGGCACCGCGGGCACCGGCGGCCAGGCGTACGGCGGCGCGGCCATGACCGAGGCGCTCGAAGCCGGCGCGACGGGCGGCGGCAACGGCACGGCGGCGGGCGGCGTCGGCGGCGGCGGCTTGCAGGTGACCGCGTGCGGCACGCTCACCGTCGGCGCGAACGTGATCTTCAACGCCTCGGGCGGCGGCGGCACGGCCGGCGGCGGCACCACCGCGACCGCCGGCGGCACCGGCGGCGGCTCGGGCGGCACGATCCTCCTCGAGGCGTCGAGCTTCGCCGGCAACGCGGTCGCGGGCGAGCTGGTCTCGAACGGCGCGGGCGGCGGCGGCGGCGGCGCGCTCGGCAACAGCGGCGGCCCGGGCGGCGAGTGGGATCCGACCATGACACCCACCACCGTCGCGTCCGGCGGAACCGCCGGCGCGGTGAACGCGGGCGAAGGCGGCAAGGGCGGCGTCGCCGGCACCGCGCCCACCGCCGGCGGTAACGCCTCGACGCTCGCCACCAACGGCGCCGGCGGCGGCGGCGGCGCGGTGGGACGCATCTTCCTCAACGCGTCGCCGATCGCGACCGCGCCGACCGCGACCTCCGCCTCCCCCGCCGCCAAGGTCAGCACCACCTGCGTCACCAGCAACGGCTCGCCGCCCGGCAACTGCGTCTATCCGTAAATCGCGCCGCCCACCCGGGGCGGATTCAACTCATCAAGCACCGTCGGTGGCCGGCTCGGCGAGATAATCCTCGTCGCTGAGCGGCCCGCCGAACTCGTTCTCCACCGACTTGATGAGCGCGATGTTGCGCGTATCCGCTTTGGTCAAAAGTTTATCGCTGTAATTGGGATCGACTTTGTACCAGCTCATCCCTTCGAAGTGATCGCGCAGGATCTGCGATTTGAACGTGCGCCCGCGCCGCGCATAAATCGTGTTTCTGAGCAGCCGCAGATCGCGCAGCGAGAGCTGGCGAAGCTGCGCCGGCGTGAGCTGCTTGTCGAGCGACTCCTCCTGCTTGCCGCGCGAATCGTCGTCGAGCGCGAAGCTCCCCATCGCCCGCGACAGCAGCCCCAGCTCGACCTTGTCCGCGGCCGAGATCTTCGCCTCGTCGAACGACGGGTCGGGCTTGTACCATTTCTTGGCCGCATAGAAACAATCGTTGTGCTGGCTCAAATCGAATTCATCGAGCGGCTGCTGTCCCTTTGGCGCTTTGCAGCTCTTTACTTTGCCGCCGTCCGGTAAATCCCACTCCGGCTTATCGTTCCAAATCTTCCCGTAATGGGCAAAGATCTCTTCGCGCCGCGCGCGCAGTTCCACGTCGGTGAGCGACTGCTCCTGCGCGCCGATCAAATGCGCGTTCTTCCGGTCCGAATCGCTCAATACTTTATACGTGAACTTTGGATTGGCTTTGAACCACGATTGCGAATGAAAATAGTCGCGCAGCCACGGTTTGCGATATCCGTCCCAACCATATCGCGCATAAATCGTATTGCGTAGAATCGAGAGCTCGCGCAGCGATTTCTTGGCGAGGAAATCGTCTTTGCACTTCACGCGCGTGCGATCCTCGCGCGTGATCTCGCACGGCATCACCGTCGGGAAATAGTTGGTCACCTGGTCGGCCGGCGCGGGCTGAAACGTCTCCTCGGCGCGCGCCACGGACGCGAGCGCGAGCGCCGCCAGCAAAGCGTGTGCAGATCGCCTCATGACCGAATAGATTACCATGATGATCGCGCTTCTCTTCCTCGCGCTCGCCTCCGCGCCGCCCGCGCCGCTCGTGTGTCTCGCGCGCCACTACGCGGTCGTCGCCGTCGAGCGCGACGGCAAATGGTTGGCGCAATTTCCCGACGGCAAAACCGTCCCGTACGACGACGGCGCGAGCAAGACGTTCGAGCAGCGCCTTGCCTCGCCCGATATCGAAGACACGTTCTCCATTCGTTACGACAAAGGCGCGATTCACCCGATCACCACGCCCGACGACGATCCCGGCCGCATTCGCGTCGACGCGCTGTTTCAGAGCACGTATCCGGAGAGCGGCCTCACGCAGATCACGCTGTTCGGCAAACGCCACACGGTGCACAAAAAAGTCGCGCCGGCGTTCTTGCGTGTCGAGAAGCGGCTCAAGGCCGCGCTCGCCGCCGATCCGTCGCTGGCGCCGTTCTTCGTCGATCTCGGCGGCACGTTCGCCAAGCGCAACATCGCCGGCACCAACCGCCCGAGCGCGCACTCGTACGGCGTGTCGATCGATCTCAACGTCGCGCGCTCGCACTACTGGCGCTGGCAGAAACCGGCGGCGCCGATCAAGTGGCAGAACCGCGTGCCGCAGGCGATCGTCGACGCGTTCGAGGCCGAGGGGTTCATCTGGGGCGGGCGCTGGTATCACTACGACACCATGCACTTCGAATATCGGCCCGAATTGCTGGATCCCGCGTGCTATCCCGCGCGTTCAAAAGAACCATGACCATGAGATCGATCGCGTGCGTGCTGGTTCTCGCGGGCGCGGCGGACGCGGCCTGGGCGGCGCCGCGCTGCCAGCTGGCCGGCAAGCCCTGGCTCGAGGGGCGCGTGGCGGGCGGCGGCCGCGTGTCGCGCGCCGTCGACGCGAAGCTCGGCGAAGAGATCGAGGTGTTCGTCGCCGCGCCCGGCCGCCTCGACGGCAAGGCGGTGGTGTTCGGCGAATCGCGCGCGCCCGGACGCACGCCGTGGCCGAGCGCGTGCGGCGCGCTCGAGGTCGCGTGGCGCCGCGTCGAGCCGCGCATGCAGCACACCGACACGCCGTCGCCGAACGCCGAGGCCAAGGTCTACGCCAACGCCGTCGTCTTCGGCGAGAAGCACGGCACCTGGATCGGCTTCGATAAACTCGAATATTTCGAAACTTCGATGGACGTCGCGGCGGCGAGCGGCCCGTCGCTGCGCGTGCGCGACGCCAAGCCGAGCGCGGCCACCGGCCTCGAGCGCGATGACGCCACCGCCCCGCTCGGCACCATGCGGCTGGCCGCGACGGTGACGTTCGGCACCACACGCGTCTCGACGCCCGGCGCGAGCGACGCGCCCGACGGCCAGATCGCCGACCGCGTGTTCCGCTACAGCTTCCGCGCGAGCGACGGCTTCCTCGGCTGGCTGACCTCGTTCTTCAACGTGCCCTACCTGTTCGGCTCGGCGGGCAAGGGCGCGCGCAGCCAGGCCGAGCGCTACGTCGGCGCCGACTGCGCGGACATCCTGGTGGCCGCGCTGCGCCGCGCCTTCCCGTCGAGAAAACACCCGCTCGAGTACTCCAGCGTCGCCGATCTCGTCGACGAGCTCGTGCGCGTGGCCGGCCCGATCGAGCTCACCCCGCCCTGCGCGCCGAACGATCCCTGCGGCGGTTTGCCGCAGGCGCCCTCGAACGTGCGCTGGGGCCGCGACATCAAACCCGGCGACCTGCTGGCCATCGACTACATCGGCGCGGAGGAGCTGCCGCGCTCGTGGGATCACATCGTC
>DASREC010000499.1:0-6446 GCA_035652295.1 Polyangia bacterium
CGCGATCGGTCGAGAGCGCGATCTTCACGAAGTCGGTCATGAACACGAGCAGCACCATCCCGAGCGCGGAGATGACGAACCGCCCGGTGACGAGGAACGCGATCACGACGAACGACGACTTGAAGATCGTGCGGCTCACCTTGTTGACGATCCACGTCAAGACGCGCTGGTAGATCGCGCGTCCGGTCTTGACGAGATCGACGATGCCCGCGAGCCCCTCCGTCGTGAGCACGACGCTCGCCGCTCCTTTGGCGACGTCGGAGGCCCCGCTCACGGCGATGCCGACCTCGGCCTGGCGGAGCGCGGGCGCGTCGTTCACGCCGTCGCCGGTCATGCCGACGACGTGGCCGGCCGACTGCAAGCTCTTGACGACGACGAACTTGTCCTCGGGAAAAACCTCCGCGAACCCGTCGGAGCCGCGCGCCCGCTCGGCGGCGCGCGCGGGATCGCCGCGCAGCTCGGGCGCGCGGACGATCTCGCCGAGGCCGAGCTCGCGGGCGATCTCGCGCGCGACCGGCAGCGCGTCGCCGGTGAGCATCTTCACGCCGATGCCGAGCGAGCGCAGTTGATCGATGAGCTGGCGCGAGTCCGAGCGCGGCGCATCGTAGAGAATGGCGAGGCCGACGAAGCGCAGCGGCCCGCCTGCTTCGGCGCGCGCGACGCCGAGGACGCGAAAGCCCTTCTGCCCCTGCTCGTCGGCGCGCGTCTCGAGCGCGGCGAGCGCGGCGCCGCCGACGCCGGCCGCCTCGGCGATGGTGCGCAGCGCGCCCTTCATGACGCGCACCTCGCCCCCGCCGAGCTCGACCACGGCCTCCGTGCGGCGCGTCTTCGCCGAGAAGGGAACGAACGAGCGTGTCTTCGCCGCGCCGTCGAGGAGCTTGCGATCGCGCGCGGCGTGCAGGAACGCGAGATCGATCGGATCCTGATCGGGCTCGTTCGATGCCAGCGCGCCGGCGAGCACGACGTCGGCCTCGGAGAATCCCGCTTCCGGCAGCGCGCCGGTGAGCGAGAGCCGGTTCATCGTTAGCGTGCCGGTCTTGTCGGCGCACAGGACGTCCATGTTGGCCGCGTCCTCGGCGGCGCTGAGCTGCGTGACCAACACGCCCTTGCGCGCGAGCTCCATCGAGCCGACCGCCATGCTCACCGTGAACATCACCGGCAGCGCCACCGGCACCGCGCTCATCAGCAGCACGAGCGTGAGCGGCAAGATGTCGATCAGCCGCAATCCTTCGACCAGCGACATAATCAGCGCCGCCGCCACCAGCACGCCGACGATCACCAGCAGCCACTTCACCACCCGCGTGATCACCTCCTCGACGTGCAGCTTCGGATGCGCGCTCGCCACGAGCTCCGTGGTGCGGCCGAAGAACGTGTGCGCGCCGGTCGCGACCACCACCGCGGTCGCTTCGCCCTGGCGCACGATCGATCCCGAGTAGAGCAGCTCCTCCGCGCGCTTCTCGGTCTCGCGCGACTCGCCGGTGAGCGCCGATTGATCGATCTGCAGAACGCCCTCGAGGAGCTGCACGTCCGCAGGCACGAAGTCGCCGGTGCGCACGCGCACCACGTCGCCGGGCACGAGCATGCGCGCCGGCACCGACTGCCAGCGCTCGTCGCGCAGCACGCGCGCGGTCACCTGCAGCTCGTGGCGCAGCGCCGCCAGCGCCGCCGACGCGCGCTGCTCCTGGATGAAGCTCAAGATCGCGTTCACCGCGAGCAGCGAGAGCGCGACCCACAGGTCCGCGAGCTTGTGCAGGATGAAGGACAAGAGCGCAATCAGCTCGATCATCCACGCCGAGAGCCCCCAGAACTTCTTCGCGAAGCGCAAGAGCGGATGCGACTTCTTTTCGGGGATCTCGTTCGCGCCGTGCTGCGCGAGCCGGGCCCCGGCCTCCGCCGTGGCGAGGCCGGTGTCGCGATTCACCCGCAGCGCGGTCACCGTCTCGGCGACCGGTTTCAGCGACGCATTGTCGACGCGCTCGTCCATGCCTACACTCCACCGTATATAGAGCGACGGATGCGCTGGGCTCAAGGTCCGCGCCGAAGGTCGCCCGATTCGTGCGCGCGGTCGAGTTGGCGCAGGTGGAGCTCGGTCACGAGCACCAGCCACAGCTTCTCGGCGGAACGAGAGCGCGCGAGATCGGTCGCGATCGGCTCGCGCCGGAGCAGCCGCTCGACGTAGCGCCAGCGAAAGAGACCGCGCTCGCGGACTGTGCGCGGCGTGAGCACGTCGGCAGCGAGCGCGCCGAGCGGCCCGTCGAGCCAGGCCGAGAGCGGCACCGCCATGCCGCGCTTGGATCGATTGACGACGGCCGCGGGCAGCGAGCGCGCGGCGGCCCGTTTGAGCACCAGCTTCTCTTCGGTGCCGTCGAGCTTCTGCCATGGCGGGGTGGTGAGCGCCAGATCGATCACGCGCCGATCGAAGAGCGGCGAGCGGAGCGCCAGGTCGTGCGCGCCCGCCACCATCTTGGCCACTTTGACGAGGATGTTGCTCCCGCCCTTGAGCGCGACGTTGGCCGCCATCAGCCGCCCGACGAACGTGTCGCCCGGCGCGCCCGCGTCCGCGTCGATCCATGGGCGGATCACTTCGTCGGCGAGACGCGCCGGATCGAACGCCGCGCGGTAGTCGGCGGTGAGCGCGGCGTCGAGATCGTCGTAGAGGTGATGGTGCGCGGCGCAGTACGCGTCACTCAGCGACGGCGCGTTTGGATGGCACCGGTACGAGTGCGCGAGCACGAGGCCGATGTTCTTCGGCCCGCCGAACGGCGGATCGCCGCCCTCGCCGGTGAACAGCACGTCGCACGAGCGCGCCGCCTCGCGCGCCAACAGAAAGTTGGGGACCGCGATCGGCTCCGAGAGCAGATCCTCAAGCTGCACGAGAGCAGGCTCGAGCGCGTCGCAGAACTGGCGCGCATCGAGCTCGAGCACGTGATGGCGCGCGCCGACGTGATGCGCGACCGCGCGCGCGTAGCGCAGCTCGCCGGGAAGCGCGTCGCCGAAGTGGAGCGTGAATGCGTCGGCGTCGTGCCCGAGCTCGCGCAGCCGCGCCAGCACGAGCGAGGAGTCGATGCCGCCCGAGAGGAACGCGCCGATGCGCGCATTCGAAGGCACCGCGTCGCGCACCGCCGCCGTGATCGCGCCGTCGAGGGCGCGCGCGGCGCGATCGAGCGGGCGCTGGCGATCGATCCGTTCGCGCGACCGAAAGTAGCGGCGCGCCGAGCGGCGCGGCGCGAGCGACCACAGCTCGCCGGGCGCGAGCTGCTCGACGCGCGCAAACGCGGTGCGCGGCGCCGGCACGTAGCCGAGGATCAGGCTACGCACGACCGAGTCGCGATCGATCTCGGGTGGAACGCCGGCGGCGAACAGCGGCCTGAGCGAGGTGGCGAAGATCGGCCCTCCGCCGATCGGCGCTCCCACGTACAGCGGCCTCGTGCCGAGCCGATCGCGCGCGACCAGCACCTCGCCGGGGAGATAGATCGCGAGCGAGAACTCGCCGTGCAGATCGTCGAGCAGCGCGGCGCCGCGCCGGCGCCAGCGGGCGAGCACGTCGGCCGCGGTGAGCGCACCGTCGGCGTCGCGGACGTAGCCGGCGATCGCGAGCGCGCCGCCTTCGTCGTCCTCGGCGAGCTCGAGGTCGCGGCGGCCGAAGCCGAACAGCGAAACCTGCGAGGCCCGGCGCGTCGGCGCGCCCGCGAGCGCGAGCACCCGGTCCACGCGAGCGAGCGGCGGCGGCTCGATCCAGCCGACGAAGCCGCCCATCAGCCTGTGCCGCCCCCCGACGAATAGTCGCCGCCCGACGAATCGCCGCCGCCGGACGTATCGCCGCCGCCGGACGTATCGACACCGCCGGACGTATCGACGCCGCCGGACGTATCGACACCGCCGGTCGCGCCGCAGCTCGGATCGATCGTCGGATCGCAGCTCGGCGGCGGAAGGTAACCGGGGCCGCCGCACGCGGCGAGGCTCAAGCCGCCGCACACCATCAACAGCGCCTTGAGAAACGCCCGCCGGTTCGAGGCCACGCCGCTCGTCGATAATCCGGCGGCGAGCAGCAGCCCCGCGGCCCGCATCGGCGAGCGGCGACCTCGATCGATCGCGCGCGCCGTCGGGGCGAGCTCGCGGCCGCCCGGCGCGTCGCCGTCGGGATCGTTGATGACCGCGGCCGGCAGGTCGTAAAGCTCCACGGTCGAGACCGGGTCGCCGGCTTCGTGCGCGTCGTTGAGCGCGCGCAAGAGCGCGGCCAGGCTCGCGTCCGAGATGCGCAAGCCGCCGCGCGTGCGTCGCAGTCGGCCGCGCGAGTCGAGCGGCCCGCCGTGCAGCACGATGCGCGCACGCCCATTTGCGACCGACGCGAGCGCCTCGCCCGACGCCGGCTCGAGCACGAGCGCGCCGAGGCGGCCGAATCGCCGGGCGCGCCGGTGCGCTTGTCCCGGCGCGAGGCTCCCCGCCACGACGTAGCTCCCCGCGGGAGGATGGCCGAAGGGCAGAAGCTTGTCGCACGTCGGGTTGCCGCGCACGCGCGCCACGCGCCGGCTCGCGGTCGCGAGCACGCGAAACGGTCCGAGGAGCGTGGCGCCTCTCCTCGAGAGCAGCACGGCGCGCCCGCAGAAGTCGCGCGCGGCTGGAACCACCATGACCAGCTTCGCCATGCCGCGTCTCCTTTCTCACGCGATCAACGCAAGGTGTATGCCGCCTTCGCGGGTCCGCGTGCAGCGGGCGCGGAACGCGCAATGGTTGCCTCGCGAAGACGTCGACTCTTGCACTTTGCATCGCGGATCGCGATGAGCCGCGCGCGCCAAGGTGATGCCGTCTTGCGAAATGCAAGTTCGCGGCGTCGCCGATCGCGAGGCATGGCCGCGGCGACGCGTAGTTGGCGCGCTTCTTCCCTGGCGCGGCCGTTGCTCCAGCACGCGAGCGTGGAGACCGAACAACCTCGCCTGGCCCGACGCGCGATCGCCTCACCCACCTCGCGCGATATCGACCTCGTCGCCGCGCGGCTGCGGAGCGAATCGCGCTGTTTCACGGCGCGCAATCTCTATCATGCGCTTCGCCGGGCCCGCGGCGGCGAGGCCTCGTTCGCCGAGTTTCGTCGCGGGCCGTTGGCCGAGCGGCTGCGTTCGGGAGCCGTGCCGGGGTTGCTGCCGCCGGTCGCGGCGCGCAAGCGCACCCGCGCACGATCGCCTCGCGAGTGGGAAGCGTACTTTCCCGCGGCGATCCTCCTCGTCGATCGGCCCGAGCTCGTCGATCTGTTCGCCGCCTCGGGCGTGCTCGTGCAGGCGCGGCTCGCGGTCGTGTGCCTCGACGGCTCTCCCGCGGCGGTGATCGATTGGCTGCGGCGCGGGCTGCGCGCCGGCCGCCGCGCGCCCATCGGTTATCTCCACGACGCGGCTACGGTGGTCTATCCGTTCCTCTACGAGCCGCTCAAGACGTGTGTCGACGTGGCGCGCGGCGAGCTGCCGTTCGTCGATCTCGGATTGCCGCCGCGCGGGATGCCGCTCGCCGCGTTGCCGTTTGCTCGCGCGAGCCGCGGCGCGCGCTTTCACGAGCTCGAAGAGGCGCCACCTCACTCGCTCATCGCCTACGCCGCGAGGCGGGTGCTCGCGCTCGTTCCACCTGATCCGATGCTCGCGCCGCTGGCTCGCGGAGGTGGAGAATGATCGATCGTCTTGCAGGCAGCTTCCGCGTCGGCGGCGTCGAGGCGCACGCGCTGGCCGAGCAGTTCGGCACGCCGCTGTTTGTCTACGACGCCGAGACCGTGCGCGCCACCTACCGCTCGGTGCGCGAGTCGTTTCACCACGCGCCGACGCGGATCCACTTCGCCGCGGTCTGCAATCCGAACCTTCACCTGCTGCGCCTCTTGCGCGCGGAGGGCGCAGGCCTCCACGCCAACACGCCGGGCGATGTCTATTGCGGTCTGCGCGCCGGCTTCGGTTCAGAGGACATCGTGTTCTCGGGCAGCAATGTCGGCGAAGAAGATCTCGCGTACCTGGTGAAGACGGGTGTGCACGTGAACGTCGACTCGCTCGACGATCTCGAGCGCGCGTGCGCGGCGGGGCTGCGCGCTTGCGGGCTACGCGTGCACGTCGACGCCGTGCTGCCCGAGAGCCGCGTCGGCTTGCGCGAGGACGATCTCGACGCCGCGCTGGCGCTTGCACGCGCACGCGGGGTCCGCGTCACGGCGCTGCATGTCTACTGCGGCACGCACGGACAAGATCTGACTCGCTATCGGCTCGCGCTGGCGCGCCTGATCGAGCTTGCGCGCGCGATGCCTGAGATCGACTGCATCAATCTCGGCGGCGGCTTCGGCTACGACTATCACGATCCCGCGTCGGGCGCGTTCCCCTTCGTCGAGCTGGCGGCTGCGGCCGACGCCGCGCTCGACGCGCTCGAGCGCGCGCTGAATCGGCCCGTGACGTTGCGCGCCGAGCCCGGCCGCGCACTGGTGGCCG
>DASREC010000500.1:0-23739 GCA_035652295.1 Polyangia bacterium
GGCTGAACGGCGACTGTGAGCGCGCGCTCGCCTCCTATCGCGATTTTCTTCGCGCCGATCCTTCGCCTCGACAGGCGCGGCTCGCTCATCGGCTGATGCAGAAGCCCTGCACGGCGGCATCGGCCGCGTCGAGCGACTCGCCGGCTTCGCTCCCGCCGCCCACGTCATCGCCCAAGATCGCGAGCGTCGACATCATCAATCCATGGCCTCCGACAGTCCCGAGCGCGCGCGAGCCCGTGTCCACGACGCCGCCGCTCGTCGAAACGCCGCCGGCCGTTCCTGTCGTGCTCGCAGCGGCCGAGCATGCGGCTCGCCCAACGGTCCACGCGCGCAAGCGCTGGTATCGCGATGCGCTCGGGGTGTCGCTCGCCGGCGGCGGAGTGATCGTCGTGGCGCTCGGGGCTGGCCTGTTCGGCGCCGGTCGGAGCTGGATCTCCGACGCCAACGGAGCGCATGACTACGCGCGCTTCGCGGTGGACGCTCCGCGCGCGGCCGACGGCGCCAACTACGAAGGCGCCGGCATCGGCCTCTTCGCCTTCGGTGGCGTGCTGATCGCCGCCGCCACCGTTCGTCTCGCGATCGTCGGGAGGCGGCGATGACACGCTCCTGGATCGGCCTCGGCGTGACGCTGATGCTGGCGTGCGACCAGCCGCCGCGCGCGTTCTTCTGTCAGGCCGACGCGCAATGCACGCTCGCGGGCGTGCAGGGAAACTGCGAGCGGTCGCTCTACTGTTCGTTCCCGGATGCGAGCTGCGCCGATACCGGACGGCGATATGGAAAGTTCGCCGCGGCCGACCTCTCACAGACCTGCGTGGGGTCGTCGGTGGCGCTCGACGGGGGAGCAGATGCGTCGCCGCCTTCCCGTGATCTCGCAGTGGCGCTCCAGCACCTCTGGACGTCGCCGGCCGATCTCGCGAGCGACGGAGCCGCCGCAAACGACGCCGCCTTCACGAGCGATCTCGGCGCCGTCGATCTCGCGACCGCCTTCGATCTCGCGACCGCCTCCGATCTCGCGGTCAACCCTCCCTGCGGTGGACTGACCCAGCCCTGCTGCGCGGGCGGACACTGCAACGCCCTGCTCCTGTGTCTCCTCGGAAGCTGTTCCTGAAAGCGTCCTGCGGCCATGGTATCGGTGACGGCACGGCTTATAGTGAGCGTATGAAGTTGCACGACTTCCTCACTGCCAACAGCGAGGAGTTGATCAAGCGTTGCAGAGCGAAAGTGGCCAGGCGGGCCTCACCGCGCCCGACCGAACCGGAGCTGAATCACGGAATCCCAATTTTTCTAGATCAGCTCATCAGAACCCTTCGCACGAACAATTTGGCGGAGCGTCACGTGATCTCCGGTTCTGCGGAGCGAGGCAGACCCGCTTCGGAGATTGGCGGCACGGCTGCCAGTCACGGCGACGAGCTGCTCAAGAAGGGCTTCACCGTCGACCAGGTGGTTCACGACTACGGCGATCTTTGTCAGGCGGTCACGGAGCTGGCGGTAGAACAGAACGCGCCCATCACCGCGGATGAGTTTCGCACGCTCAATCAGTGCCTCGACAACGCCATCGCCGGCGCGGTCACCGAGTACGGCCGCCAGCACGACATCATCCTCTCCGCGCAGGAGACGGCGGCCGCCAATGCGCGCCTTGGATTTCTCGCGCACGAGCTCCGCAACCGACTCACTTCGGCCATGCTCGCGGTCGCCGCGATCAAGAGCGGCAACGTGGGCCTTTCGGGAGCCACCGGCGCGGTGCTCGATCGCAGCTTGACGGGGCTGCGCGATCTCATTGATCGCTCACTGGCCGAGGTGCGCCTGACCGGTGGGCTTCCGCCGCGGCGAGAGCCAATCTCGATCAGTGAGTTTCTCAACGAGGTCCAGGTCTCCGCTGGACTGGAAGCGAAGGCCAAAGGGCTCTCTTTCACGGTCGCACCGGTCGACAAAGGATTGGCGGTCGACGCCGATCGGCAGATGCTCTATTCGGCGGTCGCCAACCTCCTGCAGAACGCATTCAAGTTTACGCGGCCGAGCAGCCTGGTCTCGCTGTCCGCGCACGGCGTCGCCGATCGCGTGGTCATCGAAATCGAGGATCAGTGCGGCGGTCTTCCGCTGGGAAAAGCCGAAGAGCTGTTCCGCCCGTTCGAGCAGCATGGCGGCGATCGAAGCGGTCTCGGTCTCGGCCTCTCGATCACTCGTCGTGGCGTCGAAGCGAACAGTGGAACGGTTCAGGTGCGCAACCTGCCGGGCGCGGGATGTATCTTCACGATCGATCTGCCGCGGCTCAAGCCCATGACGGCGGGATAGCGTTTTCTCAACCTGCTCGATCGCGCGCTTCACGAGCGGACGGCTCCGTTGTCGGCCTAGATCTCAGACCGCCAGTGGTGGACGACGACGTACTCGCCGATGCGCCGCGGCTGGCCGCGCTCGATCGCATCGACGCTGAACACGAGGTCACCACCGGAGAACATCGGCTCGTAGTGACGCTGGCAGGCGATCAAGAGCTCGCCGCTGTCGCGATCGAAGGCTACTTCCTGCACCACGACGCGCCGTGGGTCCGTCGGCGAGCTGATGCTGACGTCGACGCGCTCGGCGAGCGAGAAGTCGCCGCGGAGCGCATGCACGAGCAGATCGAGCTCCGGCGCAAAGTGCGCGTGCGCCGTCGCGTTGGGCTCGACGGGCGTCACGCGGATTCGCGAGCCGCCGGCGGCGAGACGATCGCGGTGCGCGTGAGAAATCACGAACGGAATGGTCTCTCGCAATCCGCCGACCAACCGGGCAAGCCGGGTCGAGGCAGCCGCGCACGCGTCGCAGCCGAAGACATGCTCATCCATGGACGTCGCTTCGGGCTCGTCCAGGTCGCCCGCCCATAGCGCAACCAGCGTCTCGAATGAAGGACAGCTCGTCACGACACGGCTCCGCCGACGCAGTCCTGCAGTCGCTCCATGGCCCGGTGGCGGATCACTCGAACGTTGCCCGGAGAGAGGCCCATCGCCTCGCCGATTTCGTCGCTGTCGCGGTCATCGACGAACGTGGCGAGCACGACCGCGCGGTCGCGCGGCTCGAGCGCACCCAAGCATTCCTCGAGCCGCCGTCCGTCGAGGCGTTCCCACGCCGGTTGATAGCCGTCGGGAAGCACGGCGACCGCTGCCTCGGCGATGCGTCGCTGGCGCGCGTCACCGCGGCGCATGTCCATCACGGCATGGTGGCAGGTGCCGAAGACATAAGAGTCGAGGCGGTCGAGCTCCGAGACGCGATCTTCCCGCAGCGCTTGCAACACGACGAGTAAGACGTGCTGGACCAGGTCGTCCGCCGCCGCATTGTTCCGCAAGTGGCGCAGGCCGTACGCGCGAATGCGCGCCGCGTAGCGTCGGCAGATCGCGCTCTCCTGCGAAGCGTCCATCCAGAGCGTTTTCTATCACGAATGCACGGCTCCCACCGCGTAAGTGGTCGTCGAGCCCGCCGCGTTACACGAAAAAAAAAACGTAACGCCAGGCTGCTGCCGCGCACATACCGGCGAACGAAGGAGATGATGATGACCCAACGAACGTGGCTGATTACCGGCGTCAGCAGCGGCTTCGGCCGTCACATGACGGAGCAGCTGCTCGAGCGTGGCGATCGCGTCGCCGGCACCGTTCGCAAGCTGGACGCGCTCGCCGATCTCGAGGCGAACTATGCCGACCGGCTCTGGCTCGCTCGCCTCGACGTGACCGACGCGGCGGCGATCAAGGAGGTCGTGAACAGAGCGTTCAAGGAGCTCGGCCGGATCGACGTCATCGTGAACAACGCCGGCTACGGCCTCTTCGGCGCCGCCGAGGAGCTCACCGACGAGCAGATCCTCCATCAGGTCGCCACGAACCTGCTCGGACCGATTCACGTGATTCGCGCCGCGCTACCGCACCTCCGCGCGCAGGGACACGGACGAATCATCCAGCTCTCGACCTACGGCGGCCAGGTCGCGGTTCCCGGCGGCTGCCTCTATCACACGACGAAGTGGGGCATCGAAGGGTTCTGCGACACGATGGCGGGCGAGCTCGCGCCGTTCAACATCGGGGTCACGATCGTCGAGCCCGGCGGCGCGCGCACCGAGTTCCGCTTCGGCAGCTCCAAGGTCGGGGAACCGCTCGACGCGTACAAGGGCACGCCGGCGGGGAACGTCCACGCGTTCCTCAAGGACACGTCGCGGCTCCCCATCGGCGATCCCGCGAAGATGGTCAAGCTGATGATCGAGAGCGTCGATCAAACGCCCGCGCCCAAGCGGCTCGTGCTCGGCAGCGATTCGTACAAGGCGATCCAGAAGGCGCTGACCGATCGTCTCGCCGAGGTCGAATCGCAGCGAGACACCGCGTTCTCCACCGACTTCCCCGCGCGTGCGTCATGAAGAGATCGCCGATGCACGAAGTCCTGCACAGGTGCAACCGGATCGTCGCGCGCGCGTCGAACGAGCAAGACGCGCTTCAGGCGGTGTGCGATCTGCTCGTCGCTGATGGACCGTTCAGCGGGGCCTCGATCGGATTCAACCAGGCGGGCCAGCATCGCGGTAGTTCTTCGAATCGGTGCTTCCTCCTGAAAGTCGATGGGCAGCTGCTCGGCGCCCTGACCGTGTCGTCAGTGAATCCTGACGCGTTCACGCCGGAGCTCGCCGAGCTGCTCGAGGACTGGTCCGAGGCGTTCGCGCAGTTGCTCGCCGCCGCTCGTCGTCGCGCACTGCACGGTCGCGCCAACGCTTGGAACGATCCCGGGAGCGACGTCGCGGAGCTGCAGCGCACGGAGGCGGCCCTGCGTCGAAGCGAAGCATTCCTGGCAAAGGCGCAGAGACTGAGCGCGACGGGCAGCTTCTGTTGGATCGCGTCGACAGGCGAGATGGTGTGGTCGGAGGAAACCTGCCGCATCCTCGGCTCGGACCACCGACTCGCGCCGACGATTGCCGATCTGCTGGGGCGAGTCAGTCCCCCCGATCTGGACCGCGCGCGCGAGATCTTCGATTCCGCTGCACGAGACGGGCGGGACGTGGACGCCGAGCTGCGGCTTGTCATGCCGGATGGCTCGCACAAGTTTGTTCGGATCGTCGCCCAGGCCATCGGCTGCCCGGTGACCGGCGAGTTCGTCGGCGCGGTCATGGACATCACCGCCGCGAAGGAGATGAAGGAGGCGCTGGCCTTCCGCGACCAGGTGATGGGAATCCTGGGACACGATCTCCGGAATCCCGTCGCCGGAATTCTCGGCATCGTGGGCCTGACGAAGCTCGGCGACGCTGTTTCGCCGACGTTGCGCGGGAAATTGGATCACATCGAGCAGGCCGCGCGCCGAATGAGCGAAATGATCGAGACGATCGTCGACTTCACACGCACCCGCTTCGCCGGCAAGCTGCCGATCTCACCCACGCGGATCGATCTTCACGACGTGTGCTCACAGGTCATCGACGAGCTTGCGGCGAGCCATTCGGATCGCTCCATCGAGATTGAAGTGCGGGGCGATGCCACGGGAAGATGGGATCCCGGCCGCATCGCACAAGTTGTTTCGAACCTGGTTGGCAATGCCCTTTGTCACGGCGATCCGGGGACCGCAGTGCGGGTGTTGATCGAAGGGGACGCGGACACCGTCGCGCTCGAAGTCCACAACAGCGGGCGCGCGATCGACGCGGACTTGCTGCCGGTCCTCTTCGAGCCCTTCCGCCGCGGTGAGGACCAGAACACGCGTCGCTCGAGGGGACTCGGGCTTGGGCTTCATATCGTCAAACAGATCATCGCGGCACACCGGGGATCGATCTCGGTCCAGTCCTCGACGGCGGCAGGTACGACGTTCCTGGTGTCCCTGCCTCGCTCCTCGGGAGAGTACGTCACGGACGGCCGAACGTTGCTGGCCGCTTAAGGAGGTTCGTCATGTCCAAGGTCTGGTTCGTTACCGGAAGCGCGAATGGGTTGGGGCGACACATCGCCGAGGCCGTGCTCGAGTCGGGCGGCCGACTCGTCGCCACGGCTCGCGATCCCCGACAGCTCGAAGCGCTGGTGAAGCAACACGGCGACCGGGTTCTCGCGGCTCCGCTCGACGTCACCGATGAGAGCGCCGCGCGAGCAGCCGTCGCGCTCGGTGTCGGCTCGTTCGGTCGGATCGACGTCGTGGTGAACAACGCCGGATACGGCGATATCGGTCCGTTCGAGCAATTGAGCGCCGAGCGCTTCAGGGCGGTCATCGATACCAACTTCTACGGCGTCGTAAACGTGACGCGCGCTGCGCTGCCCATCATGCGGAGTCAGCGGTCTGGCCACATCTTCCAGATCTCGTCGGTGGGCGGACGCCTCGCGCTTCCCGGAAGCACGCCGTATCACGCAGCCAAGTGGGCGGTCGGCGGCTTTACCGAGTCGCTCGCCCGGGAAGTAGCGCCCTTTGGCGTCAAGGTCTGCGCGCTCGAACCGGGCGGAATGCGAACGAACTGGGGCACGCGCGCTCATCGCGACATGCCGCAGCTCCTGCCCGACTACGAGCCGTCGGTCGGGGCGGTGGTGCGATCGCTGGCGTCGCATTGGGGGCACGAGAACAGCGACCCGGCGCTCGTCGCGCAGCTCATCCTGCAACTCTCCGATCGCGATCGACTCCCTCGGCATCTCCTGCTCGGAAGCGATGCGGTGCAGTACGCCGGCAACGCGGACAGAGCTCGGGCAGCGGAGGCAGAAGAGTGGCGCACGGTCAGCATCTCCACCGACGCCGATCACGCCGAGGCACCGCCCGCTTTGAGCTCGTAGCGACGAGTCGGTCAATGGAGACTACCCTAGCCGCGAGAACGGGACCGCGAATCGCGGATGGTCATCCACGCGAGCGCGCCGCCCGCGGCGCACAAGCTCGCGGCGACGATCACACCGCGGCGGAAGCCGTGGGCGAACGCGTCGGGGTGCAGATAGCTCTCGGGGCCGAGCCCCGACGCTGCCGGGAGCATGGCGACGGCAAGAAGGCTGCCGCTACGCGCAAGGCAGTTGTTGATCGCCGACGCCAGGCCCGCTTTGCCGGTCGGCGCAGCCGCCAGCACCGTGGCGGTGATCGGCGTGACCGTGAGCGCCAGCCCGAGGCCGAACACGACCAGGGCCGGCAGCACCGTCGTGAAGTAGCCCCGCTCCGGCGCCGCGAACAAGAGCAGCAAGAGGCCTCCCGCGGCGACGATGGGTCCGACCGTCAGCGGCAAGCGCGGCCCGATGCGCTGCGCCAGCCGCCCCGCCGATGCCGATAGCACGAGCAGCACCGCCGTCGTCGGCAACAGCGCCGCGCCCGTCGCCAGCGGCGAGTAGCGCAAGACCTGCTGCAAATAGATCGGCAACAGGAAGAAGGCGCCGCCGAGCGCGGCGTAGACGACGAAGGTCTCGACGTTGGCGGCGCTGAACTGGCGGTCGCGGAAGAGCCCGAGCTCGATCATCGGCTCGGTGCGCGAACGCTCGACGGCGAAAAAGGCGAAGCTGGCGACCAGCCCGAGCCCGCCCGCGGCGACGACGTCGGCGGCGCGCGCGCCGTGCGCGGGCAGCTCGATGAGCGCGTACGTGATGCCGCCGAGCCCGAGCGCGGCGAGCCCCGCGCCCACGAGATCGAGTCGTCGCGGCGCCGCCGGATCACGCGTCTCCGGCACGTAGCGCAGGGAGATGGCAATGACGGCGAGCGCGAGAGGTACGTTGATGAAGAAGACGAGCCGCCACGACCACGCCTGCACGAGGTAGCCGCCGAGAGACGGCCCAATCGCCACGGCGACGCCGCCGAGCCCGCTCCACGCACCGATGGCCGCCGCGCGATCGTCGCGCCGGAAGCTCGCCTCGATGATGGCGAGGCTGCCGGGCGTGAGCAACGCGCCGCCAACGCCCTGGAACGCGCGCGCCAAGTTGAGCACCATCGTCGACGGCGCCAGCCCGCAGGCGACCGACGCGACCGTGAACCAGACGACGCCGATGAGGAAAATGCGACGCCGTCCGTACCGGTCGCTGAGCGCGCCGCCGATGAGGAGGAGCGCAGCCAGCGTCAGCAGATACGCTGTCACGATCCACTGCAGCGCACCGACGCCGCCGTGCAGCTCGCGCCCGATCGTCGGCAGCGCCACGTTGACGACGGTGCTGTCGATCATCGCCAGTCCAGAGCCGAGCACCGTCGCCGCGATCACCCAGCGCCCGCGGGCGCTCGCGAGCGACAAGGTTTCGGCGGCCGGTTTCATCGTTGAAATTCAGGGTATCACCCGCGTGGTCGGCTCCGCGATACTCGGGCAGGTTCGAGTCCTGTCGTCGGGTCGCTTCTCAGACGGTCGGGACCGTCCCGCCGTCGATGACGTACTCGGCGCCATGAATCGAGGCCGCGCGATCCGAGACCAGGAACGCGATCAGCTCGGCGACCTCTTCGGGCCGATTGGGACGACCGAGCGGAATTCCGCCCAGCGAGTCCATCAGGCCCTTTCGCGCGGTGCTCTCGTCGACGCCGCGCTCCTCGGCGAGGCGAAGGATGAGTCGATGCGCGGCGGCCGTCTCGGTGAAGCCGGGAGCAACCGCGCTGACGCGCACACCTTGGGGACCCACTTCGTTCGCCAACCCCTTCGAGTACGTCGCCAGCGCCGCCTTCGCAGCGGCGTAGGCGAGCGTAGCGTCGTAGAGCGGCAACGAACGCTGAATCGAAGTGACGTGAATGATCACGCCGGCTCGCTGCTTCAGCATCGCCGGTAGGAGCGCGCGATCCAGCCGCACCGCTGCAAGTAGATTCAGATCCAGCTCGCGTCGCCACTCCTCATCGGTCAGGGCAGCGAACCCACCCGCCGGCGCCGACGAGCCGCCGACGTTGTGCACGAGAATGTCGAGACCGCCGTATCGTTCGGCGATGGCCCGCGCGACCTCGCGCACGCCATCCGCCTCGCTGACATCGGCCTGGACGTAGAGGTCCGAGGCGTCACCCGGTGGCCTCTTCGAGCGCGCCGTCGTGGCGACCCTGGCTCCTCCTCGGGCGAGGCGCGAGACGATGGCGGCGCCCACACCCTCGCTGCCGCCGGTGACGAGCGCGCGCCTGCCGGCGAGCTCCGTCGGGTCGACGTAGAGTTGCACCGGCGGAGACATCAGCCGATCTCCAGGCGGGCGATCTTCCGAGCCTCGACGGTGAATCGATATTGAATTGCTGTGAAGTCGTACTTCTCGATCGTCTCCTTCATCCAGCCGCGGATGGCGACGCGGCCTCGATGCTGCCGGCCTTCGTCCTCGACGACTGCATCCTCGGCGAAGCCGGCGATCATCCCGTCGACATCGCGCGCATGCGCGGCCGCGAAGTAGCTGGCCAACGTCGTTGAAAGTCTCGTGCTCATGGTCGAACCCTCCTTTCTCGCGAACGTACGGTCTGCGTGAGTTAAGAAAAAGACGTAGAATCTATATGTCGTGTTAAGCGGAGCTAATACATGAGAGACGAGCTTCCCGGGCTGCGCGCGCTCTTGTCGGTCGCGCAGAAAAGGAGCTTTACCGCTGCGGCAGCGGAGCTGCGTGTGACGCCGTCAGCAGTGAGCCAGACCGTCCGTGCGCTGGAGGACCGAGTCGGTGTCCGCCTGGTCGCGCGTACGACCCGCCACGTCGGGCTCACGGAGGCAGGTGCTCAATTCGTCGCGCGGCTCCAGCCGGCGCTCGAGCAAATCGACGAAGCCGTAGAATCGCTCGGCGAGCTGAGCGGCCGTCCGTCGGGGCTGCTCCGTCTCACCGCGCTGCGAACCGGCTACGCCGACGTGGTGAGGCCGATCCTGGCCCGCTTCCTCTCCGAGTATCCCGACATCCGGGTCGACCTCTCGCTCGACGAGGCCCTGACGAACGTCGTCACGGAGGGTTTCGACGCCGGCATACGGCTGGGTCACACGCTCGATCGCGAAATGATCGCCGTGCGCGTCAGCGTCGATCAGCGGCTGGTGGTCGTTGGCTCGCCGGCCTACTTCGCGCGTCACAAAAAGCCGTCTCATCCGAGCGAGCTGCACGCGCACGACTGCATCAACCTGCGAAAGATCACCCGCGGCACCGTCGATCGCTGGCGGTTCGTCGACGGCGGACGGCACCTCGAGATTGCGGTCGATGGCCACGTGGTCACCAACGACGGGGCGGTCCTCGTCGACGCTGCGCTCGACGGGCTCGGGCTCGCCTACCTGTTCGAGAACATGGTGCGCGCGCACGTGGCGGAGAAGCGGCTGGTGCGCGTGCTCGACAAGTTCTGCCCGCAGATTCCAGGCTACTTCCTTTACTACCCGAGCCGGGTGAACCTGGCGCCCAAGCTCAAGGCGCTGGTCGACTTTCTCAAACGCGGAACCAGCCGGCGGCCGCCGACACGACGGCGTTAGCGGGGCAGCTTGCCGGAGCGGCTCTCGGAAGCACGCTCTCGATCATAGATGCCGCTCGTCCACGCCCTCGAGAAAGCTGCCGAGCCGGTAGCGGCCGCGCGCGCGGCCGGGCTGCGCTACGTCTCCGACCAGGCGCCCGGCATCCGTCGGACCGGCCCTCCAAAACGGTTTCGCTACCTGCGCCCCGACGGCCGTCCGCTGAAGGACGCGCTCGAGCTCGAACGCATTCGCGCGCTCGCGATACCGCCCGCGTGGAAGAACGTCTGGATCTGTCCGCTGCCGAACGGCCACATCCAAGCCACCGGACGGGACGCGCGGGGCCGCAAGCAATATCGATATCACCGTCGCTGGCGCGAGGTCCGCGACCAGACCAAGTATCACCGCATGATCGCGTTCGGCTGCGCGCTGCCCCGGATCCGCCGCGCGGTCGCGCGCGATCTCGGGCGGCCCGGCCTCTCCCGCGAGAAGGTGCTGGCCACCGTGGTGCGCCTCCTCGAGACCAGCCTGATTCGCGTCGGCAACGAACAGTACGCGCGCGAGAACGGATCGTTCGGGCTCACCACGCTGCGCGATCGCCACGTCGACGTCGACGGCGCCACGCTCCATTTCGAGTTTCGCGGGAAGTCGAACCAGCGCCGCGCCGTCGACGTCACCGACCGGCGGCTGGCGCGCATCGTCCGGCGATGCCAGGAGCTGCCGGGCCACGAGCTGTTTCAATACGTCGACGATTCGGGCGCGCGCCACGGCATCGACTCCGCCGACGTGAACGACTACCTGCATCGCATCTCGGGCGAAGAGCTCACCGCCAAAGATTTTCGAACGTGGCAGGGGACGGCGTGCGCCATCGAGGCGCTGCTCGAAGGTGGGCCGGCGCGAAATCGATCCGCCGCCAAACGCAAGGTCGCGCGCGCGATCGATCGGGTGGCGGCGCGGCTCGGCAACACGAGATCGGTCTGCCTCAAGTGCTACGTGCATCCGGCCGTGATCGACGCCTATCGCGCCGGCGCGCTCGACTTCGCGGCGCACCCCAGCGACGCGGCGATCGTCCGCTTCCTGCGCCGCCGCCGGCCGCCACCGTCGCGAGGGGCTCGCACGCCCGGCGGACGAGGCGCCGGCGGCTGAGCCGGCGCGCGCATGGAATGCAACTTGCGATGCTGAGCAGAGGAGGTCGGTCATGCTCTACTGGGCGTTGTGCTTCTTGGTGCTGGCGATCCTCGCCGGCGTGTTCGGCTTCACCGGAATCGCCGCGGCGTCGGCGGGAATCGCGAAGGTGCTCTTCGTCGTCTTCCTGATCGCGCTGGTCATCAGCGCCATCACCGGGTTCAGCAGGCGGCGCGTCGTCTGATCGCCGAGCGGCTGCGCGAGATCGGCGCGTGGCTGAGGTTCCACGGCGACCGATCGTTTCGTCCGCGCGCGTACGAGCGCGGCGCGCTGGCGAGCTGCTAGCGCCGCGGCGGATCGAACGCGCGCAGCCCGGCTTCGTACTGCTCGACGGTGTTGTGGTAGAGCAGCAGCTCCTTGCACCCCTGGTACTCGGTGCGCGTTATGAGCTCGGGGAGCAGCGCGCGGCCGGCGGGCGTGTCGATCAGGTGCTCGCAAAAACCGAGCGCGGCGCCGGTGCGCACGTCGCCGTCCTCGTGGCGCAGGCACCATGCGGCGTATTGCCAGATGCGGCGCAGCAGATCGAGCGGCGGCGGATCGCGTTCGCAGGCGCGCGCGAACTCGGACTGGAGATCGATCCACAACATCATCGGGCCGTCGACGTGGCGGGCGGCGATGATCGGCTGCAGTTCGGGCAGCCGGCGCGAGGCCTCGCGGCGCCAGGCGCTCATGCCGAGCCGCGCGCGCACGCGGCGGCGCGTTCGTGGAGGAGCGCGCGCTCGCGGGCGTTGCGCGTGAGCGAGGCGGCGCGCGTGAACTCGGCGCGCGCCTCGTCGAAGCGGCCGAGCTTCGCCAGCAGATCGCCGCGCACGCTCGGCAAGAGGTGATAGCCGGCGAGCGACGGCTCGGCGGCGAGCGCGTCGGCGAGGTCGAGCCCCGCCTGCGGGCCGTACGCCATCGCCACCGCCACCGCGCGGTTCAGCTCGACCACCGGCGACGGCGCGAGCTCGGCGAGCGATTGGTAGAGCGCGGCGATGCGCGGCCACTCGGTCTCCGCCGCGGTGCGCGCGCGCGCGTGACACGCGGCGATCGCCGCCTGGAGCGCGTACGGACCGCGCGCGCCGCCGAGCGACTCGGCCCGCTCGAGCGCCGCCAGCCCGCGTCGAATGAGCAGCTGATCCCAGCGCGCGCGATCCTGATCCAGCAGCAGGATCGGCTCGCCCGACGGGCCGGTGCGCGCGCCGAGCCGCGACGCCTGGATCTCCATCAGCGCCACCAGCCCGTGCACCTCCGGCTCGCCGGCGTCGAGCCCGGCGAGGATGCGGCCGAGGCGCAGCGCCTCCTCGCACAGCGCCGGCCGCATCCAGTCGTCGCCGGCGGTGGCCGAGTAGCCTTCGTTGAAGACGAGGTAGATGACCTCGAGCACCGACGACAAACGCGCCGCGCGCTCGGCGCCGCGCGGGACCTCGAACGGCACGCGCGCCTCGGCGAGCGTCCGCTTGGCGCGCACGATGCGCTGCGCGACCGTCGGCTCGGGCGTGAGGAACGCGCGCGCGATCTCGTCGGTGGTCAGCCCGCCGAGCAGCCGCAGCGTGAGCGCGACGCGCGCCTCGGTCGACAGCACCGGGTGGCAGGAGACGAACAGCAGGCGCAGCAGATCGTCGCCGATCGGGTCGTCGAGCGCGGCGTCGAGATCGGGCGCGGCGGCGTCGCGCTCGGCGTCGAGCTCGTGGCCGAGCTGCTGGTGCTTGCGTTCGAGCAGGCGCGCGCGGCGCAGCTCGTCGATGGCGCGGTGCTTGGCGGCGGCCATGAGCCAGGCGCCCGGATTGTCCGGCACGCCCGACTCCGGCCACTTCTCGAGCGCGGTGACCATCGCGTCCTGCGCCAGCTCCTCGGCGAGCCCGACGTCGCGCACGATGCGCGCCAGCCCCGCGATCAGCCGCGCCGACTCGATGCGAAAGACCGCGTGGATCGCGCGCTGCGCGTCGGAGCTCACGGCCCGCGATCACACCACACTCGCGCGCCGGCGCAAAGCCCGTCAGCGGCGGCGCGACTCGATGGTCTCGCGCAGCTTCTCCTCGTTCTTGCGCAGCTCGCCGGTCGGGTCGCTCGGCGCGAAGTCCGCCGCCTCGAACACCTGGCGAAGCTCCACCTCGGTGTTGTCGAACGGCGCGCGCTTGAGCCACTCGATCGCCTCCTCCTTCGACTTCACCTGCCACAGCCAGAAGCCGGCGATCAGCTCCTTGGTCTCGGTGAACGGCCCGTCGATGACCGTGCGCTTGCCTCCTGCGAACTTGACGCGCGCGCCCTTCGACGACGCGTGCAGCCCCTCGCCCGCCAGCATCACGCCGGCCTTGACCAGCTCCTCGTTGAACTTCCCCATCTCGGCCAGGATCTTCCCGTCCGGCAGCGCGCCCGACTCCGACTGCTGGTCCGCTTTGACAATCACCATGAATCGCATCGTCGTGCCTCCTTTATTGGGTCTCTACTGTGACGACGAACGAGGGTCGGCGGAATCGACATGCCGCTCGATCTTTTTTTGCAGGCTCTGGAGCACCGGCACCACGTCGTCGAGAATGCGGCGCGCCACCAGGGTGTTGCCGGCCTGGTTCAGGTGGGCGCGGTCGACGAACAGCGGCGCGTCGGCGGCGGCGAACGCGGCGTCGAGATCGTGGAAGTGCGGATTGGAGGCGAGCCGGCGATCGTCACACACCGCGTGGTGCGCGCGCTCGTGCAGCGCCTTGGTGAAGCCCTGCTCGAACGCCGCCATCTTCCGCTCCCACGGGCTCTCCAGCTTCTTCGGCGAGTGCAGCGTCGGCTGCCAGAAGAAGATCGGCGTGAAGCCGGCCGCGCGGCCCGCGTCCTCGACGAGCCGCACGTTGGCGGCGTAGACGTCGACCAATTGCGGGAGCAGCTTCTCCAGCCGGTCGGGATCGATCGCGCCGCCGGTCTGCGGCGGCGGCGCGTAGCGGAACAGGCGGTCGAGCCCGCTGTGCCGCTCGAGCGCGCGCGCGAGCCGCAGCGTGTGCCCGTCGAGCTCGAACGCGTTCGCGCGGCCGCTCTCGTCGAGCGAGAGCCCAGCGCGATCGTTGCGCAAGAGCGACAGCACGTCGTTGAAGCCGTCGTAGAAGATCACCACGCGCGGCGCGCGCGAGCCGAGGAGCGCGCGCTGGAGCGCGATCACCTCCTGCGTCGACACGTAGCCGATCTGCGCGCGGTTCTCGACGCGTACCGACCAACCGGCGTCGGCCAGCAACCGCGACAGCGCCGACGGGATCGTGCCGTCGTCGCGCTCGCCGAAGCCCCACGCCGTCGAGCCGCCGAACACCCAGACGTCGATCGCGCTCGGGTCGGCGGGCGCGCGGTTCCACGTGCGGCGGCGCCCCTCGTCGTCGACGTTGTGAAACCGCCCGGCGAACGGCGACGCGCGGTAGTAGGCGAACGGCTCCCACTGAAACGAGATGCGCGGAAACTCGAGCCACACCTCGCGCGCCCACGGCTCGTCGCGGTACGCCTCGGCTTGCAGCCGCCACAGCGAGTCGCGCCGCTCGCGCGCGTCGACCCACAGCATGGCCAGCCGATCGAGCGCGACCAGCGCCAGCAGGCAGATGCCGGCGAACAGCCACAGCGAGCGCGCGCCGCGGATCGCCAGCCGCGCCGCCCGGCCGACGCGCGTCACCGGCTCAAAATCCCGCGGCGCTCATGCGCACGTGAATGCGTCGCGCCGGGTCCTTGAACGGCAGGCGCCCGTGCATCAGCCGCGAGTTGTCGATCATCAGCACGTCGCCCGCGCGCCACTCGACGTCGGCGGAGCAGTCGGTGGCGAGCGCCGCCAATTCGAGGCGCAGCGCGCGATCGATCGGCGCGCCGTCCTCGAAGCACACCTCGCTCGACTCGAAGATGCCGATGCTGTTGACGAACGCCTCGGCGGCGCCGAAGCGGGTGCGGCGAATTGCCGCAGTGACGTACTCGAGATCGAAGGTGCCGTCGGCGCGCGGCGCGGCGGCGAGGCCGGGCACGCGCGCCAGCCGTTCGGCCGCGTGCGCGCGATCCACCGCTTCGCCGAGGTAGAGGTTCCACAGCTCCGCGCCGGCGCCGCGAAACACGTACTTGATGCGGCGCGCGCGAAACTGCGCGGCGAGCGCGGGATCCATGCGCGCGAGCATCGACACGCCGTCGGCGAGCACGGTCTCGCCGCCGGTCGCCGCGGGCGCGAGGCAGTGGAACCACAACAGGTCGGGGCTCGCCGGGCTGTAGCCCATCTCGCTGTGGAAGCCGACCGCGCCCGAGCCGAGATCGACGGTCATGGTGCGATCGTCGCCGGCCACGCGATCGCGGTTGAGGCCGGCGTGCAGCGCCGGCAGCGTGCGCGCGCTGAAGCGATCGGCGAACGCGGCGAACGCCTCGCTCGACGGCGCGAAGCCGCGAAACAGGATCGCCCCGCGCTCGGTGAAGCGCGCGATCACCTCGCCGCCGTCGAGCGACTCGAGGCCGCGCGCGCCTTCCGCCTCGACGACGTCGCCCCAGCGCTCGGTGAGCGGACGAATCACGGCACCATGCTAGCGCGAGAGCGGCTACCGCGGGGCGAGCTTGTGCAGGTAGAGCTTGCGGCCGACGGCGCCGTGGCGGTTGAGATCGGCCAGCACGCGGTAGTCGCGCCGCTCGGCGAGGAATTGATCGACCGCGGGCGTCACCTCGGGGAACTCGCGGTGGTGGTAGTCGTCGACGGCGATCACGCCGCGCGCGAGCAGCCAGCCGTCGACGCGGCGCAGATCGCCGAGCGCCTCGCCGCGCGTGTGGCCGCCGTCGACGTGCGCGAAGCGGATCGGCCGCGCGAGCGAGAGCGTCTGGCTCGGACCGTCGTGAATCTCGAGCTGCTCGTCGCGCAGCGCGGGGCACACCGCGCGCAGGTTCGAGCGCAGGAGCGCGGGCGTCGGCGGCGTCGGATAGTCCTCGCGCGGCGCGGCGCCGAACAGGTCGCACAGGACCAGCCGCTCGCCCTCGTCGAGGAACGGCGCCATCGCCGCCGCCGAGCGGCCGTGATAGGTGCCGATCTCCAGCACGTCGCCGCGCAGCCCGAACGCGCTCTGCATCCGCAGCACCAGCGCGAAGTGCGCGCAGTCGTCGATGGTGAACCAGCCGGGGATCGATCGGATCTTCTCGCCGATCTCGGCGGCGATCGGCCCCGGCTCGGCGCCGGGACAGAACGTGGTGTCGCCGCGCAGCGCTTCCCAATCCATGCGGCGATGCTACTCCAGACGGCGCGCTACTTCGACCAGGTGATCCAGACCGGGCTCGACCACACCGCTTCGTCGACGGAGGCGGTCGAGCCCATGACCGGCGTCGAGAGGAACGCGCGCACGTAGTAGAGGTACTCGCCGGTGCCGGGCGCGGCGAGCGGATTGTTGAGCGTAACGGTGGCGGTGAACGTCTCGGCGTCGGGCGTGGCGCTCGACGCCAGCGTGTAGCCCGACGAGGTGTCGCCGACGCGCGCCTGCCACAGCTCGACGGTCTTGATGGTCATGCCGGCGGCGAGCGTGATCGTCGCAGTCGAGGTCGCGCCGGCGTTGGCGATCGCCGAGCCCATCGGCATGCCGTCGACGGCGTAGTCGAGCCACACGCGCACGCCGCTCGTGCCGTAGCTGCGGCGGCTGCGCAGCGCATCGAAGATGCCGCCGCGATCGCGCGTCGCCGCCAGCGCGAACGCCGCGCCCGACGACTCGTTGGTGCGGAAGCTCGAGCCGTCGAGCGCCACGTCGTCGTTCACGCCCGGCTCCTGCTCGTGGTTGTCCGAGCTGCCGATGAGCCCGATGTGCGCGCTCGTCGAGGTCCAGCCGTAGCGATACGCCCATTTCCCCGGCGCGGCGTCGGTGCCCTCGAAGATCGTCAGCAGCGGTTTGCCGCCGCCGGTCACGCCTTGATCGAACGCGCGCGCCGAGAAGATCTCGCCGACGCGCTGGTAGTCCTCGACCTGCGCGACGGTGGCCACCGAGTTCGAGCCGGCGTAGGTGAGATCCCAATCGATGTTGGTGTCCTTGGACTGCATCATGTGCGGCACCACCAGCGCCTTGGTCGAGTCGTAGCCGGCGAGCCCGAGGAAGCGCACCACGCAGCGCGGCGGCCCGTTGGTCATGTCGGGCAGGAGCGGCAGCGCGTCGGCGGCGTCGAAGTCGCGGAACAGCACCACGCGGTGCAGCGGCGAGGTGTCGTTCGGCAAGCGGTGCCCGCCGTGCCACTCGAACGCGGGGAACGCGATCAGCGTCGTCGCCGGATAGTTGTGCGCGATGCCCTGCGCCTTGGTCCACCAGTCGCCGAGGAACGGGATCACCGGCGCGTTCGGCGCGCAGGCGGCGCCGGCCTGGAACTGCGCGTCGGCGGCGACGGCGGGCGGCAGCGCCCACGTCGCGTAGCGGAACGCGTGCTCGGAGATGGCGCCGAACTCGTGGCCGGCGACCAGCTCGCTGTAGCGGAGCGCGTCGATGGTGCGCGAGTACAGCGCGCGGTGATCGCCCGGCCCGGTGGTGCCGAGGAACTTGCGCTGCGCGCCGCCGTCGCCGGTGTGCGCGTGCACGTCGCCCTCCATGCGCGAGATCGCCGGCGCGCCGCTGGTGGCGTTGGTGTAGTGGTACACGGCGCGCGCGCCGGCGAGCGACGGCACGATGCGGTGCAGGCCCGCGGTCGCGTAGCTGCCGGCGATCGACTTGCGCCACTCGTTGTTGAACATCACCGTCGCGCTCATGCCGTCCGATAGCGCCACCGAGCCGGTGATGCTCGCCGGGTTGCCGTACTGATCGGTGACCACCACCGCCACGTCGAAGCTCTGCCCCACCGCCACGTCGAGCGGCGCGATCGCGTGCACGAACGTCGCCGCGCCGGGCAGGATGTTCACCGGGCGCACCTGGTCGTCGGCGAGCAGCGTCCACGCGCCCGGCGTGCCGCCCGCGTAGTCGCGGTAGCGCGCGTGCGTGAGGAACGGCGAGTCGGTCCAGTCGGTCGAGCGGCCGGGCACCGAGCCTTGAAAGATGAGGCGGATGCGATCGCCGCGGCCGACCACGTCGGTGGTATCGAGGAACGCGCCGATCACCATCGGGTACGGCGCGGCCGCTCCGCCCTCGCCCGGCTCGGCGTGCGCCACCTGGATCGCGCGCGTCATGCCGTCGTGCTCGAGCTCGCCGCGCCAGTAGCCGTCCATCGTCGACGCGGCGCACGCCGGATTCGCCAGCAGGCAGAACGACGGCGGATCGAACTGCGCCACGCCGCCCGAGCCGGTCACTTCGTCGACGGTGTCGGAGCCGTGCAGGAGCGGCAGCTCCAGCTCGACGGTGGCGGTGTTGCTGACGCCGGTGAGCGTGGTGGGCGGGCCGCCGCCGTGCAGCGTGGCCGGCACCTCGAGCTCGAACACCAGCGGCGCGCCGCCGGCGCCGCCGAAGTGCTGCCGCGCGTTCCACTGCGACGGCATGACCTCGAGCACGTAGCCCGAGCCGCCGTCGCCGCTCGCCAGGTCCGCGGCCAGATCGGCGCCGCCGTCGGCGACGCCCGGGCTCGCCGACTGGCAACCGGCGAGCAGCCACACGCACACGAAGAACGCCCGACGCGCTGGATTCACCATCGCAGGTGGGACGGCGCGCGCGCGGGCCGGGTTCCGAAATTTCCGATCAGCCCGGCGGAAGCGCGCGCAAGAAGCGGGTGAAGTAGCCGCGCAGCTCGGCCGCGAGCGGCGGCACCAGCCAGAGATCGTTGTGGCTCCCCGCGAGGACGATCAGCTCCGAGCGCGGCATGGCGGCGTGGATCGCGCGCGCGCCGGCGATCGGCGAGACGTTGTCGTGCTCGCCCCACACGAGCAGCACCGGGCGATCGTGCCGCCCGTTCTCGACGACGAGGCGCCGCGTGTCGGTCGGGAAGTCGCGCAGCGTCGACACAATCGCGCGCTCGAAGCCGCGGCGATCGCGCGCCACGATCGCGCGCTCGACCCGCAGCATCTCGTCGGCGTACGCCGGCGCCGCCGCGCGATCGGCGAACCCCTCGATGATCGCCCGCCGCGTCGACGACCACCAGAAGCGCATGAGCGCGCCGCCGAGCCCGAGCTTGCACGGGATGCGCGCCGCGGCGGGAAACGGATCCCAGGCGCCCCACGCGCCCGAGAGCACCAGCGCGCGCACGCGCTCCGGATGGCGCGCGGTGAAGTGCGTCGCCACCGCGCCGCCGAACGAGTAGCCGAGCACGACCACGCGGCGCGCGGCCAGGCCGACGGCGTCGAGCAGCGCGTCCACCTGCTCGAGATAGAGCGCGGCGTCGTACCTGGCGTCCGGCGCGCCCGAGTCGCCGCGTCCCCAGTAGTCGTAGCTGGCCAGCGCCCAGCCGGCGCCTAGCTCCGCCGCGAGCGCGTCGAAGAAGCGATCGCAGTTCCGCGCGAAATGGAACCCGCCGAAGATCAGCAGCAGGTTCGCCGCCGCGGGATCGCCGCGCAGCCGATACGCCGTCTTCGCCCGCCCGCTCTCGATCACCGCGCTCCCGCTCGTCATCGCGCGCCAGCGTAACAGGAGTCCGCCCGCCCCGCGCGCGTGATAAGCCCTTGCACTGAATCCCAATTGGGATACACTGTATCCCATGGAGCACCAACTCTCGATCCGCCTCCCGGCGCCGCTGCTCGCCGAGCTCGACCGCCGCGCGCGCCGCCGGCGACGCCCGCGCGCCGAGGTGATCCGCGCAGCGATCGCCGCCTTCCTCGAGCTGCCGGACGGCACCTTCGACGAGCGCCCCGCCGATCGCGTGCGCGCGCTGCTCGGCTCCGTCGAGGATCTGCCGCGCGACCTGGCCACGCACGCGGATCGCTACCTTGCCGACCTCGGCCGCCGCCGCTAGGCTGCTCGACACCGGGCCGCTGGTCGCCCTGCTGTCGAAGAACGACGCCGCCCACGAGCCGTGCGTGCGCGCGTTCGAAACGTTTCGCGGCCGCCTGCTCACCACCGAGGCGGTGCTCACCGAAGCCACGCACCTCCTCGGCAGGGCGCCGCGCGGCCGCACCGCGTGCCTCGACTTCTTTCTCCAGGCGGGCGCGCTGCTGGTGCCGATCGACGTCGCGCGCCTGCGCCGCTGCCGCGAGCTGATGGAGCGCTACCACGACGTGCCGATGGACTTCGCCGACGCCACGCTGGTCGCGCTCGCCGAGGAGCTGGGCGTCGGGCAGGTCTTCACGCTCGATCGCCGAGGCTTCTCCGCCTATCGCTGGCGCCGCACGCGCCGCTTCACGCTGTCGCCGTAGCGGCGAGGCCGCTATCATCGGCGGCCGTGGAGGGATCGATGGCGCGCGCGCGAGGAGTGGCGGTGGTGTTGGTGCTCGGCGTGCTCGGCGGGCGCGCATTCGGCGACGCCGACGGGGATCGGCTGCTCGCGCAGGTGGACCAGGCGCTCGATCGCGCGCAGACGCAGTCGATCGAATATCGCGTGGTGACCGGCAAACCGCCGGGCGGCGAGCGCGCGCTGGCGCTCGAGGCGCGACTCAAGTCGGGCAAGTGGCGCTTCGAGTTCACCGCGCCGGAAGACTTGAAGGGGACGCGGCTGCTGGTGCTCTCGACGGGGGAGCGTTACGTGGTGCTCCCGGCCTTCGGCAATCGGGTGCGGCGAATTGCCGCAAACGCCGATCGCTCGTTCATGGAGCTCGCGTACGGCGTCGCGGAGCTGCGGCTGCGCTGGGGCGACGACTACTCCGCGGCGATCGCGTCGCAGACGGCGAGCCAGCTCGAGCTCACGCTCACGCCCAAAGAGGGCCGGTCGCCGCTCTACGCCAAGGTCAAGCTCACCATCGACAAGAAGCTGATGCTGCCGACGCGGATCGAGAGCTTCGACGCCGCGGGCGCGCGCTCGAAGACCGAGACGCGCGCGGGCTACAGCTGCCAGGGCGAGGTGTGCACCGCCGCCGAGCACAAGCTGGTCGATCACGTCACGCAAGCCACTACCACGCTCACGCGCGGCAAGTGGACCGCCAACGCGCCGATCGATGACGAGGTCTTCACGGTGCGCGGGCTCGCGCAATAGCAGCGCGCCGCCGGCGGCATTCTAGTTGCACACGCGGCCTCGCAAGCTCTGGAGGTCGTCCATGCGTTCATTCATCTGCGCGCTCACGCTATGCGCCGCCGGCTGCGGCCCGAGCGGCTCGCACGGCTCGGTGGTTCATCACAACAGCGACGGCGGAAGCGCGCCGCTCGCGCGCGACGGCGGAGGTTTGCCGCCGCCGATTGAAGGCTGCATCGCCGCCAACGCGCCGCCCGACGGCGATCAAGACCAGGACGGCTATACGCCCGCGCAAGGCGATTGCGACGATTGCAATCCGTCGATCAATCCCGGCGCGATTCAAATCCCGGGCGATTCGACCGATTACGCGTGCAATGGAATGCCCGGCGTGATCGCCGCGTGCGACACCGGGCTCGCCGGAATGCGCGACGCCGCGTCGCTCGGCAAGGCGCTCGACGAGTGCGATCCGCGCTTCTTCAAGAGCGCAACGCTGATCGGCCCGAGCGACGCGCGCGGCCGCAAGGTGCTGGCGAAGTTCGGCGTGCTCACGCCGCGCGGCGGCCAGGCGATGACGCTGCTCTCGACGGGAATCGCCGCCGACAAGAGCGATCCCGACTTCGATTCGAGCGTCGAAGAAGATCCCGGCACCGACTTCGGCGCCGGCGACACCTACGCCAATCCGCTGCCCAACCTGCCGGGCGCGGCCGGCTGCTCGCAGACGCAGCCGGCGACCGTGAACGACTACACCGAGCTGGTGGTGCAGCTCAAAGCGCCCACCAACGCCAATTCGTTCTCATTCGATTTCCAATTTTTATCGGCCGAATACCCGGTCTGGGTTTGCACCGAGTTCAATGACGAGTTTTTGGTTCTACAAGAGTCGCACGCCGAGTTCTCGTCGCCGTCGAACATCGCGTTCGATATGCAAAAACACCCGATAACCGTCAATAACGGGTTCTTCACCGTTTGCACCAACGACAATACCAAGCCGCAAACGCAGCACTGCGCGCGCCCGGTCTCCGATATCGGCGGCACCGGTTTCGACGATCCGCCGATCCCCGATCCGTTCGATCCCGCGCCGCCGCCCGACGCCAACATCCCCGGCGGCTCGACCGGCTGGCTCACCACCACCTCGCCGGTCACGCCGGGCGAAGAGGTCACGCTGCACTTCATCGTCTTCGACGAGGGCGATCACGTGCTCGACTCCGCGGCGCTGATCGATCACTTCCGCTGGGGAACGTCGGTGGTGCCCACGCCGTCGACGACGCCGATCCAATGAGCGGGTGGGGAATGCGCGGGGGGATCGTGGCGCGCGCGCAACGGTCGGGCGCGCGCCGCTCGCCGAAACCGCGATCGACGTCAGTGGCGCGCGCGCTGCAATCGCCCGCGCCGAGGAGGTTCGCCATGAATGCTCATCGGCAGATTCTCATCGGCACCGCGATCGCGGCGCTCGCCGGCTGTGGGGTGGCGCCGAGCCCGGGCTCGCACCGTCCGCTGATCGTGATCGCGGCGTCGCCGCAGACGGTGAAGGAGACCGGCATCCGGCAGTGGCGGCTGCACGACTACCGCGCGGGCGACGTGCGCGGCATGACGCTGGTCGGGCTCGGCCCGACGAGAAACGTGCAGGCGGCGACGCGCATCTTCACGCTGCCCGCGGGCTCGAAGCGCGCGTACGCGGTGGCCAGCCTGTATCCCGCCGTCGGGCGCGTGCGCTTCAGCGGGCAGCAGATGGTGGAGATGACGCTCGGCGAGGCGCAGCGCGCGGCGTACACCAACTTCAAGCGCGACTTCGACGCGTTCAAGCAGGCCGGGCGCGTGCCGTACGACTGCGCGGGCGACTCGGTGGTCGCCGCCGGCTCGTGCGTCGGCGGATTGGCCGCGTGCTTGATCGGCGCGCCGACGCTGCTCGGCGACATCGCCATCTGCGGCGCGGGCGGCGCGGTGTGCGCCGGCAGCATCTGGAACGCGGTCGGCTCGTGCAGCCCGAGCGATCCCAATCAGCAGAATCAAAACCCGACCGATCCGAATCAAAACCCGTCCACCGATCCCAATATGATGATGGCCGGCGATCCGAGCGCGATGGATCCCAACGCCGGCGGCAGCGACCCGAACGCGACCGGCGGCGACCCGAACGCGGGCGGCGATCCGAACCAGATGGCGGGCGATCCCAACGGCACCGGCGATCCGAACGCGGGCGATCCCAACCAGACCGCGGGCGCCGATCCCGGCTACGATCCCAACGGCGACTTCGGCTCGGGCACCGACTACGGCTCGTGCAGCGACTGCGGCGGCGGGTTCGGCGACGGCTCCGCCGACGCGTGACTCGG
>DASREC010000501.1:0-30569 GCA_035652295.1 Polyangia bacterium
CGGCGTCGCCGCCGCCGATCGCGCGCTCGCCGAGGCGCGCGCGGCCGGCGCCGAGGTGCGCGCGCTCTCGACGGCGATCGCCTGGTACCCCGAGGACGCGCCGCGCGACGGCCAGCCGCCCGGCCTGCTCGCCGTCACCACGCCCGACGGGCTCCTCAAGCTCACCGCGGATCGCTACGTCTACGCCACCGGCGGCTACGATCAGAATCTCCTATTCGCCAACAACGATCGCCCCGGCGTCTTCTCGGCGCGCGCGGTCGGGCGATTGCTGGCGCGCTTCGGCGTCAAGCCGGCCGAGCGGCCGATCGTCGTCGGCGACTCGCCTTACGCTGTAAGCTTGCAGCGCGCGCTGACCGAGACCGGCGCCGAGGTCACGCTCCTCGACGGCAAGACCGAGCTGGTCGCGGCGCACGGCCACTCGTGGGTGCGCTGGCTGGAAGTCCGCGACGGCGATCGCACGCGCAAGCTCAAGTGCGATCTGGTCGCCGTCGCCGCGCCGCCCGCGCCCGCGTCCGAGCTGCCGCGCCAGCACGGCGTCGAGGTGGTGCTGCGTCCCGACGCGGGCGGCTTCGCGTGCGTGGCGCGCGACGACGGCTCGACGGCCGCGCCGAACGTCTGGGTCTCGGGCGACGTCGCCGGCTACCTCGGCCCGCGCGCCGCCGCCGAAGCGGGCGCGCGCACCGGCGACGCGATCGCGAGGTCGTTCTAGTGGCGGCGAAGACGATCGTGTGCCGCTGCGAAGACGTGACGCTCGCCGACGTCGAGCACACGCTCGCGCTCGGCTACCGCTCGGTCGAGGAGGTCAAGCGCTACACCGGCCTCGGCACCGGCCCGTGCCAGGGCAAGGAGTGCATGCTCGCGTGCGCGCTTCTGTGCCTGCGCGCCGGCGCCGAGCACGCCGAGCCGTTCACCTCGCGCCCGCCGGTCGGCCCGATCTCGCTCGGCGCGCTCGCCCGCGCCGACGAGGAAGCGTCGTGAAGCGCGAGCTCAAGCCGACCGCGGGCCCGCCCAAGCGCGCCTGCGACATCGCCATCATCGGCGGCGGCGTGATGGGCCTCGCCATCGCGTACCAGCTCGCGCGCCGCGGCTGCACCGACGTGGTGGTGCTCGAGCGCGGCTACCTGGCGCAAGGCGCGAGCGGGCGCAACGGCGGCGGCGTGCGCATGCAGTGGTCGACGGAGATGAACGTCCGCCTGATGCAGGAGTCGATCGAGCTGTGCCGCCACTTCGCGCAGGAGATCGGCGTCAACGTCTGGTTCCGCCAGGGCGGCTACCTGTTCCTGGCGCGCAACGAGAGCGAGCGCGCGCGCATGGAGCGCAATGTTGCGCTGCAAAATAAATTCGGCGTGCCGACGCGCATGCTCTCCGCCGAGGAGGCGCGCGCGATCGTCCCCGAGCTCGACATCCGCCAGGTGGCGTGCGCCTGCTACAACCCGAAAGACGGCGTGCTCTTCCCGTGGCCGTTCTTGTGGGGCTACGCGCACCAGGCGCTCGAGCGCGGCGTCGAGGTGCACCTCTTCACCAACGTCGAGTCGATCGAGCGCGGCGGCGGCGGTTTTCTCCTGCGCACGTCGAAGGGCGACGTGCGCGCCAAGCGCGTGATCAACGCGGCGGGCGCGTGGTCGCCGGAAACGGCTCGGCTGATCGGCGTCGAATTGCCGAATCGGCCGCACCGGCACGAGATCCTCTCCACCGAGCCGCTCAAGCCGTTCCTGACGCCGATGGTGAGCGTGCTGTCGTCGGGTCTGTACTTCTCGCAGTCGATGCGCGGAGAGATCGTCACCGGCATCAGCGTCGAGGATCACGACGACGGCTCGATCAAGCTCGGCTCGCGGCTGAAGTTCCTCACCACGCTGGCGCGCGAGCTGGTGGCGCTCGTGCCGCGCCTGGCGGAGGTCAAGGTGCTGCGCCAGTGGGCCGGGCCGTACGACGTCAGCCCCGACGGCAAGGCGATCCTGGGCGAGCCGCCGGGCGTGCCGGGATTTTTTCTGGCGTGCGGGTTCGTCGGGCACGGCTTCATGATGGCGCCGGTGATCGGCAAGCTGTACGCGGAGTGGCTCACCGGCGGCGCGAAGCACGAGGTGTTCGAGCAGTGCCGGCTCTCGCGCTTCGCCGAGGGGACGGTCGAGCGCGAGGACATGATCCTCGGCTGATCACCAGAAGAGCGGGCCGAAGCCGAAGCGGATCAGCACGAGCACGCCGATGACGAGGTGCGCGGCCAGGAGCCAACGCAGCGCCGCGCGGCCGGGCATGGGCAGCGGCGAGCCATAGAGGAAATGGTCGCTGCCGACGGCGTAGCGCGGGCCGTCGGGGACGAAACGGCGCTCGGCGGCGCCGCGGAACGGGCCGTCGCCGGCGGCGGTCTCCTCGACGCGGCCGACCACGAAAACCGGCGCGCCGTCGTCGAGTGAGCGCACGAGCAGGCGGTAGCCGGGCGTGAGCCGCACGTCGTGCGCGCCGATCGCCACCGACTCCTCGCCCGCCTGGTCGCGGTGCAGCACGCCGGCGAAGATCCCCGGCACGCCGACCTCCGCGTGCGCCCGGCGCGGCAGCCGCCAACGACGCGCGCGCAGCCACGCGGCCGCGATCGCGATCGACGTCGCCGCGGGAAAGACGACCAGCAGCGCGAGCAGCGCCAGCCAGAACCACGACGGATGCCTCGCGTGCGTCATCCCCGTCGAGACCGGCGGATGATCGAGGCGCGCGCCGTCGTCGCCGACCAGCGCGCCTTCGCCGCGGTAGCGCAGATCGTCGAGGAGCAGCCACGCGCCGTCGATCGGCTGCGCGGTCAGCTCGGACGAGACGTAGGTGTACGACGCGACGTCGTGGCGCGGACCGTCGAGCGCGCCCGCCCAGAGCCGCCCGATGCGCGACGCCGGCCAACCGACGGCGAGCGAGCGCGCGCCGCAGCGCACCTCCGCCGACGTGTCTCGGCTCAGCAGCTCGAGCGGCGCGAGCTGATTCTCCTCGACGCAGAAGCGCAGCGGCTCGCGATCCCTCGGCCGATCGATCGGCCGCGCGCGCCCGCGCTCGTCGAGGAACTGGCCGTGCTCGTCGCGGAAATGCGTGTCGAGGGCGCCGGCGCTCCACACCGGCCCCGGCAGCGCCTCGGTCGGCGCCTCGCCGTCGAGCGGTTCGAGCGTCCACGATTTTTCGCCGACGATCACCTTCGGCACGCCGTCGATCCAGGTGATCGTATCGACGGGGCGGCCGGGCAGCTCGAACGCGCGCGGCGGACCGGACGGCCGCACGCCGTCGAGATCGACGTCGACCGCGGTGAGCCGCGTCTCCGCGTCGAACGTCCTCGGGTCGAATTCGTACTCGACGAGGAACCCGGTGAACCCGCCGCCGCGCGCGTGCAGCCCGGTCACGTGCGACTCGCGCGCCTGCGGAAAATGAGCCACGCGGTCGCGCGCGATCACCAGCACGCCCTCCTGCTGATCGCGGAAGAAGCCGAAGCCATACGCCACCGCCAGCGTGCCGCGGTTCCACGCGAGCGAGCGCACCTGCTCGACGCGCACGCCCCCGGGCCACGCGTAGCGCTGCACCCGCAGATCGCGCGAGATCCGGTACGCGCCGCTGTTGCCGAGCGCCAGCACGCCGTCGGACGCGGCCACCGTCACCAGCACGCGATCGTCGCGCGTGTCCCGGTAGTGGTTCCAGTCGACGAAGTCGCTCGAGCCGCCCGAGAGCGGCGTCATCGGCGGCGGCACCAACGGCAGCCGCGTGAGCGCGATCACGGCGAGCGCCGACAGCGCCGTCGCCAGCGCGACCACGCTCCAGCCGAACGCCCCCAGCACGCGCACGATCTAAAGGATAGCTCGTGGTAGAGTCGCGCGCGATGAAGCTCTCGCAGACCATCGGATTCCTCGGCATGGGCAACATGGCCGAGGCGCTCATCAAGGGGCTCACGGCCGCGGGGCTCGTCGAAGCGAAGCACATCTGGGGCTCGAGCCCGCGCGCCGAGCGCGTCGCCGAGCTGGCGAAGCGCTACGGGATTCACGGCACCACGCACAACCAGGACGTCGTGCACCACGCCGAGATCGTGGTGCTGTCGGTCAAGCCGCAGATCCTGCCGCACGTGCTCGACGAGATCGCGCCGCACCTCAAGCCCGCGGCGCTGGTGATCTCGATCGCCGCCGGCACGCCGATCGCGGCGATCGCCAAGCGGCTGCCGGAGCGCACGCGCGTGGTGCGCACCATGCCGAACACGCCGGCGCTCGTCGGCGCGGGCGCCACCGCGATCGCCGGCGGCGATCACGCCACCGACGAGGATCTGGAGATCGCGCGCCACATCTTCGACGCCGTCGGCATGTCGATCACCGTCGACGAGGAGCAGCTCGACGCGGTCACCGGCCTGTCCGGCTCCGGCCCCGCGTACGTCTTTCTGATCATCGAGGCGCTCTCGGACGCGGGCGTGAAGATGGGCCTGTCGCGCTATAACGCGCAGGCGCTGGCGGCGCAGACGGTGCTCGGCTCGGCCAAGCTCTTGCTCGAGACCAACGAGCACCCGGGGCGCCTCAAGGACATGGTCACCTCGCCGGGCGGCACCGCCATCGCCGGGCTGCACACGCTCGAGGCCGGCGGATTGCGCACCACCCTCATCAACGCCGTGGAGGCGGCCACGCGCCGCAGCCGCGAATTGGGTGAGCTCACGCGAAGCAAGGAGTGACATGAAGCGGCTTGGAATGATCGCGCTCGCCTGCGCGCTCGCGTCTTGCGGCGGAAAATCGGGGACCATCACGCTCACCATCGTCACCTCGCCGACGGACGATCCGTTCGGCGCCGCGGCGCAGGTGCGGGTGACGGTGACCGGCGGCTCGGTGCAGACGTTCCCGGTCACCAACGGGATGTTCGACGTCAAGCTGAACCAGATGCCGGGCTCGTCGGTGGAGCCGATCATCGTCGAGGCGCTCGACGCCGGCGGCAACCTGCTCGGCTGGGGCGAGACCTCGCCGGTGTCGCTCGTGGCGGCGGACGCGGCGTACGCGGTGTTCATCGGGCGGCCGGGGCGCTTCTCCACGGCGCCGGGCGCGCTGCCGTCGGCGCGCAGCGAGATGGCGGTGGCGGCGGTGCCGCTGCTCGGCATGGTGGTGGCCGGCGGGCGCGACGCCACCGGCAATCCGCTCAAGTCGACCGCGCTCTACGACGTGCGCGAGCACACCGTGATCCAGACGGCCGACATGAGCGAGGCGCGCGCCGGCGCAGCGGGGATGTTCAACTCGGGATTGACCGCGGCGGTGTTCGGCGGCTCGTCGGCGGTCGGGCCGGGCGCGTTCGGCATGCCGTCGGCGACGGTGGAGCTGTTCGATCCGACGGCCGGCAGCGGCAACGGGTTGTGGGCGCCGCTGCCCGCCGACATGACCGACGCGCGCTCGCGCGCCGACGCCACGCTGCTCGGCTCGGGCGCGACGCTGATCACCGGCGGCGCCGACGGCAACGGCGCGCCACTCGGCACCGCCGCGCAGGTGACCGCCGACTCGGCGCCGCGCCTCGCCGCCATGGGCCCGATGGTGGCGCCGCGCCTCGGCCACGCCGTCGCCGCGGTGACGTTCCCCGACGGCCCCGGCGCGATCCTGTTCGGCGGCCTGCCCGCCGGCTCGACGGCGCCCAACTGCGAGCGCCTGCTCGGCCAGTCGTTCTCGCAGTACACGCTCACCGGCGTCACCAGCCGCACCGGCACCACCGCCACCACGCTCCCGAACGGCAGCGTGCTGTTCGCCGGCGGCCACGACGACACCGGCGCGCTCGCCTCCGGCTTTCTGATTCAGCCGACGGTGCCGCCGACCATCGGCCTCCTGCCGTCGCTGATGTCGTCGCCGCGCGACGGCCACACCGCCACGCTCCTCGGCAACGACGTGCTCCTGTGCGGCGGCGTCGACGCCAGCGGCAAGGCGCTCGGGACGTGCGACCTGATCGACGGGCAGAGCTTCGGCATCAAGGAGACGATCTCGCTCGCGCACCCGCGGCACGGGCACGTCGCGGCGCTGCTCGTCACCGGCAACGTGCTCATCGCCGGCGGGTTGCTCGCCGACGGTACGCCTACCGACTCGATCGAGATCTTCACGCCCAATCGCTAGCGATCGATTGCTCGAATGGACGCGCTGCGTTCCGCGCGCGGGCTGCGGCAATTTGCCGCCGTGCTCAAACAGTCCTCGGTCGCGCAGACGCGCCCTGCGGAACTGCGCGCAGCGGCAAATTGCCGCAGCCCGCGCGCTACACTCCGCTACGTGCCGATTCGCAGCTAGTCCTCTTCGACGAAGGACTTCAAGCGGCCGAGGGCGAGATCCCACTGGCGCGAGATTCGGTCCAGCCAGGCGCGCGCGTCGTCGAGGCGGCGGGGTTTGAGCTGCCAGACGCGAGGGCGGCCGCGCGTGCCTTCGACCAGCCCCGCGTGGGCGAGCGCCGCCAGGTGCTTGTCGAGCGCCTGCCGCGTCATGCCCGAGCCCGCGCCCAGGTGCACCGTCGACAGCGGCCCCTCGGCGCACAGCCGCGACACCAGCTTGAGCCGCGTCGGATCGCCGAGCGCCGCGAACAACGGTGCCGCCGCGCCGAGCCCGCTAGCCCGCGACATGACGCTCGAGGTTCGCCGTCTGCTCGCCCCAGCCGCGATCGTTCATGCGGAACGCCTCGTCGCGCCGCCCGCGCGGAATCGCGTCGAAGCCCGACTCGACGATGGTGAGCAGCGTCCCGCCCGGCGCGTCCTCGAGCCGGAGCTCGACCAGCGTCGTCGGCTCGCTCGAGTAGTCGACCTTCGGATCGATCGCGTACGGATGCCAGCGATACGAGAACAGCCGCTCGGGATCCATGCGCTCGACCGCGAGCTCCATCGTCAGGTGCTCGTAGCCGGGGTACGTGATCCGGCCGCGCACGGTGGCGCGCTCGGCGAACTCGCCCTCGAGCTTCACGCCGAACCACTGCCCGAACTCCTGCGCATGGGAGAGCGCGCGCCACACCCGCGCGCGAGAGGCGCGCAACAGGATCTTCTTCTCGATGCGATCGGTGCTGCTCATTAGCAACCTCCAGGTTGCTTTTATCTATAGCCATGCCATCTGCATAAAGCAACCGTTTAGTTGCTAATCAGCTCGTCCGGCAGCCGGACGAAGTGGACCGGCACGCGGACGAGCGGCGCGCGGCGCGGCGGCAAGACGGCGAAATCTCACGCGCGGCCGAGCGGCACGCGACGTGAAATGCGCGCGCCGCGGAGGTGCCCATGAAAAAGTTCCTGTTCCTTTTTGCTGTGCTCGGCGCGTGCGGCGGCGCGGAGGATCCCGCGGCCACCGAGGAGCCGATCCAGGGCGGCAAACGCGACCCGAACGATCCCGCCGTCGGGCTGGTGTGGTTCGAAGGCGGCGGCTTCTGCTCGGGCGCGCTGATCGCGCCCAACGTGGTGATGACCGCCGGCCACTGCGTCGGCGATCCGGTGGCGGGCTTCTACACCGGCACCGGCTCGCAGGCCACCGACGTGGGCGCGCTGCCGATCGGTAAGTTGACGAAGCACGCGGTGAGCGCGCAACTCGCGCACCCGTCGTACTCGTCGCGCGGCGGCTGCCCCAACTCCACCTTCGACGTCGGCCTCCTGCGGCTGGCCAAACCGATCACGGGCGTCAAGCCGCTCGGGTTCGCCGCGCAGCCGCCGAAGAAGAACGCCACGTGCAGCGCCGTCGGCTACGGCATGCACGACGACGGCACGCAAACCACCGTCGAGCAGAAGCGCCGCGCCACCGAGACCGTCGAGGCGATCGACGCCACGTCGGTGCTGGTGAAGTACAAGAGCGGCATCGTCGATCACGGCGACTCGGGCGGGCCGCTCTTGTGCGGCGGCAAGATCGCCGGCGCCACGTCGTGCGGCACCGACGGCTCCGGGGCCGATCACGTCGAGGCGTACTACGCGCGCACCGACACCATCCGCGACTGGATCGCGGCGACCGTCGACGGCTGGCGCTGATCGGGCATCGGGCGTCGGGGCGTCAGGCGTGGCGCGTGCGCAGGTGATAGGCGACGCACAGGACGACGTAGAGCATGCCGCCGAGGAACAGGTACTCGGGGAGCCGGCGCGCGAGGCCGACGCCGTAGCCGAACAGCACGGCGGCGAGCAGCAGCGCGTCGGTGGCGCGGTGGCGCGTGCGGCCGAGGCGCGGCACGCGCAGCGGCGAGAGCATGCCGGCGGCGCCGGCGACCATCGCCAGCGGCACCCAGCGCACCAGCGCGTCGGTGCGCAGCGGGCCGAGCCAGCGCCACGAGTCGTGCGTCTCGGGCGCGCTCCAGCGCGGGTCGGCGTACTTGAGGCAGGTGAGGAACAGCGTCAACACGAGGCCCGCGGTCATCGTCGACGGCGTGCCGGTGTAGTGCTGGTGCGGCCCGCGCGCCGCAGCGACGTTGAAGCGCGCCAGGCGCACGCCCACCGCGATCACCCAGGCGCAACACAACACGCGCAACGCGAGGAGGCCGCCGCCCGTCGCCCAGCCGAGCTGCGGACGCGTCGAGAAGAACGCGAACAGAATGGTCGCCGGCACCACGCCGAACGACGACAGATCGGCCAGCGAGTCGAGCTGCATCCCGAACGTCGAGCCCGCCTTCAGCGCGCCCGCGAGAAAACCGTCGAGCTTGTCGGTGAACAGGCAGATGAGCCCCCACCACGTGGCCTCGATCGGCCGCCCGGCGATCGCCACCTCGACGGCGATCACGCCGAACACCAGGCTCGACGCCGTCACCGCGTTCGGCGGCAGGTACCGCCAGAAAGCGCGCGGCGCTTCAGAAGCGCTCATGGACCGGCGCGGTCTTTACCCATCAGCTTCGAGTAGAGGAGCTGCCCGAGGCTGTCGATCATCATCTTCTCGACGGCGCCTTCGAGCGCGGCGCGCTCCTGCGGCGTGTCGTAGATGAAGCGGATGCCCATGCCCGGCTCGTGGTCCTCGGGCACGCCCGGCGGCGACGGCTCGCCCTCGCGCTTGACCCACTTGACCTCGCCGCGGATGGCGATCGCCTCCTTCAGCTTCGGCACCGTCAGCTGGAAGACGAACACCGTGCCGACGTCGAGCGGCTTGCGCGTGCGGATGAACGTTCCGCCCTTGCAGATGTTCTTGGTGTAGTCGGCAAAGAAGGTGTTGAGCTTCTTGTACTCGACCTTCAGCTCGATCGGGACCCGCGCGCTTTCACGGCGATCGTCATCGTTGCTCATGTGCGGGGCGACCTCGGCCTCGTCGACGCGGCGATTGCGCGCGCGTACGTGACACGGTATGCGAAGGGGGGCGAGCTAGTCAATGTGGAGGAAAACCTACCGGGAGCGGCGCGCGTGGATCTGGGCCGCCGTGCTGCTCGCCGTCGGCGCGGGCCTGTGCGCGGTGCCGCTGTTCGACCTGCTCGGCTTCGAGTTCTCGTTCGTGGTGGGGATCGCGGCGGCGGTGGCGGGCGCGCACCTCGGCGCGCAGGCGGTGTGGCGGACGCGCCGCGACCAGTCGCGCGCAGACGGTGAGCGGGCGGACGCCCGGCCGCTCGCCGCGCTCGCCGGGATCTGGGCGCGCACCACGTTCACGGTGTGGGCGATGCTGGCGCTGCCGCTCGCGTGCGTGACGCTCAACGCGCTGCGCGTGCGCAACTGCAACTTCTCGGGCGGGCTCCTGTGGTACGGCATTTTGCCGCTGCCGTCGGCGGCGTGCGGCGCGGCGGCGGGCGTGTGCGCGGGACTCCTGCGCTCGCGGCGGCGCATCTTCGCGACGCTGGCGGCGCTGGCGATCGTGCTGGCGTCGCTCGGGTGGGCGGCGTGGCGCTTCTACGCGGCGCCGCCGATCTTCGCCTACGATCCCTTCGGCGGCTATTTCCCCGGCACGCTCTACGACGAGGAGGTGGCGATCGCGGCCCCGCTCGTCTGGGCGCGCGTCTATCACCTGACCGCGGCGGCCGCCGCGCTGGCGCTCGCGGCGCTATTCCTCGACGGCAACTCGCTGCGCCTGCGCCTCTCGGCCGCGCGCGATCGGCTCGGCGTCGCGCTGGCCGCGCTCGCGCTCTCCGCCGCTGCGCTCGTCCTGCACGCGAGCGGCGCGCGCCTCGGCTTCCAGCTCGACGCGAACGATCTGGCGCGCGCGCTCGGCGCCGAGAAGCAGACCGAGCACTTCGTCCTGCACTATTCGCCGGCGGGGCCGTTCGCCAAGGACATCGAGCTCTACGCCGCCGATCACGAGCAGCGCTGGAGCGAATTGGCCGCGCTGTTCGGCGTCACGCCCGCCGGCCGCGTGCACTCGTTCCTGTTCGACTCGACGGCGCAGAAGCAGTCGCTCATGGGCGCCGCGCACACGTCGATCGCCAAGCCGTGGCGCCGCGAGATCTACCTCCAGAACGACGGCTGGCCCCACCCGGTGCTCAAGCACGAGCTGGCGCACGTGTTCGCCGGCGCGTTCGGCGATCCGATCTTTCACGCCGCCCGTCGAGACCTGCGCTTCAACGTCGGCCTGATCGAGGGCGTGGCCACCGCGGCGGCGTGGTCCGGCTCGCCGCTCACGCCGCACGAGTCGGTGGCGGTGGCGCGCGCGCTCGGCACCGAGCCGCCGCTCGACGGCGTGTTCTCGCTCGACTTCCTCCGTTATAACGGATCGACCGCCTACTCCGCCGCCGGCTCGTTCTGCCGCTTCCTGATCGATCGCTCGGGCGCGGCGCCGCTCGAGGCGGTGTACCGCGCGGGCGGCGCTCCCGACGCGTGGCAGGCGGCGTACGGCGTCCCGTTCGCCGCGCTGCGCGCCGAGTGGTCGCGCTTCATCGACGGCGTGAAGGTGGATGCGCGCGAGCGCGAGCTGGCCCGCGAGCGGCTCCAGCGCCCGAGCGTGTTTCACAAGGTGTGCGCGCACGAGCTGGCGCTCCGTCGAGACGCCGCGCGCCGCGCCGCCGCCGCCGGCGACCGCGCATCCGCTATAGCGGATCTGCGCGCGGTGTGCGCCGACGATCCCGACGAGCCGCAGAACCTCGTCGAGGTCATGGACGTGCAAGCCGCCGGCGGTCCGCCGCTCGCCGCCGACGCCGCCGCCACCGCCGCGCGCCTGCTCGCGCACCCGAAGGTGAGCCCGGCGCAGCGCGCCCGCGCGCACGTGCTGCTCGGCGACCAGGCGCTCGAGCGCCGCGACCTCGCCGCCGCGCGCGCCCACTACGCAGCCGCCCAGGCGCTGCCGCTCGACGAGTCCGAGGCGCGCCTCACCACCGTCAAGCTGCTCGCCGTCGCCGAGCCGCCCGGCCCGATCGCCGACGCGCTGATCCACTTCCTGGTGCAGCCGGCGCCGTCGCGCGACGCCGCGCTCGATCTGCTGGCGCTCGGCGAGCTGGTCCACGACGCGCCCGAGCGCGGGCTGTTCCACTATCTCCTCGGCCGCCAGCTCGCCGCGCGCGGCCGCCACGAAGACGTGGCGCGCGAGCTCGACGTCGTGCTCGAGCGCGGCCTGCCCGACGCGCGCTTCCGCCGCGAGGCGCTGCGCCTGCGCGGCATCGCGCTCTGCCGCGTCGGCCGCCGCTACTACGCGCACGAGGCGTTTCAGCGGCTGCTCGACGAAGGCGCCCCCGAAGGCCAGCGCCTCGAAGCGCTCGACTGGATCGCGCGATGCTCGGAGTAATCTTGAACCCGAACGCGCTCGGCGTGCGCCGCCGCCCGGGCCTGCGCGCGCGCCTGCACCAGCTCGTCGGCACGCGCGGCCTGGTGGTCGAGACCCACTCGACCGAGGAGCTGGCGCACGCCGCGCGCCGCTTCGTCGACGAGGGCGTCGATCTGGTCGCGACCTGCGGCGGCGACGGCACCAACCTGCTCACCGTCACCGAGCTGGTGCGCGCGTACGGCGCCGAGCGGCTGCCGCGCCTGTGCATCCTGCGCGGCGGCACGGTCAACACCATCGCCGAGAACCTGCGCGTGCGCGGCCGCTCCGAGCAGATCTTGAAGCGGCTGATCGCGCGCCTCGACGGCGGCGGCGAGCTGCCGACGCACGGCCAGGACACGATCGCGGTGTCGCGCGACGGCGGCCCGCCGCTGTACGGCTTCCTGTTCGCCGCCGCCATGGGCGCGCGCTTTCTCGAGGCGTACTACGGCGGGCCGGTGCCCGGGCCGAGCTGGGCGATCGCGCTGGCCGCGCGCACCATCGCGTCGTCGTTCGTCGCCGGCCGCTTCGCCAGCTGGCTGTTCGCGCCGGTGGCGATGCAGCTCTCCGTCGACGGCGCGCCGGTGCGCGGCATCGAGCAGCCGCGCCTCCTGGTCGCGTCGACGGTGCAGGACGTCGGCATCGGCATGCGCGTGGCGTGGCAGGCGGGCCGCGAGCCGGGCCGCTTCCACCTGATCGCGTCGGAGCTGACGACTACGCAGATGGCGCTTCAGCTCCACAAGGTGCGCCTCGGCCGGCCGCTCTCGGGCGAGCCGCACTTCGATCGGCTGGCGCGCGCGGCCGAGGTGCGCTTCGCGTCGCCCGACACCTTCACGCTCGACGGCGAGCTCTGGAGCGCGTCGGTCGTCACGCTCACCGCCGGCCCGCGCCTCCGCATCGCCGACGTGTAGAAAGAGCGGACATCCGGGTCCGCTTGGCGTCCCGGCTGCTAGACTCGAGGCGTGCGATGGTTCGCCGCCCTCCTGTGCACGCTCGTCCTCGTCCGCGCCGCGGCGGCCGACGAGTTCGTGCGCACCGACGGCACGCGCTTCAAGATCGGCGAGCGTCGCTTCGCGTTCGTCGGCTGCAACATGGATCCGCTGCACGGCGAGCCGTACCGCGAGCGCTACCAGGCGACGCTCGACGCCGCGCGCTCCGACGGCCTCACGGTCGCGCGCGTGTGGGCGCTCGGCGAAGGCGCCGCCGACGAGGCCGGCTGGCGCCGCGAGCGCGAGCTGTTCCGCGCCGGCCCCGACGGCTACATCGAGCCGGCGTGGCAGCAGCTCGATCGCGTGCTCGCCGCCGCGCGCGCGCGCGGGCTCAAGCTGATCATCACGCTCGCCAACCACTGGGCCGACTACGGCGGCGTGCCCGCGTACCTGCGCTGGGCCGGCCTGCCCACCGAGGGCTGGGGCGCGCACGACCGCTTCTTCTCCGACGACAAGACGCGCGCCTTCTACCGCGCGCACCTGCAAAAAATCCTCGAGCGCACCAACACCGTCACCGGCGTGCGCTACGCCGACGATCCGACGATCTTCGCCTGGGAGCTGATGAACGAGTCGATGGTCGAGACCGACGACGGCGCGCGCGCGCGGCTTCAGTGGATCGCCGAGATGGCCGACTTCATCCGCGCGCGCGATGCGCACCACCTGATCACGCCCGGCGTGCTCGGCTACGGCACGCGCAAGGAGCGCGCCGAGTGGGCCGCCGTGTGCCGCCTGCCGCAAGTCGACTATTGCGACAGCCACCTCTATCCGCAGACCACCGACGCGGTGCCGTCGCTCGAAGAGCTGCAGAAGCTGATCGACGATCGCGTGCAGCTGGCGCATCACGTCGCCCACAAGCCGATCGTCTTCGGCGAGTTCGGCTTCGACACGCGCGAGGCGTCGTGGCTCGGGCGCGCGCGCGCCGAGTGGTTCGATGAGTTCCTCGGGCGCGTGTTTCGCGACGGCGCCGAGGGGGCGCTGGTGTGGATCTACCAGCCGTGGGCGGGCCAGGCGCGCGACTTCGGCATCTACGTCGATCGGCCCGACACCGACGACGTGCGCGCGGTGCTGCGGCGAATTGCCGCACGGGTGCGCGCCGCTCCGCCGGAGGAGCGCAACCCGCTGCTCGGCGCCGCGCGCGGCGAGCGGCCGCTCTACGATCCATACAAGACCGTGCACCGCCCCGGCCGCGCGCGCGTGCTCGACGGCGCGTTCGCCGGCGCCGGCGCCGGCGCCGCGCTCGAGCTCGCGCCCGAGCGCTTCGACACCGGCCGCTTCGAGCGCGTCGGCGCGTGGGGCGGCGGCGCGCTCGTCCACGCCTACGGCGCCGGCGACGGCTGGTTCGAGTGGAAGCTCGAGGTCCCGCCGCTCGCCGGCGACGCCACGCCGGGCGCGCTCACCATCACCGCGCGGCTGTCGTCCGAGTTTCCCGGCACCAGCGCGCCGCCCGACGGCGGCTCGCGCGTGTCGCTGCTGCTCGACGGCGTGCCGCTCGGCGCGCTCGACGTGATCCCCGACGACGGCGCCGGCCGCGTCGAGACGCTCACCGTCGCCGCCGGCGGCGAGACGCGCGCGCTGTTCGCCCGGCTCAAGCCCGGCTCGCGCCACGTGCTGCGGTTCGAGGTCGCGCCCGGCCCGCACGCGAACGGCCTGTGCGTCTACGGCGAGCCCACCGGCCGCGCCCCGCCGCCCACAGGCGAGGCGACGCCGATCCGCGTCGTCTTCCACAAATTTGAACACGTTCAAAAATGAGCCAGCTGACGTTCTTCCCCGAGCCCGCGCCCGTCGAGCCGGTGGTCGACGACGAGGCGCGCGCGCTGGCGGCGCGGCTGCCGGCGGGCGTGCGCTTCGGCTGCTGCACGTGGACCTTCCCCGGCTGGGCGGGCCTGGTGTACCGCGGCCGCCCGTCGCTGGCGCAGCTCCAGCGCCACGGCCTGCGCGCGTGCTCGCGCTGGCCGCTGTTCGGCGCCGTCGAGATGGACCACACCTTCTACCGCCCGCCGTCGGCCGACGACCTGCGCCGCCTCGCGCGCGAGCTGCCGCCCGGCTTCCCCGCGCTCTCGAAGGTGTGGAGCGAGCTGACCACGCACACGTTCCCCAATCACCCGCGGCTCGGCGATCGCGCGGGCCTGCGCAACCACCGCTTCCTCGATCCGGCGCTGGCGCGCGAGGTGGTCGCGCCCTACGTCGAGGCGTTCACCGAGCACGCCGGGCCGCTCATCTTCCAGCTGCCGCCGGTGCCCGACATGGCGCACCGCGATCCGGCGCAGTTCGCGCGCCTGGTCGATCGCCTGCTCGGCGCGCTGCCGAGTGAGCCCGACGCCAACGCGCCGGCGCTGCGCTACGCGTTCGAGCTGCGCAACCGCGAGCTGCTGACGCCGCGCTACCTCGAGGTGCTGGCCGCGCACGGCGCCGCGCACGTGATCAGCTTCTATCCGGCGATGCCGCCGATCGGCGAGCAGCTGGCGCTCGACGGGATCTTCGGCGCGCGCTTCGCGGTCGCGCGGCTGCTGCACCCGCCGGGCACCGACTACGAGTCGCGGCGGACGCTGTGCGAGCCGTTCGATGCGCTGCGCGATCCGCAGCCGCAGATGCGCGCCGACGTGCGCCGCCTGGCCGACGCCTGCGTCGCCGACGGCCGCGAGCTGTTCGTGATGGTCGACAACAAGGCCGAGGGCTCGGCGCCGCTCACGGTGCGCGCGCTGGCCGAGCTCATCGCCCGCCCCGCGAGCTAATTAATCGATTGATTAATTACGCGGCTCGACCTTGAGGCCGAGCTTGGCGCAGCGGGTGAGGATGCGCTCGCGGATCGGATCGGGCGGCGCCGCGAACACGCCGCGCTTGGTGCGCACGTGCGACCCGGTGCCCCACGCGATCTCTTCGCCGACCTGCAAGAGCGTCAGCTTCTGCTCGAGCTGCGCCACGCCGTCGATCTTGGCGCCGGTGATCTCCTCGAGCGACTTCTCGCGGTTGGTCCCCTCGACCAGCGAGAAGTACCAGCGCCCGTCGGCGCGCCAGCTATACAGCTCCCACCCTTTCATCGAATGTGCGCCGCGCGGCTGCGCCGAGGCGGCGGCGCCGAACAACAGCGCGATGGCTAACACGATGGCTCGCATGATCTCCCCGTACGGATGGAACGCCCGCCGGGCGCCCGATATTCACGAGGAGTATTACTGCGCGGACGGCGGATTTTCGCCCGCGGGCGCCTTGGGCTTGCGCTTGAACAGCCCGCTCCAGAAGCCCGGCTTGACCTCGACGCCCGCGACCTGCGCCTCGAGCGGCTTGTCGCCGTGCGCCTGCACCTTCGCGAGGAGCTGATCGACCTCGCCGGCGTCGAAGTAGATGGCGTCGCAGCCGCTGCAGCGATCGATGGTGATGCCCTCGTAGATCTCCTCGACGAAGTTCTTGCCGCACTTCGGGCAGCGCAGCTTGTACGAGCCCAGCTCGCGGCGCGCGGCGTCCAGCTCGCCGCGCGCGCGGGCGAGCGCTCCCTCGAGATCCTTGATGCGCGTCCCGTGCGCCGAGCTCTCGACGGCGCCCTTGAGCGTCTCGGCGCGCAGCCGCTCGAGCTCGCCCGCCTGCGCCTTGGCCTTCTGCGCCTCGCGGTCGCGATCGGCGCGCGTGGTCTCCAGCTCGCCGCGCAGCTTCTCGACCTCGGCGGACTGCGCGCGCTGTTGGTCGCCGCCGCGCGCGTGCTCGTCGAGCTTGCGGCGCGCGGCGGTGAGCTCGCCGCCGGCGCGCGCGGCGTCGGCGCGGGCGGCCTCCAGCTCGGCGCGCACGCGAGCGACCTCGGCGCGCGCGGTGGTGACCTCGGCGCGCGCGGCGGTGAGCTCGGCGCGCGCGGCGGTGAGCTCGGCGTTCCCCGTCGAGGATTCGGCTTTCGCCGGCGTCTTGGCGGCGGCCGCTTTGGCGGCCGGTTTCGCCGCGGCCTTGGCCTTCACGGCGGGCTTGGCTTTCGGCGCGGCTTTCTTGGCGGGCGTTTTCTTGGCGGGCGGCTTCGCTTTGTTGGCCATGCCGCCATCATCGAGGAGGCGGCGCCCCGAGTGCAAATAATTCGTATCAGCGAACGCGCGGCATATTGTGGTAGCAGGCGTCGGTGGTCATGGTCGCGTCGAGCTTGTCGGCGCTCGCCACCATGCGGATCGGGTCCCACCGCTCGATGCCGGCGACGCTGCGCCACTTGAGCTGGCCGACCCAATCGCCGTAGTCGTCGGCGTCGAGCTTGAAGATCTCCTCGCCCTCTTTGTAGCCGTACTTGGCGGCGGCGCCGAGCGAGGCCACGCGGCCGATCGCCTTCTTGTCGCCTTGCAGCGAAAACTCGATGACCATGCCTTGCGAGTTTTCACAGCTGACCTTGAAGCGCCCGGCGATCGGGCCCGGCGGTTTGGCCCACGGGTATTGCGGAGTCTCGGCGAGGACCGGAGTGGAGAGCCCGAACGCGAACAGCCCGACGAGCAGTCTGCGCATAGCCGCTGGACGCCTCATGTTGCCCATTATTCATGGGCGCAGCCGTTTTATCAAAAATCCCGCCAGCGCCTCGCCCGCGATTCGATTGCCGCGCGCGTTGAAATGGGTGTCGCGCAAAAGATAAAAGTGCTTTTTGCCGTCGGAGAATGGCGCGGCGGCGCGCAACACCGGCAGCAGATCGAGCACCGGCAGGCCGCGGCGCGCCAGCCATTCGCCGACGACGCGCTGCGGGCGATCGCGCTCGAGCGCGAGCGGCGCGGTGTCGCGCGCGACCCGCGTCCACACCTCGTCCTCTACTTGCAGCTCGTCGGGGATCAGCATGAACGCGAGGCGCGGCTTGCCGGCGGCGGCGATCAATTCGTCGAGCGCCTGGAAGAAGTCGCCGTAGTAGCGCTCCGCCTCGGCGCTGCACAGCTCGCGCGCGTGGCGATCTTCGATCTCGTAAAACGCGTCGGGCGCGAGCGTCGGCGCTTCTTGGGTGGGATCGATCAGCCACGGCCAGCGCGCCGCCGCGTCGTCGAGCGGCGGCATCGGCGCCTGCGCCGCGCCCGGCGGCGGCGCGAACAGCCGGCGCGGAACCGTGTAGAGGAGCAGGTTCTCGCGATCGAGCCAGAAGCGCAGCGGCGACGGATTGCAGCCGTAATCGTCGACAATGTCGTTGCCCAAGAATAAATCCACGACGATCAAATCGGGATCGAGCGCGAGCGCCTCCTTTTTCAAGAGGTATTGATATTCGCGCGGCCCGATTCGCGCGACGCCGGCGTTGTAGATCGCGCAGCCGGGCACGCCGCGCTCCGCCACCGACGTGAAATGGTACGGCAGCGGCACGCCGCCGACGGAGAACGAGTCGCCGATGGTGACCACCAGGCACTCGCCCGGCCGTTTGCGCGCCGGCTCGAAATCATATTCGCCCCAGCTGTTGAACGGCACGCCGCCGGCGCCGGTCTGCCCGCGCTTCGGCCGAATGCGCTCGACGTATTGCCCCGCGTCGCTGCCGTATTGAACCCACAATCGCGACGGATGAATCCACGCGATTGATTGCAATATCGATTCAATCGCGATCAATGCAAAACAAACGCGCGTGGCGATCGCGTGGGCGCGCGCGCCGCCCTCGCCCACCGTCGAGAGCGCCACCGCCACGAACGCCAGCGCCAGCGCGCCCCAGCTCGCCACGGCTTCGCCGGAGAACTCCTGAAAACAAATCCCGGCGAAATAAAAAACCACTCCGTAAAGCAATATCCGCAAACCGCGCGCGAGGCCGACGCTCGGCCGGCGCGCGAGCAGCCGCACCGTCGCCAGCGCGGCGAGCGCGCACGCGACCGCCCCCGCCATGCCGAGCGCGCCCGGCCGCGCGCGATACGCGCAGACGATCGCGATCGCCGCCGCGGTGACGAGCGCGGCCGCGGCGACGGGCCATCGGCTGCCGCGCGGTTTCACGCCGGCGTTTCTATCACGCGGCCCCGCTCTTGCGTGTGCTGGTTGCCATGTACGCAGGCGGCAGCATCTTCCTGATTGCCATCGGCGCGATTCTCTATTGGGCGGTGAACTATCGCGTCCCGGGCGTGAATCTGCCGATGGTGGGATTGATCTTGATGGTGATCGGCGGCGTGGGCCTGTTGCTCGGCCTCATCAGCATGGCGACGCGGCGCCCGCAGCTTCCCTGAGCGAGCGGCGCGCGGCGCGCTACATGCCGGCGATGATCAGCCAGCGGTGGCCGTCGTTCTCCAGCTCGATGCGCTTGTCGTTCTGCTTGCGCTCCCAGCGATCGCCCATCTCGGTGGCGATCTGAAACGACGCGTCGTAGCGGATGTCGACGCGCGCGTGGTGCCCCTCGATCTCCACTTTGCGATATTCGATGTTGTAGCGGAGCGTGCGCAGCGCGGCGAGGCGGCGCGACAGCACCTCTTTGAGCCCTTCGTAACCATAATCGTCGTCGCCTTTGGGCGTGCCCGAGTCCTCGTAGTAGTTCGGGTGCGCCAGCGCCAGCAGCGTCACCGGGTCGCGCTCCTCGAGCGCGTGGCGATAGCGCTCGCACACGTCGATGATCTCGCGGTTCTCCTTGGTATCGACCACCTTGGTGCCGGGAATGGTTTGAAAGTGTGCGCAGCCGCCAAGCGCGGCCGACGCCATCACCGCCAGCATTCCGATGAGCCGGGACATCCTGCCTCCGTGTCGATCAACGCGCGCTCGACCGCGCTATTCCCTCGGCCGGTGCATACCACGCTCGGCGCAAAGGCGCGACTTCCCGGCGGCTGTGGTATAAACCGTGCGGGGAAGCATCAGCGGCCGAGGAGGTTCGTATGTCGGAGGAGGACCGGCGCACGAGGGAGTTTCCGCGCTACGAAGTCAGCGCGTACGTCGATTACACCGGCAGCGAAGTGCTGCTGTATCACCGCATCCAGAACATCTCCCTCGGCGGCATCTGCATCTCCAGCCCGAGCATCGAGGAGATCGGCACCATGGTCGACCTCGTGATCAACTTCCCCGAGCTGGGCACGTCGCTGGCGCTGCGCGGCGAGGTGGTGTGGGCCAACCGCGATCCGCCGATGGACATGGGCATCCGCTACGTCGAGCTCGACGAGAGCAAGCGCGAGACGCTGCGCAACTACATCGCGCGCGTCAAAAAATAGATCACTGGCAGGTGTACGTCGTCGCGGTCAGCCAGCACTGGCCGGGATTTTTCGTGGTGATGCCGAACGGCTTGCAAGTGTAGCCCGTCGGACACGGCGTCAGGTCGTTGCAGCCTTGCGAGCAGTAGTAGGGGTTGGACGCGTCGCCGGTTTGCAGGCAGAGGCCGCCGAGACACTCCTCGCCCGACTGCGGCATTTTGCCGCTGCAGCAGGCGCCGTTCGGTTTGCCGCCGTGCTGATACGTCGCGCCGTCGATGCAGGTGTAGGGATCGTTGACCGGCGTGCAAGTGTCGATGGCGGTGTCGCACTGGTACTGCGTCGAGAAGCCGGAGCACGGCGTGGCGTCGGTGCAGACGTCGGCGCAGTAGTACGGGCCCGAGCCGAGGTTGATGCACTGGCGGCTGCGGCACTGCTCGCTCGCCGAGCAGCAGTAGCCGGTCGGCAGCGCGCCGAGCGGGCCGGGGCCGCTGCCGCCCATCGGCATGGCGAAATCGCCCGCGCTCGCGCCGTCGCCGGCCGTCGTCAGATCGAGCGGCGCTGAGGCGTCGTCGGGCGGCGCGGTGCCGCGAAAACCGCAGCCGGCGAACGCGACGCACGCGACGAGCGCAAGACGCACGATCGCCAGCATCTCACGCGCGGCTCCAGAATTCGAGGCGGCGCGCGTACTCGGCGAAGTCCTTGCGCGCGCGCAGCTCGGGATCGACGCCGTCGGCGAGGAAGACGTCGGTGATGCGGGTGATGGTGAAGCGCGCGGCGGCGCGGCGCGCCTCGTCGGGAAACGCGGCGCGCTCGGCGGGCTCGAGCGGGCGCAGCGCGTGGTAGGCGTCGAGCACCGCGTCGGCGGCGGCGCGCACGATGCGCTCGCCGTCCCAGCACCACGCGTTCACCGCCACCGCCAAGTCGTAGACGTACGGGCCAAACGTCGCCTGCTCGAGATCGAGGATGGCCACCAATTCGCCCGCGCCGTCGACGAGCAGGTTGTCGGGGAACAGATCCTGGTGCACCAGGCCCGACGGCAGCGCGGGGCGGCGGCGGGCGCGCGCGAGCTCCTCGGCCAGGCGCGGGGCGATCCCGGCCAGGCGCGCGTCTGCGGCAAAACGCCGCAGGCGGCGCTCCAGCTCGTCGAGCGTGTAGTGATCGCGCGGCAGCGCGGCGGCGTCGAGGCCGCGGCCGGCGCGGTGCAGCTCGGCGAGCGCGCGGCCGACCACGCGCACCGTCGACGGATCGCTCGGCTGGGGCGACGCCTCGCGCGCGTCGAGCCACGGGAACAGCGTCACCGGCTTTTCGCCCAGCCGCAGAAAAGCACGACCGTTCGTGCTTTTTTTGACCTCGGGCGTGCGCAGCCCGCCCGAGCGCAGCCGCTCGATCAGCGCCGCCTCGCGCGCCACGTCGTCGTCGGTCTTGCCCTCGTTCACGCGCAGGAACCAGTCGCGCCCCGACGCGCGCACGCGAAAGTTGGAGTTGACCGTGCCGTGCGCCGGCAGCGCCTCGAGCCGCTCGAGCGCCAGCCCGTACTCGGCGAGGAGCGCGCGCGCCGTCGGCTCGTCGAGCGGCGTGAGCAGCGCCATCGATCAGCGGCGCGGCTTCAGAAAGCCGCCGACCGCGCCGATGAGCGACCAGCCGATCACCGAGCGCCCCACTTCGCCGACGCGATCGTTGCACGCCGCGCACAGCGGCTTGTCACGCAGCTTGCCGTCGCCGGCGCGCGCCAGCCCGTTGCAGTAGCCGCCGACCAGCCAGGTGATGCACTTGACGCCCACCCGCTCGCAGCGCGCGCACTTGTACTTGTCGCGCTCGAAGCGCCCGTCGCGCTTCTCGGTGAGCGTGTACGTGGTGACGTCGCGGCAGTGCGAGCAGAACGCCAGCTCGGCGCGGCACACCGGGTTCGAGCACACCGTCGCCGCGCGATCGACGGGGTTCTTGCACGCCGGACACTCGTAGTCTTTGGCCATGGCCCTGCGCGAAGTATGATCGATCAATCCGACCACGTCAGGCCGTAGGTGTCGCACGTGGCGTTCGAGCCGTTGCGCGACACGCGCACGTAGAAGGTGCCCGACGCCGAAACCCACGGCGTCGAGCCGGTGCCGTTGCCGGTCGGATCGCCCATCGTGTTCTTCATCTCGAACGTGGTGATGCCGCGCGGCGATTGGCCCGGCTCGCTGCACGCGGCCACCATGCCCTGCGAGCAGTCGGAGAACACGTCGAGCTTGAACTGGTTGCCCGGGTTGGTCGACAGCACCACCTTCGGGTTCGACGCCTGCGCGGTGCCGGTGAAGCTGACGCTGAACCAGTTCTCGATCGTCGGGCCGGGCAGATTTCCCGTCGAGGTCAGCGTCGCGCCCTGCGGCAGCGCGCCGATCGCGGTGGCGCTCCCGCACGTCTTGCCCTTGTTTTGATCGGCGCACTCGCAGCCGTTCTGGAACGTGCCGTCGAGATCGTAGTAGCCGTTCAAGCAGCTGCCGATGTGGCACTGCCCCGTCCCGACGTTGCAGGTGGTCGCGGTGACGTGCGGCCCGGCGTTGCAGTCGGTGTTGGTGCAGCACGCGGTGTTGGGGATGCAGTTGGTCATGCACGAGCGGTAGCCGGCGTTGCAGCTCACCACGCAGACGCCTTGCATGCACAGCGCCTGGCCGGTCGGCGGCGACGGGCAGTCGTTGCCGGTGCAGCACTGCGTGGGCGCGAGGCACATGCCGTTGCAGACCTTCCAGCCGGCGCCGAGATCGCACGGCACGTTCGACGAGAAGTCGCGCCCGGCGAGATCGTGCGGCACCAGCACGGCGAAGTCGTCGGGCCCGCCGCCGCCGCCGAGATCGACCGCCTCGGCGAACGGCTTGGCGCAGCCGCCGGCGAGCGCCGCGGCGGCGAGAAAAATTTGAAGCTTCGACAGGCTCATCCGCTACTCCGGCGATCTTATCACCACCGTCGCAAACGCACTACTGCCGCGCGCGCCGCGCGAACGTGATAATTTGGATCGCCCATGCGGACGACGGCCAAGGATCGCCAGCGCCTCGTCGACGCCAACGTGCCCTTCGTCCGATCGATCGCAGCCAAGATCAAGGAGCAGCTGCCGCGCGAGATCGAGTTCGACGACCTGGTCGCGTACGGCATGCAGGGTTTGCTCGAGGCGGCCGAGCGCTACGACGGGCGGCACGGCACGTCGTTCACCACCTTCGCGTACTACCGCGTGCGCGGCGCGATGTTCGACGGGCTGCGCGGCATGGGCTGGCTGCCGCGCTCGGAGTACGCGCGCCAGCGCTTCGAGGAGCGCGCGGCGGCGTACCTGCAAAATCTCGCCGATCGCGAGGCGGGCGCGGCGTCGCTCGGCTCTGACGATCCGTCGCCGCGCGCGGTCAACCTCGAGGACGAGCTGCGCTACCTCGCCGAGGCGCTCGGCGGCGTGGCGGCGATCTTCGTGACCTCGCTCGACGCGCAGGGCGACGGAGGCGACGCCGCCGGCCCGCACCCGCAGCAGCACGTCGAGCGGCGCGAGCGCAACCGGGCGATCCGCGACGCGCTCGGCGCGCTGCCGGAGAAAGAGCGCCGGCTGCTGGAGCTCTACTACTACGAGGATCGTTCGCTCGCCGAGGCGGGCCAGGCGCTCGGCCTGTCGAAGTCGTGGTCGTCGCGCCTGCACGCGCGCGCCATCGCGATGCTCAAGTCCGCGCTCGAACGCGCCGACGTCGCCCCCGAGCAGCTCCCGCCATCCGACGGCAAACGGCGCGCGCGCCGCTGAGCTATTTTCCGGTGAAGGCGGGCGGCTCTTCATGGCCGCGATGGCAGGTGCCGCAGGTGACCTGATTTTTCTCCGCGTTCTTGAGCGGCTTGATCCACTTCTGATTGATCTCGAACGTCATCTTCATCATCTCGCGCGCGATCTTCTTGTTCGCATTGTCGTCGGAGGCCATGTCGGGGACGTTGTGGCAGTGATCGCACTCGACGTCGAGCGCCTTGGCCTGCGCCTTCATGATCTGCTTGATCTCGTCCTTGGTCGTCGTCTTCGGGAGCACCTGCAGGTTCTTCAGACCTTCGGCGACGGCGCTGCCACCGACGAGCGCGGCGGGCGCGAGCAGCGCGGCGACCAGGAGCCAACGTGAGCGCATCGAATCCTCCTTATATAGGGACGCGTCCTCGGGACCGGCTATTTAAGCGCGGCCTCTCGCGCGGGACAAGTTTGCGCGCGCTGCGAAAGCGGGCGTATGATGCGAATTTGTGCGTGCGCTGATCGCGAGCCTGGTGGTGTGCGCCGCGGGTTGCGGCGTCGAGCTGGAGCACGGGCTCGACGAGCGGCAGGCCAATCAGGTGGCGGCGCTGCTGGAGACGGCGGGGCTGCCGGCCGACAAGGTCGCCGACGATCAGGGCGGCTACAAGATCGTGGTGGCGCGCGCCGACGTCGCGCGCGCGTTCACGCTGCTCGAGGCGCACGATCTGCCGCGCCGCGGGCAGAAAGGTTTAGCCGAGACGTTCGGCGATTCGTCGCTGTTGCCGAGCGCCGTCGAGGAGCGCGCGCGCTACGCGGCGGCGATGGCGGCCGAGCTCGAGCGCACGCTCGAGGCGATGCCGGGCGTGACCGCGGCGCGCGTGCACCTGGCGCTGCCCGCCGACGATCCGCTGGCGACCGCAGGCGCGCACGGGCGCCCGACGGCGTCGGTGCTGGTCAAGGCGCGCGGCACTTTGCCGGCGAGCGAGGCCGACGTGCGCCGCTTGGTCGCCGGCGCGGTGGCCACGCTGCAGCCCGCCGACGTGAGCGTGGTGTTCGCCGCCGCGCCGCCCGACGACAACGCCCCGCCGCTCGATCACTTCGGCCCATTGCGCGTGGCGCACGGCGAGCGCGCGACCGTGGCCGCGCTGTCGCTCTCGGGCCTCGGCCTGATCATGCTGCTCTCGATCGCCGTCGCCCTCGCGGCGCTGCGCAACGGCACCCTGCGCCGCCGCCTGCGCGACCTCGAGAAGCCGTAGCGCATCCAACGCGCATGGCCGAGACGTTCCGCAACGACTACTTCTCCGTCGACGTCGATCGCGCGCGCGGCCTGGTCACGCTCACCCGCAGCGCCGCGCCGTTCCCGTCGCTGGAGGCGATCGCGCGCATCTACGGCGAGGTGGAGCCGGCGCTGGCGCGCGAGACCGGGCTCAAGCTGCTGTTCGATCTGCGCCAGGGTCCGCCCGGCCGCAACGATCCCGAGTTCGAGCGCGCGATCGAGCGCTGGCGAAAAAAGCTGTCCGGCTTTTCGCGCCAGGCGATCCTGGTGCGCAGCATGGCCGGCAAGCTCCAGGTGCAGCGGCTGGCGAAGCAGGACGATCGCGCCGCGCACGTGTTCACCGACGAGCGCGAGGCGCTGCGCTACCTCGGCGAGCCGTAGCTGCGCGGATCGCCGGGTCCGCTTCGCGTCCCGGCTACATCACGCCGTCGCCGCGAAAGAAGAACGGGTACGTCAGCTCCACCGACGGCGTCTGCTCGCCTTTGAAGCGCGGAAACTCGGCGGCGTTCTTGACCGCCTTCTGCACGCACTGCCCGGTGAGCGTCTTGTCGAGCGGCGGCTGCACGGTCACCGACTGCACGTTGCCGCTGCGCGCGATCACCACGCGCACCATCAGCGTCCCCGAGAACTGCTCGAGCGACTGGCAGCGCGCGACGTGCTTCTTGGTCCTCTCCATGCCGGCCTCCAGATCGCGGCGCGTCGGCTCGTCGGGATTTCCCGTCGCGCTCGGCGGCGGCGGCGCGTCGTCGACGATCGGATCGTCCTCGGGCGCTCCCGGCGCGCGCGCGGTCGGCTGGGCGGCGCGCACCGCGTGCGGCGGATGCAGCGGCGGAATGCGCAGCGGCGGATCGGGCGCGGCCAGCACCCACGCCGCGACCAGCACGGCGGCGCCGCCGGCGACGGCGAGGAGGATCTGCGCTCGCGGACCTTTTCTGCGCACGACGGCCGTGAAGGATACGGGATCCCTCGCCGCCTTACCAATCGCTCGCGAGGGCGCGCGTGGTATCATGGAGCGAGCCCGAATTTTGGGACCTTATGCGTAGCCTGAGCCTGACCTCGCTGTTGCTGCTCGCCGGCTGCACGCTCGCCGACAGCTTCGACTACCGCTTCGGCGACGGCGGCGGTGCGGGCGATCTCGGGCGCATCTCCGACGGCGGCGCGCCCGACGCGCCGCTCGCGCTCGACGGCGGCGCCGCCGACGCGGGACCGTGCGGCCTGCCGACGCAGGTGTGCTGCCCGGGCGTGGGCGCGCAGCAGTGCGTCGGCGGCGGCTGCTGCTCCAAGGCGCAGCGCTGCATCGCCTCGGGCGACGACTTCCCGAGCGGCACCGGCGCGAATCAAGTGTGTCTCGACGGCGCGCCCGCCGCGTGCGGCGCCACCGGCCAGCCGTGCTGCGGCCGCGACACGTGCGCGTCGAGCGGCTGCTGCGTCGGCGGCGACTGCGTCGCGACCACCGGCACGTGCACCTCCTCGACGGGAACCTGCACCCTCGCCAGCTGCGCCAACCTCGCCACCAGCACCAACTGCGGCGGCCTCAACGACAGCTGCTGCCCGGGCTCGCCCGCCGCCGGCGGCGCCGCGATCGCCGACTACTGCGTCGCCTCGGGCCTGGCGTGCAATCCGGCGTCGGGCCGCTGCGAGCAGTGCGGCGTCGCCGACCAGCTCTGCTGCGAAGGCAACTACTGCCCCGGCGGAGGCTGCTGCAGCCACCTCGGCGCCTCGCCGGTGTGCTTGATGGAGGGCGCGTCGTGCGGCGACGTCGAGGGCACGTGCGTCGGCGGCGGCTGCACCGGCTGCGGCCGCGTCGGCGAGCCGTGCTGCGGCGACTCGATCGGCTGCACCGCGCAGTTCTCGACGTGCGTGTCGTCGCAGTGCCAGAGCTGCGGCGGCCGCGGCCAGGCGTGCTGCCCCGGCAACAACGGCGGGCACTACTGCAGCGAGCCGTACGTGTGCAACGCGCAGTCGACGATGTGCGAGCACTGCGGCGTCAAGGACGAGCGCTGCTGCGCCGGCGACACGTGCGAGCCGGGCCGTAGCTGCCAGAGCGGCATCTGCGGCTGAGCGCGTGCTAGCGTGACGTCGATGCGCCTGCCCGTGCTCTCGCTGCCGCTGGTCGCCGACGAGGCGAGCGCGCCGACGGTCGCGTTCGCCGGCCTCGACACCGTCTGGTTCCAGCTCACCGGCACGCTGTGCAACATCGCCTGCCGGCACTGCTTCATCACCTGCGGCCCGAACGAGACGCGCGTGCCGATGATGGAGAGCGCGCGCGTGCTCGAGTTCCTCGACGAGGCGGAGCGGCTGGGCGCGCGCGAGTACTACTTCACCGGCGGCGAGCCGATGCTGCACCCGGAGTTCTGGGCGCTGTGCGAAGCGGCGCTCGCGCGCGGGCCGCTCACCGTGCTCACCAACGGGATCCTCGTCGGCGCCGAGGAGGCGCGGCGGGCGCGCGCGCTGTTCGACGCCGCGCGCTACTCGTTCGATCTGCGCGTCAGCCTCGACGGCATGAGCGCCGAGGAGAACGATCCGGTGCGCGGCCGCGGCACGTTCGCCACCATCACCGCCGGGATCGCCGAGCTGGCGCGCGCGGGGCTCTCGCCGGCGCTCACCGTGGTCGAGCACTCGACGGGGCTCCACGCCACCGAGGCGCGGCTGCGCTTCTTCGACTTCGCGCGCTCGCTCGGCCTCGAGCATCCGCGCGTGAAGTTCCTGCCGCTCCTGCGCATCGGCCGCGAGGCGCGCCGCACGCACGGCTATCGCGACGACGAGCTCGACTGCCTGCGCGCGCCGCTCGACGACGCGCAGGCGGCGGAGCTGCAGTGCGCCAGCTCGCGCCTGGTCACCGCGTCGGGCGTGATGACCTGCCCGATCCTGCTCGACGCGCCCGACGCGCGCCTGGCCTATTCGCTCGACGGCGCGCGCCGCGAGCTCAAGCTACGCTGGGCGGCGTGCCGCACCTGCATCGTCGACGGGCTGTCGTGCCGCACGTGACGCGCTACGCGGTGTTCGGCGGCGTGTACAACAACTACCTCGCGCTCGAGGCGGTGCTCGACGACGCCGCGCGCCGCGGCTGCGCGCGCTCGTACTGCCTCGGCGATCTCGGCGGCTTCGGGCCGCACCCCGACCGCGTGTTCCCGATTCTGGATACACGCGACGTCGTCGTGATGCAGGGCAACTACGATCACTCGATCGGGCACGATCTGCCCGACTGTGGATGCGGCTACACCGATCCGCGCGACAATCACTACGCCCGGCTGTCGTATGAATACACGCGACAGCACACCGCCGCCGCGCGCCGGCCGCTGCTGCGCGCGCTGCCGCCGTCGCTGCGCGAGACCTGGGGCGGGCGGCGCGTGCTGATGGCGCACGGCTCGCCGCGCAAGGTGAACGAGTTCCTGTGGGAGTCGACGTCGCCCGACGCGTTCCTCCAGCGCCTCTGCGACGACTACGCCGCCGACGTCTTGCTGGTGACGCACACCGGCCTTCCGTGGCAGCGCCGCTTGCGCGACGGTCGGCTGGTGGTGAACGTCGGCGCCATCGGCAGGCCGGCCAACGACGGCCGCACCGCCGTCTGGTACGCCGTCCTCTCGACGAGCGACGACGCCGTCGAAGCCGAGCTGATCCCCGTCGAGTACGATCACGCGCGCCTCGCGTCCGAGATGCGCGCCGAAAAGATCTGCGAAGAGTTCGTCGAGACCATCGAGACGGGATGGTGGACGACGTGCCTCGAAATCCTCCCAGCCAAAGAACGCGCCCGCGGCCGTTACTGACCCCCGCTACTCTCGCGGGCGGGCGCGAAAATCGTTTTTCGCCGGACGCTCGCATACGCCGTGCTCGCCGCTGCTGCTACGCAGCAACGGCTGCGCGCGGCACGTGCTTCGCTCGATTCGTCGCTGGCATCGCCGCAGACGGCGAGCGCTCCTCAACGCCGGCGAAAAACGATTTTCGCGCCCACCCGCTCATTACGCTTTCGGCAACGCCGACATCAGAAAGTTGGCTGAGTAGCGCGGGCGGACTCGCGTTCTTTTTTTCGCCAGCCCGGAGGGCGCGCGGTTCAAACGAGCACAACCAGTCCTATGGCTTCGGGTAAGCCCTCCTCGTCGGAGCGGCAAGGAGTCGGAAGTCAGCCATATAGCGCCTGAGGACTGCCGAAAAAAAGAACGCGAGTCGCAAGCCCGCGCGTGACACTACCGGCTAAGCGTTTTCCGCAGCGACCGGTTCGACGCGTTCGATGCCGCGCTTGGAGACGACGAGCAACGCATGCTCCACGGTCTCGTGGCCGAGGACGTTCGCCTGGAGACGAACCGCGAGCCGATACTCTTTCGGCGCCTCGACGAAGCGCACGCGCCGCGAGACTTCGTCGAGGATCGGCACCTGCTTCACCGCGTTGTCGAGGCGGCTGAAGATCGGCGACAGGTCGTAGCGGAAGATGTGCTTGCAACTGGCGATGCCGGCCTCTTCCAGCGAGCGCTGCGCGTGCGCCTCGCCGCGCACCTTGTAGCGCAGGATCATCACGCGCACCGTGCGCCCGGCGGCGCGGTTCAGGTGATCGTCGCGCGTCTGCGCCTCGCAATCGAACGTCTCGCGCGCCTCGATCAAAACCGGCCGCGCCGCGTGCAGGCGCCCCGGCAGCCGCAGCTTGACCACCCGCTGCCCGTAGAGCCGCACCAGCCGCCCCGCCAGCCACGCGCGCAGCGTCTCCTTGATGCGATCCTTGAGCGCGTACGCGATCGCGAACATCACCGTGAAGGTGCCGACCGACACACCGAAGCGCGTGCCCGGCCCGATCGGGATCAGCGTGAACGCCAGCCAGAACGCCGCCGCCAGCGACGCCGCCACCACCGCCGTGTAATTGCGCAGGCGGAAGTCGACCATGTACGCCTCGACGTCGAGGAACAGCACGTCCTGGAAATGCTTCTTGAGCTGCGACGCGCGCCCGACGAACTCGGCGAGGGCGCGCGGCGAGTCGGCGCGCGGGCTCACGAAGCCGCGCGCCTGCCGGTGCTCGAGCTCGTCCTTGAGCCCCTCGGCCAGCCGCTCGCGCACGCGATCGGTGAACGAGCAGTCGAGCTCGAGCATCCGCGAGCTCACGCCGAGCAGCACGTCGTCGAGCGAGCGCTGCGACGCGCCGAGAAAATCGAGCAGCTGGTGCGAGAGGAACTCGTCGGCCAGCCGCCACTCGCGGCTCACGTCGGGCGGCACCGCGTCCGCGCTCACCGGCGCCTCGAGGCAGCGGCGCATCTCCGCCACCACCGACACCGCCTGCTCCACCGCGTCCATCAGCTTCTGCTCGAGCTGCGGGTGCAGCGCCTCGGTGAGCTGCGCCGCCGCGCCGATGCACGCGCGCCCGAACGCGTCGCGCTGCCGCTTGAGCCGGTGCGCCACGCCGAGCGTATCGCGCCGGAGCTCGTCGAGGTCGGCGCGATCGATCGACAGCTCGCCCTCTTCCGTCGGGCTCTGCAGCCGCGTGAACGACTGCTTGTGGTCCCAGACGTTGTGCGTGCAGTAGATGTTCGACGGGATCTCGAAGCTGAACTCGATCTCGTACTTCAGATCGCCCGAGCGCGGCAGCGGCACCGACGCGGTCCACTCGATGCGCGACGAGTCGTGCACACCCAGCCACAAGCCGACTTCTTCGGGCGGAGGCGTGAGCCGCGCCTTTGCTTTGGCGGCCCCGCGTGGTGGACGGGTGTTGATCGCGCGCATCTACTGATTTCATTAAGCGCCGTCTTGCGTCTTGCGCAACCTATTTCTCGTCGGTCGCGGTAAAGTATCGGGTCGTGCGCAAGCTCATCGCAGCCCTGGCCGCGACCCTCTGGTTCCCGCAGCTCTCGCTCGCAGTCGAGTACCAATCCGGCACCCAGCCGCGCACCGCCACGTCGCTCGCCGTCGGCGACAATCAGC
>DASREC010000502.1:0-16047 GCA_035652295.1 Polyangia bacterium
CGAGCTGAAAGTGCAGGCGCTCAGTGCCGTGCCGATCGCGCCACAGCCTGGCGACCGCAAGCGCGGTGAACGGATCCTTTTGATCCGCGAGACGCCCGAGCCACAGCACGATCGGTCGGCGCCCCGGCACGAAGCGCGGCCGGCGCGCGTCGAGGAACAGCTCGGTGCGGATGCCGAGGTAGATCGGGTGCAGCTTGCTCGGCGAGACGTAGTAGCGAGCGCGGAGATCATCGCAGAGCTGGCGCGAGACGTTGGCGTACGCGTCAATCAAGTTGTTGACTCGCGACGCCGCGTACGCAGGGTGTCCCGACTCGGCGCCGCTCGTGGGGTCGGGATCGAAGCAGTGCTGCTGGGTCACTACACGCACGTGCGGATGCTCGCGGCGGATGAGCGCGAGCGCGTCGAAGCCGTCCACGCTGTTCATGATCAGCAGCGAGGTGACGCCGAGTCGTCCGACGAGCCGCGCCAGGAATTGGTGGCGCTGCTCGCGCGCGATCGGCGGCACGTGGAAGCAACCGTCGACGTACGGCAAGACCTCTTCGGCCCATTTCTGTTCGCACGGGACCGTGGAGACCACGTACTTGCGCAGGCCGGGACGCAGGCGCGTGAGTCCCTGGAGCATGTCGATGATGGCGCGATCGGCGCCGCCGTAGATGATCCACGGCACCACCACCAACAGCGCCGGACCGTCGGCGCTCGGCGGAAAGCGCGGCGCATCGATGGAGACCTGGTACAGCTCGGAGCGGCGGCGCGCGCTCACGTCGAACGGTACCGGCCCCTTGCGGAAGCGTAGCGCGACGATCGCGGGCGGCGGCGGCGGCGGCGGCGCAGGAGGAGGCGGCGGCTCGAACCAGCCGCGCACGCGCACGAGCTGTCGCTGCTGCCACAGCTTGTCGTGCCAGTCGGGGCCGATGATGCCGCGCGCGAGGCGGCTCACGCCCTGCCCGAACGCCTCGACGCGCAACTTCACCTGCGACGGCGCGGGCGCGGGCGCGATCGGTGGCGGCGCGGGCGCTGGCGGCGGCTCGGGCTCGCGCTCCGCCTCGGCGAGCGGCCGCGGCACGGCGGCGTCGTGCGGCCCACACACGATCATGCTGCGAACGCGATCGGGCGCGAGCCACTCCGCGTAGCGCGCCACGTCGGCGACCAGGCCGTCTCGGCTTTCGATGATCTCGGGTCGACCGAGAAAACCGTCGAGCGGGATCGCGAGCCCGACCGCGCGCGGTCGATCGCCCGGCGCGCGCCGCCTTACGGCCGCGAGCTGTCCCGAATAGGCCGCGCCCGGCTCGTCGGCGGTCACCAGCCAGAGCAGCGACGGGCGCTCCGCCTCGAATTCGAGCGCGAGCTTTTCGAGCAGCCAGCGATCGTCGCGCAGCGCCCCCGCCAGTGGCTCGTCGGCGAGGCTGACCAGCAGCACGCGGCCCGGCCGCTCGGCGAACAGGCTCAGCTCGCCGCTCGCCAACACGCGATCGCAATCGTCGACGACGCGGCAGTCTTTGAACTCCTGCGCCTCGAGCGCACCGGCGAGCGCCGGCGTGCGCGCCGCGATGGCGAAGAACGGGCTGTGCTCCCGCTTGAGCGCGTCGAGCCGCGCGCCGTCGCCGAAGATGCGACACGACCAACGAAGCTGTTGCCGCGACGCTTCGGCCTGCGCATCCGACGCCTGGAGTCGGCTGTGTCCCCACTTGCGGTAGAAGAACACTCGCTTCTCGAGGGCGCGCGCGCGGAAGCCGTGCTCGCAGCACGCGCGGATCCAGAACTCCCAATCTTCGTAGCCGAGTCGGATCTCCTCGTTGAACGTCAGCCCCGCGTCGAACACCGCGCGCCGGACCAGCGACGAGCTGACCAGCATGTTGAGCCAGAGCAACCGCCAGGGCGTGTACTCGGGCGCGTCCCACTCCAGCTTGTCGACGCCGAATATCTGCACGTCGGGGTACCAGATATCGACGGCCGGATCGCGCGCGACCGCGGCCTCGTACTCGGCGAGCGCGTCGGGCGCGAGCTTATCGTCCACGTCGAGCGGCAGGATCCAGTCGCCGGTCGCCAGCGCGATGCCACGGTTGCGCGCCGCCGACACGCCGAGGTTCGGCTGGCGCACCAGGCGGATCGGCGCCCGGCACAGCTCGTCGAGCGCGCGGACCGTATGCGGGTCGCGCGAGCCGTCGTCGACGACGATCACCTCGTGGGCGGGGTGCGTCTGGGCGGCGATGCTGGCCAGACACTCGTGCAAGAAGGCGCCCTGCTCGTAGCAGGCCACGACGATGCTGACGCGGAACGGGCTCATCGCGCGAGTGCGCTCTTATAACACACGCTCGCGCGCGGCCGGTCACGTGCACGTTGCTTGCGCGAACGATGGCCGCTCGCTAGAGTGCGGCTTCCTTCTCGGTAGCCGCCATGAGTCGCACGCCGCTCAGCCCCTCCGCCTCCGTTTTCGTCGCGGCGTTTCTGGCGTCGCTCGTGAGCGGTTGTTCTCCGCCCGGCCTGTCCACTCCTCCCGCCGAGAGTCCGCCCGATGATCTCGACATTCTCGGCTTGACGGCGAAAGGCATTCACGGAGACACGCTGCCTCCAAAGACCGTGATCCTCACGTACGACGATGGCCCCGACGAGCACACGCTCGAGGTGGCGACCTATCTCAACCAGAACAACATCCAGGCGACGTTCTTCATCAACGGACGCCGCATTTGCAAGTCATTCAAAGGCGGCCGCTGTGTCGCTCCGATGGACACTCGCACCTGTGGCGATGGTCATGCTCAGGCGCCGGTCGCCGACCCTCGATACTATCCGCCGTCGCTGCTCGACGAGCTGGTCGGCCTCGGCCATCGCGTCGCGAATCACACGGAAGACCACTGTCGCCTGCCGCGCGAACGCAGCACCAACGCTCTCGTGTTCGAGCTGGGGATGACTCAGTTCATTCTGCGGAAGCACATCCACGACGGGATCCTGCTCTTTCGCCCACCCTACGGCGCCTGGGACGACGCCACCGACGCGCGCGCCCGCACCGCGCAGTCCCTCGATCGATTGGTCGGCCCGGTCATGTGGGACGTCGACGGTCGAGACTACGATTGCTGGCACAACGGGCTCGACGTCGCGGACTGTGGCGCCCGCTATCTGCAATCGCTCGGCACCCGCCCGAAGCTGAACGGCATCATCTTGCTGCACGACCGTCCGGAGTTCAACGTCGGGTACGAAGGGCCGCTCCTGCTCACGAAGTGGCTGGTCCCGCGACTCCGCGACAGCGGATTCCAGTTCGCGAACATTTCCGATCTGCTCGACCTGGTTTCGGACTCGACTCCGGAAACGTTGTAGCGGGTTCATTCCCGCGCGAGCACGGCCTGCAACTCCACTGCGCCAGGATTCTCCTCGCGCCACCGGCGCGGCCAGGCGCTCCGCCGGCCTAGCGGACGCGCGGCAGGTTGCGCTCGTCGACGATGCGGCAAAATGCCGCACCTACCGCCACCGCCCGCAGCGGCGAGCGACTCGTCCGCGCGCGCCCGGAGTTGCCGCTGCGATCCGCCGGCCGCGCCGTCTCGGCCGTCCTGCCGTCGCCGGTTGCCTCGTGCTTCGTCATGATCGCCTCCTCGAAGTAGTAGAGGCCGGCCGCGGCGAAATGTGACGCGCCGCCGCTAGTCGTTCCAGGGCCGCCGGACGTGGTACTCGGGCGTGGCGGTCTTGGAGCGCCGCTTGACGTCGACCAGCCGGCGCCGCGCCAGGATCCGCACCGCCGTCTGCACCGCGCTCTTCGACAGCCCGGTCGCGTCGGCGAGCTGCTGGTGGCTCTGGTGCACGCGCGCCTTGCCGTCGCCGTGAGTGCGCAGCCAGAGCCAGAGATAGACCACGAACGCCGACGGGCGCTTGTCGTGCGAGAGCAGGTCGCGCATCAGCGTCTCGATGACATAGCGGTCGATGGGAATGGAGCGCATGTCGCTATGGTATCAAACGATATAGTGTTCACAAGTACAGTGATGGACACTATAGTGCTCACGACTATAGCTTCCGGTGGTGCGCATCGCGCGCGGGCGGCGCTTTGGGGCTTTACCGCGGCGCGCGCAGCGACTAGAGAGTCGGCAGGGAGGGCGTCATGATCAAGCACGTCGACTTCGTCAGCGTTCCGGTCAGCGACCAGAAGCGCGCGCTCGCGTTCTATACCGAGAAGCTCGGGTTCACGGTGTTCACCGATCAGCCGTTCGACGATCGGCAGCGCTGGATCGAGCTCAAGATCCCCGGCGCGCAGACGCGCGTCGTCCTGTTCACGCCCGAGGGGCACGAGGCGCGCGTGGGCGGGTTCATGAACCTCAGCCTGGCCTGCGACGACATCGAGCGCACCTATCGAGAGCTCGAGGCGCGCGGCGTGGAGTTCGCCGGGCCGCCGCGCAAGGAGGCGTGGGGCACCATGCTGATGATGAAGGACTCGGAGGGCAACCAGTTCGTGGTGTCACAAAAGTAGCGCTGCGGCAATTTGCCGCAGGCGCGCGCTAGCGCTTGACGGTCGAGCGCGAGTGCTTGGCGGTCTTGGGCTTGGCGGCTTTCTTGTGATGGTGGTGTCCGGAGCGCTTGTGTGGAGCGCGATCGGCGCTCGCGGTCGGCGCGCTCGTCTCCGCCGGCGTGGGCGGCGCGACGACGGGCGCGACTGCCGGCGACGACGGCTCGGCGGCGATCGCGGGCGCAGGCGCAAGCGCGGTCGCGGTCGACGCCGGCGATGGAGCCGCGTTGGCGGCGGGCGGCGAAGCGGCGGGCGCGTGCAAGATCAACCAACCGACGAGGAGCAGCGCGACTGCGCCCGAGCCCGCGAGCCCCCACTTCGCCGGCGCGGGCAGCCGGCGACCGAGCGAGCGCCACCGATCGAGCAGGCTCGGATGCGGCACCAGCGCGTCGTGCGACGGCGACTCGGCCGCTCCGCCGGCGGCGAGCATCACCGGCCACGGCGCGCTCGACGCCTTGTCGGGCGCCGGCTCGAGCGCGCTGCGCGCGAGATCGGCGATGTCCGGCGGCGGCTCGCCGGCGCGCGCGCATCCCGCGGCAGGCGGCGTCTTCTCGACGGTGGGCGACGGCGACTCGGCCTTCGCCGCCCCGGCCTCGGCCATCTCGCCCGGCGCCGCGGGATCGCCCGGCGGCGGCTCGCGCTGCGCCTTCTCTTCAGCCTTCTTGCGCTCCCACCGCTCCGCGGCGTGCTTGAGCCAGTCGGCTTCGCGCTCGTTCGAGTCCATGGCCCATTGTCATTTTACCTCTCGCGCGGGCGCGTGGCGATCCGATTCTTTGCGCCCGAAGCTGCGCGCGCGCACGAACGTACCTATACTCCGCGGCATGACGACGCGAGCCCAGGACTACAAGAACCAGCAGCTCCAGCAGCACACGAGCGCGAAGGCGACCAAGGCCCGAGCCAAGGCGAAGGTGCGCGCCGAGCACCAGGCGAAGGCGAAGCTCGATCACGCGACGCACGCGAGCCACAATCAGGCGAAGCGCGCCGAGTCCGGCAGCGCGTACCAGCTCGAGCCGGGGACGCGCAAATCGTCGCGCGCCGCCGCCAACCGCGCCAAGACCGACAGCTCGATCCGCAAGACCGTCACTGCGCGAACCTCTTCTCCCGAGGCGCGCGCCACCCGCAAGAACGAAGGCGGCGGCAAACAGAAGCGCCGCTGATCTACTCCAGCGTCGAGATCGCCGCGTCCATTCGACCGGCACATTCAACGCGTTCGCGACCAAGCAATGCTGCCGGGCCCCGTCGAGGAGCTGGCCGGCGCGCTCGCGATCCTGCGCCGCCACGCGCAGCTCGACGTGGTGCTCGACGGTGCCCTCGACGCGATCGCGGTACTCGAACGGCGCGACACCACCGGCTGAAAGACGTGCAGCAACGTCACCCGCGCGCCGAGCCCGCGCGCGCCGCATGCCGGCTAACGGAGCGCGGCGGGATCGCCCTCGCCGTGCACCGCGGCCAGCTCGGCGGGCTCGAGCAGCGACGCGGCGGGGCGCCCGAGCGTCTCGGCGGCGGCGGCGAGCGCGTGCGCCCACGTCGAGCGGTTGGCGAACAGCATGCCCGCGGCGTCGAGCGTGCCGCCGCGGTTCACGTAGCCGAGCGCGCGCGTGCGATCGCGCCCGGTGTCGAGCGGGCGCAGCACGCCGAGGAACGGCTCGGGCCGCCCGTGCACCAGGAACACGCGCGCCTCCGCCGTCTCGGGAAACAGCGCATCGGCTTCGCGACGCGGCAGCACGCGCGCCGCCTCCATCCGATCGCGCGGCGCGCGCAGGCGTCCCGGCTCGATCACGTAGATCACCGCGTGCGCGATCCGGCGCGCGCGCAATCGATCCGACGCGCGCAGCGCCTCCTCGAGCTGGTACGCGCCGACCGCGATCAGCAGCAGCTTCTCGTCGGGCGCCCCGCTCCCGCGCACGCGCAGCGCGCCGGTCTCGACGAGCTTGCGCGCCGCCGCCGCGTCGAAGCGCACCGCCATCGGCCGCTTGGGCGTGACCATCGTCCAGATCTCGCCGCGCGCGCCGTACGCCGCCGCCAGCGCCGCCTGCGCGCTGTTGGCGTCGGCGGGGAACAGCACGCGCGAGACGTCGCTCGACTCGCCCATCAGCGCCTCGCACAGCGTCGGGTCCTGGTGCGACTGCTCGTTCTTGCCGTTCTCCCACGTGTGCGACGTGAGCACGAGCGGCACCGCCAACCAGCCCGGCGCGCGCCCCACCTCGCGCTGGTGGCGCGCGAAGATCAGCTCCTGGCGGATCGCGCCGAGCATCTTCACCGCGAACGCTTCATAGGTGACGACCAGGTTGAGGCCGCCCTTGTTGCCGAGCGCGGCGCACACCACCGCCTCCTCGTTGAGCACGGTGATGACCTTGCCGTCGACGGCCTCGGCGACGCCCGGCTCGGGCGCGGTCACGCGGTGCTTGAGCCGATCGAGCGTGAGGTTCATGCCGTTCGAGCGCAGCTCGTCGGGATTGCCGACGCGCGGCCGCAGGCGCGGATTGGCCTCGACGACGCCGACGAAATATTCGTCGAGCGCGCTCATCGGTGACGCCGCCGCGTCGAGCGCGCGCCACTTCGGCTCGGGGCGCGCCGCCGGCGGAACGTCGCGCCGCGCCGCCGCGTGATCGCGCTCGAGCGGGCGATGCTGCCGATCGTGCGTCGCCAGCTGCGCCGTCGCCTCGGCCAGCTCGCGCGGCGGCACCCACAGCTCGCGCGCGCCGCGGTTGAAGCGCTGCCGCGCGTCCTCGTCGTCGGCGGGATTCTCGCCCAGCGGCAGGTTGTGCGCGTCGTTGGTGCCGGCGCCGGGAAAGCCGTAGCCCTTCGGCGTCTCGGCGATGGCGTATGGCAGCGGCACGGGATAGCTCGCGTGGCCGGCGCGGATCGCGTGCGCCGACGCGATCAGCCGCTCCTCCATCTCGAAGATCGCCCACGCGAACGCCGCCGGATCGCGCCCGTCGATGTCGATCGGATCGAACGAGTTCTGCCGCAAATGCTCGCGCAGCCAGTCGACGCCGCCCTGCTGCGCGACGGTGGTGCGCTGATCGATGCGCCGCCCGTTGGCGATCATGATCGGCGCGACCAGGCCCGAGTCCTCGGCGCGCCACCAGCGCGGCGCCCAGTCGGAGCCGCGCTGCTCCTCGAACGCGCCGTCGGAGAGGAACGCCACCAGCCGCTCGCCGACGAGCGGCACGTGCACGTACTCGAGCTCCGCGAAGCCGAGATAGCCGCCCTCGATCACGCCGCCCGCGGTGTGCGGCCCGACGTGGCTGCCGAGCGGCGAGGCCGGCCGCCCGTCGGCGCCGATGGCGTAGGAGTAGAAGTCGCGCACGAAGCGCGTCAGCCCCTCGTCGGAGATCGGGTAGCGCGCGGCGTGCTCGGGCAGCGTGTTGCGCGTGAGCACGTTGATCGCGTCGACGGCGGCGACGGTGTGGCCCTGCCCCATCAGCCACGAGCGCGTGACGCCGGCGAGCGCGTCGGCGGTCAGGTAGCCGACGTACGCCGGCACGATGTTGAGCGCGCCGCCGGTGTGGCCCTCCGGGTGCGGCTTGAAATCCTCGGCGGCGAGATCGCGCCCGTCGGTGTAGACGCTGCGCGCGTAGGTCGCGTGCACGACCATCCACATCGCGGCGCTCGCCAGGCGATCGGCGGCGGCGAGCAGGCGATACACGTCGGCGGCGCTCGCGGCCGCGCGGCGCGCCACCAGCTCGCCGGCCATCTCGTGCACGCGCACCTGCGTGAGGTCTTCGTGATGAATGACGCCGTAGCCCGCCGCCCAGTGCGCGAACGCGGGGCTCTCGTGACGATAGAGCGCGGCGCGATCGGTCACGCGGTGCTCGTGCCGCTCCTCGAGGCCGTTCATGATCTTCCTCCGAGCGCCAGCGCTTCGCCGGCGAGCACCGCCTCCTCGTCGACGGCGATCACCCACGCCTCGACGCGGCTGCCGTCGGCGGAGATGCGCGCCGTGCCGCTCGCGCGCGCGTTGCGCTCCGCGTCCAGTTGTACGCCGCACCATTCCAGGCGCGAGGCGATGCGCGCGCGCGCCTCGGGCAGGTGCTCGCCGACGCCGCCGCCGAACAGCACCGCGTCCGCGCCGCCGAGCACCGCCAGGTACGCGCCGAGATATTTGCGCGCGCGGTGCACGTAGAGCTCGACCGCCAGCCGCGCGTCGTCGCTCGTCGAGGCGAGCAGCGCGCCGAGATCGCCGCTCGACCCCGAGACGCCGGCCAGCCCCGAGCGCGCCTCGAGCAGCCGCTCGAGCCCGTCGAGCGTCACCGCGCGCTCGCGCAGCAGGTGAAAGATGATGCCGGGATCGAGATCGCCCGAGCGCGTCGCCATCACCAACCCCTCGAGCGGCGTGAAGCCCATCGAGGTGTCGAGCGGGCGCCCGCCGGCGATCGCCGCCGCCGAGCAGCCGGCGCCGAGCTGAAACGAGATCACGCGCGCGTTCGGCCGCTCGCGGTTTTGCGCCAGCCACGCGCGCCACATCGATTGGTGCGCGAGGCCGTGAAAGCCCCAGCGGCGGATCCCGAATTCGCGGCAGAGCGCGCGCGGCAGGGCGTAGCTCGCCGCCGCGTCGGGCAGCTCGGCGAAGAAGGCGGTGTCGAATGCGGCAATTTGCCGCACGCCGGGCAGAAGCTCGCGCGCGGCGGCGATCCACTCGAGCGCGCGCGGGTTGTGCAGCGGCGCCAGCGCGGCGGCGCGCGCGATCTCGTCCTCGACGGCGCGATCGATCGCGCACGGCCGCGTGAGCTTCGCGCCGCCGTGCACGATGCGATGGGCGATCGCGTCCGGCCGCGCCCGCTCGGCGAGAAAAGCGCGCAGCTCGTCGCGCGGCCGCAGCCGATCGCCTTCGAGCCGCGCGCGCAAGAGCGGACGAAGCGCTCCGCCGCCGGCGTCGAACAGCGCCAGGCGCACGGACGAGCTTCCGGCGTTCACCGTCAAGATGGTCATGCCGCCACCTTCAGCAATGCGCGGACCAGCGCGCCGTCGTCGCGCGCCCCGATCATTTCGCGCAACGCTTGCGCCGCGCCGCTGCGGTGACGCACGAATTACGGCGCCGCCCGACGGCGCGCCCGCGCGTTCGACTCGCGATCGCCGTCCCGCTCGGCACGCCCACGGCTCGCACGCCGCCACGCCGAGCGGCGGCACCGAGCGTGCACTCGCACGGGGCCGTGACGATCATGGGCCCGCTGCGTGAAACAGCCGCCCGGCGCCGTACCCGCCCGGCGCCGAGACCACTCCGATCGCCGCCACCTCGGCGCCGCCGCGCCACCACGCGCCGATGGTGATGAGCGACTTGTACGCGCCGAGCGCGAACAGCGTCAGCGTCGCCACGCCGAGCGAGGTCCACATCGCCGCGTCGATCGCCGACCCGAGCGACTGACTTCATCGGTCCCGCCTCGCCCTCGATCTCGCGAAACGTCTGCGCGAGAAAAGCCTCCGCCGAAAAAGTTGCGCGAAACCAATGCGGCAATTTGCCGCAGGCGAGCGATCGCGTGCCTTTGCGCATTGGCCGCGTTCCTGCTTTGGCCACCGCTCATGCGCAAATCCTTCTTTCCGATCTTCCTCGTATGCGCGGCGCGCCTCGCCTCTGCGGATCCGAGCGGCTCCGTCGAGGGAACCATCAAGTACGCGGGCGCCCGCAAACCCGCCGCGGCGATCGCGGTGCCCAAGCCGATGAGCGCCTGCGGCAAGTCGAAGGCACCGCCGGACCTGGTGCTCGACGCCGATCGCGCGCTCGCCAACGCGGTCGTCAGCGTCGGCGGCGTGGCCAACGCGCCCAAGCCGCCGCCCGCCGCGGCGAAGATCGATCAAAAGAGCTGCGTCTACCTGCCGCACGTCCAGGCGGTGCCCGCCGGCTCCAAGCTGACGCTGATCAACAACGACCCGCTGCTGCATAACGTGCACGCGCGCCGCGGCGACCTCACGCTCGTCAACCTCGCCATGCCGGTGCAGGGGCAAAAGCTCGACGCGCCGTCGAGCGTGCTGGCGAAGCCGGGCGTCGCGTCGTTCCGCTGCGACGCGGGCCACACGTGGATGAGCGCGTACATCCACGTGTTCGATCATCCGTACTTCGCGGTCACGGATGAAAAGGGCCGGTTCAAGATCGACGGGCTGCCGCCCGGGACGTACACGCTCAAGATCGAGCACGAGCTGCTCGGCTCGTCGACGAAGTCGATCACCATCACCGCCGGCACCGCCACCACCGCCGACGTGGAGCTCGAGTGAGCCCCGCGATTCGCGCCGCCGCCGCCGTCGCCGCGCTGGCCGTCGTCTTCACCGCCGGCCGCGCCGACGCCATCCCCGCGTTCGCGCGCCGCACCGGCATGGGCTGCCCCGCGTGTCACGATGCCTGGCCGCGGCTCAACGACTTCGGCGAGCTGTATCGCGACCGCGGCTATCGCGTCGACTCGATCAGCGACGAGGCGTGGTACCGCGCGCTGACCAACGTACCGGTCTCGGTGCGCACCAGCGTCGGCTACCAATATCAAAACCTCACCAACCAGGCGACCGATCAGGGCGCGGTGACGACCACCTCGGGCGGCTTCATCTTCCCCGCGGCGGATCTCCTGTTCGGCACCGCGTTCTCCGATCACGTGAGCGCGCTGGTGGTGGCGAGCGGCTTCGGCCGCGACGGCACGGTAGCGCTCGAGTCGGCGTGGGGACGCATCAACGACATCTACACGCCGTGGCTCAACGTGCGCGTCGGCAAGCTGGAGCTCGATCTGCCGATGTCCGAGCACCGCACGTACACGCTGACGCAGCCGTACCTCGTCTATCACTATCACTCGCCCGGCAGCTCGAACGGCTTCTCGCTCGGCGACAACCAGCTCGGCGCCGAGGTGAGCGGCCACTGCCCGAACCACGTCGGCTTCCGCTACGCGCTGGCGGTCTCCTCCGACGGCGGCAGCCCGACGGCGAGCCAGTGGGCGTTCAGCGCGCCGACGATCTACGGCCACGTGACGCAGACGGTGCTGCCGCGCTCGCGCCTGCTCAGCCGCGTGCGCGTCGGCTTCTTCTTCGACGTCGGCTGGACGCCGAGCCAGTTCAAGACGCTCACGCCGATGGGCGGCGCGCCCGCGCCCGTCGCCGGCACCGGCTTTCAGCACCGCCTCGTGTTCCAGACCGGCGGCGAGCTGCACGCGACGTTCGGTCCGCTGGCGCGCCCGCTCATGCTCTCGGTCGTCTGGCTCTACGGCGAAGACGACAAGGATCTGATCGCCAACTCGGCGCAGAACGGGAAATACCACGGCGGCTTCGTCGAGCTGGCCTATACGCCGCTGCTCGCGCTCACCGCGTTCTTCCGCTACGACGGCGTGTACGCGCTGCAGCAGGGCGATCCGACCCAGCCGCCTGCCACCGGCGATCAAACCGCGTTCACCGCCGGCGTGCGCTACGCGATCTGGCAGGCGGCGTGGGGCTCGCTGATGGGACACGCCGAGGTCTCGACCACCAACACCGAAAACGCGGCGACGCTCGCGATGCCGGCCGCCGTTCGCGGCACGCTGGCGTTCGCCGGCTTCGACTTCGCGCTGTGAGGATGCCATGACCCTTCGCTTGCTCGCGTTGTGCTCGCTCGTCGCCTCCTCCGCGTTCGCCGACGAGGGCGGTGCGGGTCCGCCGCAGCCGCTCGACTCCGCCGCCGCCGCGCGCGGCCGCCGCGACTACGAGCGCTACTGCGTGTGGTGCCACGGCGAGCGCGGCGACGGCCGCGGCAAGAGCGCGCGCCACTTCGACACGCTGCCGCGCGACTTCACCAGCGCCACGTACAAGTGCCGCACCACCGCGTCGGGCGCGCTGCCCACCGACGAGGATCTGCGCCACACGATCCTGCACGGCGTCCACGGCACCGGCATGCCGTCGTGGGTGGTGCTCGGCTCGCTCCAGGTCGCCGACCTGGTGCAGACGCTCAAGGCGTTCTCGCCGCGCTGGCGCTCGGAAGGGCCGCCGCCGCCGATCGTCGTGCCCGCCGAGACGCCCGACACGCGCGAGTCGATCGAGCGCGGCCAGGCGGTGTACGCGCGCATGCAGTGCGCGACCTGCCACGGCGAGTCGGGGCACGGCGACGGGCCGGCGCTCGCCAGCTTGCGCGACGACTTCGGCAATCCGATCCGCGCGGCCGACTTCAGCCAGCGCGGCGCGTTTCGCTGCGGCGACGAGCCGGCGCGCGTCTACACCACGTTCATGACCGGCTTGAACGGCACTCCGATGCCGTCGTTCGCGGCGGTGATCTCCGCCGGCGAAGCGTGGGACCTGGTCCACTTCGTGAGAAGCCTGCGAAAGTGAGCTGATCTGCGAACCGAGCGGCACTCATGTTGCGTCAAACGAGGTATGGGCTGGACGCGCCGCTTGCTCGTTTGCCTGGCGAGCGCCTGGTTGGCCGCGTGCGGGACGGGGCCGCTGATGACGCCGGGCGATGACTGTCTCTCGTGCCACCGCGCGGGCGGAAGCGCGCGGGCGTTCACGATCGCGGGCACGGCCTATTCGCGCGGAGACGCGATCGCCACCGAGGGCACGCCCGATCTGGTCGTCGTGATCACCGACGCGCGCGACCAGCGGATCGAGCTACAGACGAACGCGGCGGGAAACTTCTACACCGATCAAGCGGTGGCGTTTCCCGTCGCGGCGGAGCTGCATCGCGGCGATTCGGTGCGCCACATGGAGCCGCGCGTGTCGACGGGCGCGTGCTCGTCGTGCCACGCCGAGCCGCCGCGCGGAGGCGCCGCGGGCCGCGTGTTCATCGCGCCCGAGAGCGCCGCGCCGCCTTTGCCGCCGCCGATCGCGCCGTGATCGCGAGCAGCAGCAGCGCGAAGAGCGGCGCGCACTCGAGCGGCGCGCCGTCGGGCCGCGCGCGTCCGCCGAGCGAGCAGCCGGCGGTGGCGCCGTTCGGCACCGGCGCGCCCGACTCCTGGATCGAGAACGACGCCTGCACCGTGTCGTCGCCGTAGGGATCCTGATCGCTGGTCTCGATCCCCGAGCCGCCGTTTCCGTCGACGGCGGCGACGTAGATCGTGACCGGTCCGCTGCCGGCGGCGGGCGCGGTCCACCACAGGTGCCACGTCGTCGGATCGTTGCGCGTGACCAGCTTGGGCATCGCCGGATCGTGCGTGCGGTTGCCGAACACCGCGTCGCCGTCGGGCGAGACCAGCGACTCGTCGGAGAGCGGGCTCGGCATCGGGCAGGCGCCGGCGATCGGCGGCGCGGCGCAGAACACCGACGGGCCGGCGAGCGGTCCGTCGCGCGCGTCGATCTCGAGCGCGTAGCTGTTGTTGTTGCACGGCACGTAGGCGTACTGGTCGTTGCGCGTGCGCGGCTCGGTGCACGTCGGCGTGGCGTACTGGGTGCCTTCGGTCTCGCCCTGCAGCTCGACCTCCAGCTCGTAGGTGGTGCCGGGCTGATAGCCGTCCGAGAACAGCGACGGTTGATCGGCGCCGAGCTTGAGGCGCACCACGCCCGGCCCGTCGGTGTGGCAGTTGCCGCACGTCTGCGAGAGGAAGCGCGGCGCGCCGGTGAAGTACACGCCCTCGGCGGAGGCGCCGTAGGTGGCGGCGTGCGGCGTGCCGGGCTGCACGAAGAACTGCGACGCGTCGTCGAAGGCGCGCGCCTCGCCCGAGGCGAGCGACGCCAGCGCGAGCGCGAGCACGCTAGAGCGCAAAGCCGACCTCGAGCGATCCCGACGCCCACTGATCGGCCGACGCGTGCGCGAAGCGCGTGCCCGCGCCGGAGAACGAGAGCGCGACGCGGCTGTAGCGCGCGTCGACGCGCAGCCACAGCCAGCGCAGCGGCCGCGACGTGAGCCCGCCGTCGAACTCGAGGCCCCAGCCCGTCGACGGTCCGTACTGCGCCGCCGACTCGATGTCGCCGGCGCTGAGCGGCGCCAGGTACGCGCCGCGCAGCGCGAGCTGGAGCCAGCGGCCGAGCAGCGGGCGATCCCAACCGAGCCCCGCGTCGACGAGATCGTACTTCACGTCGGGCACGCCGACGTCGAGCTGCGACTGGTGGCCCCACGCCAGCTGCTGAAAGCCGGTCTCGACGGTGAGCGTGCCGCCGGCCGCCGCGTGGCCGAGCGGAATGCGCCCGACGAACAGGATCGACCAGCGCGACGCGTGGCCCGCCGACTGCGCGCCGCTCGCCGACGACGTGAAGTTGAAGACGTGCTCGTACGAGCCGCTCACGCCGAACGATGCCAGCACCGGGTGCGCCTGCGCCAGCTCGGCGGAGAGCGCGAACGGGAACACGCTGCCGTCGGCGCGCACGCCGCCGACCGTGCCGCCCGAGTAGCTCGGCGCCGACGGCGCATCGAACGACAGCGCGCGCGTGAGCACCGAGAAGCCGACGCCCGCCTCGATGCCCTGCGTCGCCGGCGCGGCGCCCGGCGCGCGGCGCTCGACCGAGAGCGTGGGATCGGCCTCCGACGGCGCGCTGGTCTCGCCGCTCGACTGCGACGGCTCCGACGGCGAATCGTCGGCCACCGCCGGCGGCTCGCTCGCCGGCTCCTTGCCGCCGACGTACTCGAGCGCGCGCACCAGGTCGGCGACCACGCGCTCGCGGATCATCGGCAGCGTGCGGCCCGAGAGATCGTAGCGCCCGCGCGAGATCACGCGCCCCGTCGAGCCCGAGCGCACGGCGATGAGCAGCTTGCGCGCGCGACCGGTGCCGACGATCGCGCCGCCGATCACCGCGTCGATGCGCAGCGTGCGCGCCACCGCCTGCACCTCCTCGGGCGAAGCGCCGCGTTTGCCGAGACGCTCGGCGGTGGCTTTGTAGACCTCGCCGGAGACCACCGTGTAGAGATCGCCGAGATCCTGCTCGATCAGCTCGGCGAAGCGATCGCCGCCGGCGCCGCCGACGCCGAGCAGCGTGACCGCTTTCGCCGCCGCGCCCGCTCGCGCCGAGAGCGCGGCGATCATCACGAGCGCGACGAAAATCCGCCTCACGGTCGCGGACGCTAGCACGTTCGCCAAACGGGTTTCAATCGGCGCTGCAGTCGAGCTTCAGCGAGGCCACTACATTAATGAGGAGCTGCTGCGCCTGCGGCGCGTTGTCGTCGTTGCTGAGCAAGAGGCCAACGTCGTCGGAGTCGGTGGTGGCGCTCGCCAGGTCGACGCCGCCGAACCACGCGGCCGGATCGGCGTGGAGCGCGAGGTGCGCGCGGCGGCCGAGCTGGAGCGGCGCGGCCGTCGGGCACGCGACGTCGAACGGCCCGCCGAAGACGGTGGCGTGCAGCGGCTCGCCGTTCCACACCGCCTGCACGTCGACGCCGGCGTTGGCCGCGTCGCCGAGCGCGAGCTGCACCGCGGAGTAGAGGCCGGGCGGCGCCGACGGGAGATCTTGATCGACCGCGCCGCCCGGCGACAGATCGATCTCGGCGACCTGCGCGCGCCCGTCGGCGGACGCGCGATCGGACACCGCGGTGACGCCGACCAGCCGCAGGTGCACGGTCGAGATCGCCACGCCGTTCGCCGACTGCAGCGCGCCGCACTCGGCGTGCAGGCTCAAGTCGTACGGCGGCGCGGGCCGGCTCGCGTTGCCGCAGGCGGTGAGCGCGAGAGCCGCGAGCGCGATTCGCACGCTCTACG
>DASREC010000503.1:0-5022 GCA_035652295.1 Polyangia bacterium
TGGCCTGCGCCTGCTGGTAGCAGTTGGTGATGTCGTCCCAGCGGCGCTGGAACGGGCCCGAGACCTCCTCGTCGGCGAGCGTGCCGAGCGTGCCCTGCACCTTGAGATCGTCCTTGCTCTCGTCGGTGGGCTCGGGCGCGCGCGCGACCGGCGGCGGAGGCGGCGGCGCCACCGGCTCGACGGCCGCGGGCGCCGGGTGCGCGCATCCAACGAACCACAGCGCGGCGAACATCAACTTCGACTTCGTCATGTTTTAAAACTGCGCCCCCAGGTGGACCGTGCGCATGTACGGCACCGTCGTCTGCCCGTCGGGAAACGACCAGCCGCTCACCGTCTGCACGACGCACGTCTCGATGCCGTTGTTCTTGATCGACGACTGCAGGATCTTCACGTCGCCCGGCTTCCCCGCCGGCGAGATGTGCAGCTGCACCGTCACGTCGCCCTCGAGCTTGCGGTCGTGATTCTTGTCGTACTCGTCCTGCCAGCACGACTGCAGCTCCTGCGCCTTGCGCGCGAACAGCCGCTCGATGGCGTCGGAGCGCTCGGCCGACACCGTCATCTCCTGGTTCGTCTGCGGCGCCTCTTCGTTCACGGCGTTGCGCGGCGCCGGGCGAGACGCGTTCTCCTCGGCGCAGCCGACCCACGACAACATCACCAGAACCCCAACCTGCGCTCTCATGGTCGTCACTCCTTGAGCAAGCCCGCGGCGATCACCAGCCGCTGGATCTCGCTCGTGCCTTCGTAGATCTCGGTGATCTTGGCATCGCGGAAGTGCCGCTCGACGGGAAAATCCTCGACGTAGCCGTTGCCGCCGAAGATCTGCACCGCCTCTTTCGCCGCGCGGTTGCAGACCTCGGACGCGAACACCTTGGCCATCGACGACTCGGACGAGTGGCGCACGCCGGCGTCTTTGAGCGTGGCGGCGCGCCAGGTGAGCAGCCGCGCGGCGTCGAGCTCGGTGGCCATGTCGGCGAGCTTGAACTGGATCGCCTGGTGCTGCGCGATCGGCTTGCCGAACGTCTTGCGCTCGGCCGAGTACGCCACCGCGTCCTCGAGCGCCGCGCGCGCGATGCCGAGCGCCTGCGCCGCGATGCCGATGCGCCCGCCGTCGAGCGTCGACATCGCCACCTTGAATCCGCCGCCGACCTCGCCGAGCAAAAGTTTTTTCGGCAGCCGCACGTCGTCGAGAAAGATCTGACACGACTGCGAGCCGCGGATGCCGAGCTTTTTATCCGGCGGCCCGCAGCGCACGCCCTTGGCGTCCATCGGCAGGATGAACGCGGTGATGCCTTTGTGCCCTTTGGACGGGTCGTTCATCGTGAACAGGATGCAGACGTCGGCGACGGGACCGTTGGTGATCCAGTTCTTGACGCCATTTATGACCCACTCGTCATTAACTAACCGCGCGATGGTCTTTTGCGCCGCCGCGTCCGAGCCCGCCTCCGGCTCCGAGAGGGCAAAACAGCCCAGCTTGCGCCCCGCCGCCAGCGGCTCGAGCCACTCCTTCTTCTGCTCCGCGGTGCCATATTTGACCAGCGGGTCACAAACCAGCGAGTTGTTGACGCTCATGATCACGCCGGTCGACGCGCACGCGCGCGAGATCTCCTCCATCGCCAGCACGTACGCGACGGTGTCGAAGCCCGCGCCGCCGTGCTCCTCCGGCACCGCCACGCCGAGCAGCCCCAGCTCCGCCATGCGCGCCACCAGCTCTTTCGGATGGCGGTGCGCGCGATCGATCTCGGCGGCTTTCGGCAGGACTTCGTTGCGCGCGAAATCGGCGGCGGTCTTCTGAACCAGCTTCTGCTCGTCGGTGAGCTCTAAATCCACGTTGGCTACTTCCCCTCGAATTTGGCGGGGCGCTTGGCGAGGAACGCGCGCATCCCCTCTTTTTGATCGGCGCTCGCGAACAGGAGCGCGAACAGCTCGCGCTCGAGGCGATTGCCGGCGGCGAGCGGCAGCTCCTGCGACTGGCGCACGGCGGTGCGCGACGCGGCGACGGCGAGCGGCCCCTTGGACGCGATCTTCTCGGCGCACTTCTTGGCTTCGTTCATCAGCTCGGCGGCGGGCACGACCTTGTTGACCAGCCCGACGCGCAGCGCCTCGTCGGCGCCGATGACGTCGCCGGTCAGGATCAGCTCCATCGCGCGCGCGACGCCGATGCGGCGCGGCAGCCGCTGCGTGCCGCCGAACCCGCACATCACGCCGAGGTTGACCTCCGGCTGGCCGAACTTGGCCTTCTCCGACGCGTAGACGAAGTCGCACGCGAGCGCGAGCTCGCAGCCGCCGCCGAGCGCGAAGCCGTTCACCGCCGCGATCACCGGCTTGTGCATCGTCTCGATCGCGTCGCCGACCGCGTGCCCCGCCTCGGCGAAGCCGCGCGCCTCGACGGCGCCGAGGTCGACCATCTCGGCGATGTCCGCGCCGGCGACGAACGCCTTCTCCCCCGCGCCGGTCACGATCACCGCGCGGATCCGCTCGTCGCCGTCCGCCTCGCGCAGCGCCCACGTCAGCTCATTGAGCGTGTGCCGATTGAGCGCATTGAGCGCCTTCTCGCGATTGATCGTGATGATCGCGATGAAACCATCCACGTCATATTTAATGTTGTCGTAACCCATTTAATATTTATAAAAACCCCGCCCGGTTTTGCGGCCCAGCCAACCGGCCGCGACGTATTGGCGCAACAGCGGCGCAGGACGATATTTATCGTCGCCCAGCTCGGCGTGCAGCACCTCGGAGATCGCCAGACACGTATCGAGCCCGATTAAATCGGCCAATTCAAACGGCCCCATCGGGTGATTCAAACCCAGCTTTACCCCATTATCGATATCGTCAATCGAGCCGAGCGACTCCTGCAGTGCAAAGCAGGCCTCGTTCAAAAACGGAATCAGCAATCGATTGACGATGAATCCCGGAATGTCCTTGGCGGTGACGAGCTGCTTGCCGAACTTCTTGCCCAGCTCGAGGATCGATTGGTAGGTCGGCTCGTCGGTGGCGAGGCCGCGCACGACCTCGACCAGCTTCATCACCGGCACCGGATTCATGAAGTGCATGCCGATGACTTTTTCCGGGCGACGCGTCTGCGCGCCGAGCAGCGTGATGCTGATCGACGACGTGTTCGACGCCAGGATCGCGCCCGGCTTGGCCACGCGATCCAATTCGGCGAAGATCTTCTTCTTCAATTCCTGGTTTTCGGTCGCCGCCTCGACCACCACGTCGCAGGCGTCGAACGCGTTAAACCCTTCCGAAACGGCAATTCGCTGCAAGATACCCGAGCGGTCCTCGGGCTTGAGGCGCGCCTTCTGCACCAGCTTGTCGAGCGCGGCGGCGATCTTCGCGCGGCCCTTCTCGGCGTACGCCGGCTGCGCGTCGACCAGCACCACGTCGAGGCCGGCCTGCGCCGCCACCTGCGCGATGCCGCAGCCCATCTGGCCCGCGCCGACGATGCCGAGCTTCTCGAGCACTAGCGCTCCACGATCATCGCGACCGCCTCGCCGCCGCCGATGCACAGCGACGCGCAGCCGCGTTTGGCGCCGCGCGCCTGCATGGCGTAGAGGAGCGTGGCCAGGATGCGCGCGCCCGAGCAGCCGATCGGATGGCCGAGCGAGATCGCGCCGCCGTTCACGTTCACTTTTTTCGCGTCGAGGCCGAGGAGCTGGTTGTTGGCGATCGCGACCACGGCGAACGCCTCGTTGATCTCGAACAGATCGATCTCGTCCTTCGACAGATTCGCCCGCTTGAGCGCGCGCTCGATGGAGACCGCCGGCGCGGTGGTGAACCACTCGGGCGCCTGCGCCGCCTGCGCGAACGAGCGGATGCGCGCCAGCGGTTTCCAGCCGCGCTTGTCGGCGATCTCGCGCGCGCAGATCACCACCGCCGCCGCGCCATCATTAATGGAGGAGGCGTTGCCGGCGGTGACCGTGCCGTCCTTCTCGAACGCGGGCTTGAGCGACGGCAGCTTCTCGAGGTTGCCGCGCCCCGGCTCCTCGTCGCTGTCGACGATGACCGCGCCCTTCTTGCTCTTGACCTCGACCGGCACGAGCTCGGCCTTGAAGCGTCCCTCTTTTTGCGCGGCCAGCGCGCGGCGGTACGACTCGGCGGCGTACGCGTCCTGCGCGGCGCGCTCGATCTTCTTCTCGCGCGCGCACAGCTCGGCGGCCGAGCCCATGTGGAAGTTGTTGTAGACGTCCCACAGCCCGTCGTGCACCAGGCCGTCGATCACCGTCGAGTTGCCGAGGCGCATGCCGGCGCGCGCGGCCGGCAGGTAGTACGGCACGTTCGACATCGACTCCATGCCGCCGGCGACGATCACGTCGGCGTCGCCATTCGCGATCGCCTGCGCGCCCAGCATCACCGCCTTGAGCCCCGAGCCGCAGACTTTGTTGACGGTGGTGCACGGCGTCTCTTTCGGCAGCCCGGCGAAGATCGCCGCCTGGCGAGCCGGCGCCTGCCCGACGCCCGCGGGCAGGACGCAGCCCATGAGCACCTCGTTCACGTCGGCCGGCCCCGCGCCCGCGCGCACCAGCGCCTCCTTGATGGCGATCGCGCCCAGCTCCGGCGCGCGCAGCGGCGCGAGCACGCCCTGAAAGCTTCCGATGGGAGTACGGGCGGCCGAGGCGATCACGACTTCGCGCATGGAGGCTCCTTTCGACGACGAGACGGGAATAACGCACGGTAAGTCAAGGTGTCAACGGTGGATCGGAATTGACGCTTTGCACGACTCCGTCTACGGTGGGGCGCTGATGCTCGTGTCGCCACGACTAAGGCTCGCGCTCTTGGCCGTCTTGCTTACGCCCGCTTGCGCGGATCACAAGGGGCCGCCGTTCCACCTCCAGATCGCGCACAAGTCGCAAGGCGGACGCTGCGTCCCCGTCGGCGCGCCGCCGATCCAGGACCCTACGCTCTCCGACGGCTCGGTCAACATCACGCAGGTGCGCGTGTCGGCGGTGGTGCACGCGCCCAACGACTCGCGCGGCACGTTCACCTGCGACAAGGTGTTTCCCGTCGGCGGCAATCCCAGCTTTC
>DASREC010000504.1:0-7200 GCA_035652295.1 Polyangia bacterium
CGATGAACATGGTGACGAACTCGGGCGCGGCGTCGAGCTGCGGCAGGATGCGCTTGAGCGCGACCGTCTTCTCCACGCCGGCCGCGCCTTGATACACCGCGCGGAACACCTCCGCCATGCCGCCTTGCGCGAGGCGCTCCACGAGCAGGTATTTGCCGAACGCTTGCGGATCCACTGGGCGCGTGAGTTTACCACTGCTCGTCATCTTCCCGCTTGTGCTCATCGGCGCGCTTCCGTAAGGTGGGATCAAAGTCGATTTCTCGACGGGGCGACGGGAAATGAAGTGTTTTGTTAATGCAGTAAGGTCGGCGACAGTCCTCGTTTCGGGCGTCGCGTTGGGCGTCGCGGGCTGCCAACCGGATCTCGATACCAACCGCAAAGTCGACGACTACGGAAGCTTCGGCGCGGCGGTCTATCGCGAGAGCTGCCAGCGGCTCGCGTACACCGGCCAGCTCGCGCAGTACCAGGCTGGAACACGTTCTACGCTCGACGTCGCGGGCTCGCTCGGCCACTCGGTGTGCGTCGACGACATGCCGCCGCCCGCCGACGCGCCCGCCAAGCTGCCGGCGATCGTGAAGGAGAAGGCGTCGTTCACCGCGGTGGTCGATGCGATCCTGCCGCAGCCGTTCTTGCAGGACCTGCAGGACTTCATGGTGTCGATCGTGCCGCTCAACGACGACGGCACGATGGAGACCGCGATCACGACGCTGGCCACGCTGCTCGGCACCATGCACGACGATCCCGATTTCTCGCCGGCGCTCGCGCGGCTCGCGCAGCGCGCGGGTTATCGCCCGACCAAGACGGCGGCGGGCCTGGTGCACACCATCGTCGAGTATCCGAACATCGACATGTTCCTCGACAAGACTCTGGCGATGATCGCGCCGGGCGGCACGGCGGAGACCGAGTTCAAGGCGGTGCTCGACGCGGCGTCGCACGAGCTGCGCGCGTCGGTGCCGGTGCCGAACCCGAACGATCCGGAGCGCACGCTCAAGCTGGCGCTCGATCTATTTTTGTCGACGCATCCCGATCTCTCGACGGGGACGCCGCGCCCGCTGGTGGCGCGCGACTACCGCGGCGTGGCGGCGGTGCCGACCAACAACGGCCAGGTGCCGGCGCCGTTCGTCGACAAGGACAACGACGGCTATCCCGACATCGACTCGATGGGCCGCTTCGTCGACGCGAGCGGCGCGCCGCTCGAGCTGCCGCCGCCGTTCGTCGAGCTGGGCACGACCGACACCGCGCCGCGCGACGCGCAGGGCCGCGCGCTCACCGCCGCCAACGCCACGTCCACCATCTATAGCTATCTCAACCTCGACGGCACGGTGATCGGCGGGCTGACGCGCGAGACGCAGCAGCTCATGGATCCGACGAACGACAAGACCTTCGGCCTCGTCTACGGCCTCGCCGCGATGCTCGGCCCGCGCCAGTCGCAGACCAAGATGTACATGGATCCGACGGGCGGCATGATCGGCGCGCTCACGTATCAAGGCTTCGACACCTCGCAGGCGGCGGCGCTCGATCTGGCGCACGCGTTCATCCAGCTCCTCGGCGATCCCAACGCCGATCAAACCTTCCAGGCGACGGCGACGCTGATCGCCAACCACGAGTCGGAGACCGCGCGCGTCGTCGGCGCGATGATCGACGCCAGCGACCGCGGCAAGAATCATCCGGAAGCGCAGGTGCCGGCGAACAGCACCATCTACGACGAGCTGCAGCCGCTGATCGTGCGCATCCTCCACGTCCCCGGCCTGGCGCAGGACATCGTGCGGGCGATGACCGATCCGCGCCACAAAGGCTTCGCGCCGATGATTGCGCGCATGATGCAAGCAAACGATCAACTCGACTTCGACCACAACAATGCGCCTGTCTACGGCATCAATCAGCACTCGCTCGATAACTTCACGCCCGTCGACCGCAACAAGTTCGACGTCGACTACAACCGTTCGCTCATGCAGCGCATCGCTCATTTGATTCACGACACGAACGGTCTCAAGTTCTGCAACAAGGACGGCGCCACCACTTCGCCGCTGCCTGGCACCTACGCGAAGTGCGACCTATTCGAGATCGACGACCTCGCGCTGTTCTTCCTGCTGTCGATGTCTTCACAGAAGAACGGCGGCAACGCGAGCGCGGTGAACGGCGCGAATTTCTGCAACTACATCAAGCCGGCGCTGGTACGTGGAGCCGCGCCACTCATTATCGAGGGCAGCCTCGGCACGAACATAAACGGATTTACGTGCACGCCGACGCCCGAAGCACTCACGCGCTCGCTGTTCTTGCGGCAAACCGAGAAGTCGTCGTTCCTGCAGAACACGACTGACGACATCCTATGCGTCGACGGCGACAAGTTTATCGACGTGCACGACAAGTCGCTGGTCGCGTGGGAAATGAAGCTGCCGAACAACCCATCGGGGAATCCTGACGACACGTTCTACGACGCCGTGCAGCCGCTGATCGACGCGTTCGCGCGCCACGACGAGTGCATCGCCTACGACGCGCAGATGCGCTGCACCAAGACGCAGAACGCCGGCAAGATCTTCCTCGACATCTTCTCGATGCTGCACGAGCACTGGTCGTCGCCGAACGGCTCGTACTTCGGCCACACCTACCAGCCGGTGGCGGGGCAGCCGCGCTACGCGCACACCGACAACATCGCCAGCTACGAGCCGCTGATGGCGGAGGTGTTCTCGCAGGCCGACCTGATGCCGGCGCTCAACAACCTCGCGCCGACGATGCTCACGTTCACCGTCGACGATTCGCCGACGGGGCAGCCGGCGCTGCCGGTGCTGATCAACACCGCCAGCTATCTCTTCGATCCGGCGGCGGCGGCGACCAACGGGATCACGTATCGCAACGGCATGGCGTCGACGGTGATGAGCGACGGCACGACGCCGGTGCCGCAAGCCACGCCGTACTACTTGATGGCCGACGCGTTCGCGGCCAAGCGCGCGCAGCTGAGCGCCGCGGGCGCGGCCGGCGGCTCGTGGAAGGTGGCGGTCTCGGGCCTCGTCGACCAGATGCTGTCGGTGACCAACACCAACGGCACCTACCAGTTCTCGAACCGCCGCTTCCGCGCGGTGACGCTCAAGCTGGTCGACTTCATTCGCGGGCGGCTCGCCGCGCACGCGACCGCGGGCGATCTCGACGCGTGGACGCACAAGACGCTGACGCAGGATCTCACCGACGTGCTCGGCGGGCCGACGTTCGCCGCCCTCGGCGATTTCGTCGCCAAGATCGAAGGCGATCCCGACGCGCGCACGCAGCTCTACGGATTGCTCAGCTACCTCGTCGACGAGGCGGCCAACGACCTCGTCTTCCAGACCGCGCTCACCACGCTCGCCGATCAGGTGCAGATGTTCCTCGACGATCCCGATCTGATCCCGATCGCGCGCGTGCTCGGCTCGGCGATGGATCCGTCGAACGGCACCGTCGACGCGCAGCTCACGCTGATCAAGAAGGCGCGCGACAAGGACTCGAAGAAGGCGCTGCTCACCATCCTGCGCAACCTCTATCACCAGGACACCGCGGGCAACTATCCGGCGTCGACGCTCGCCGACGTGCTGTCGACGATCAACCGCGCGCAGCCGGGTGCGGACGGGCCGCTCGACGGCAACGACTACAAGACCATGTTCGGCGACGTGCGCGACTTCCTGATGGACGAGTCGCGCGGCTACCTGCGCTTCCTCCACATCGTCCAGTCTCGCGGCCCGCACCCGTAGATTGCGCAACGCCTGGCTCAAGGCCCGCCCAAAAAACCAATGACCGCTAAATCAAGTTTACTTGGTGCAATTGCCGTTTTGACGCTGTCTGGCGCGGCGCACGCCGGCGGGATGTTCCTGCCCGGCCGCGGCGCGCGCCCGCTCGGCCGCGCCGGATCGTTCGTCGCCGGCGCCGACGACGGCGGCGCGCTCTACTACAACCCGGCCGGGCTCGCCGAGATCCCCGGCATCACGCTGCTCGTCGACGGCGGCCTGATCCTGAACCGCGTGCACTACGACCGCATCGACTCGGGCAACAACAAGCTGCCCGGCGTCGACGGCGACATGAACATCCTGCCGCTGCCGACGGTGGCGCTGACGTGGAAGCCGGAGAGCGCGAAGTGGCTCACGGTCGCCGGCGGCATCTGGGTGCCGTACCTCGGGCTCGACTCGTATCCGGAGAACGGGCCGCAGCGCTACCAGCTCGTGTCGCTGCAGGGCTCGCTGGTGCTGGTGATGGAGCTGGCGGCGGCGTTCAAGATCAACGAGCACTTCTTCGTCGGCGCCGGCTTCGAGAACATGATCATCAACTTTCGCAACCGCGCGGTCTTGTCGGCGTGCACCGAGCTCAACTGCGCGCCGGAGGATCCCGGCTTCGACTCGCTCACCGAGGTGAACGTCGCCAGCTACTTCACGCCGTCGGGCGTGCTGGGCGCGAGCATCGTCTACCCGAAGCTGCGCGGCGCGGTGTCGCTGCAGCTGCCGTTCTGGGTCGGCGCCGAGGGGACCATCCGCTCGCGGCTGCCGACCGATCCGTTCTTCGCCAACGCACAGATCGTCGGGCAGTCGGGCGGCGTGCAGTTCACGCTGCCGCTGATCCTGCGGCTCGGCGTCGAGGGGCGGCCGATCCCCGACCTGCGCATCGAGGTCGGCTTCGACTACGAGGCGTGGTCGATGCAGGATCGCATCACCATCCAGCCGCACGGCATCTACATCGACAACGTGCCGGGGCTCGGACGCTACTACCTCGGCACGCAGCACATCGAGCGGCAGCTCGACGATTCGTTCGGCGTGCACATCGGCTTCGAGTACACCGCGCCGTTCTGGGAGAAGCGCACCACCGCGCGGCTCGGCTACGGCTTCGAGACCAGCGCCACGCCCGACAAGACCATGTCGGTGCTGGCGCCCGACGGCATGCACAACATGATCGCGCTCGGCGGATCTTTGCGCGTGTGGAAGCTGCGGCTCGACTTCGGCTACGCGCACGTGTTCACCGCGGACCGCAACGTCAGCGGCTCCAAGTTCCTCCAGGTGAACCCGATCCAGCCGAGCCTCGCCGTGCCGGTGGGGAACGGCCACTACGTGATCGACACCGACATTCTCACCGCAGGGCTCGAAGGCCGCTTTTAACGGCTTATAACCAAGCGGTGAGCGAAACCGCGACGCTGCTGGTCGTCGACGACGACAGCGACGCGCGCGCCTTCTTGCGCGCTGTTCTCGAGAGCGATGGCTTGCAGGTGCGCGAGGCCGCGACCGGCGCCGAGGCGCTGGCGGTGCTGTCGCGCGAGCGCGTGCAGCTGGTGCTGCTCGACGTCTGCATGCCGGCGATGGACGGGTTCGCGGTGGCCGAGGCGATCAAGCGGCGGCCGGGATCGTTCATCCCGATCATCTTGCTGACGGCGGCGGACGATCCGGCGTCGCGCGCGCGCGGCATCGCGGCCGGCGCCGACGAGATCCTCGGCAAGCCGGTGCACCCGTTCGAGCTGCGCCTGCGCGTGCGCGCCATGCTGCGCATCCAGCACCTCACCGCCGAGCTGCATGCGGCAAATCGCCGCTTGCAGTCGCTGGCGCGCACCGACGAGCTGACCGGCGTGCGCAACCGGCGCGGGCTGCGCTCGGTGCTGGAGCGCGAGTTCCTCAGGGCCGAGCGCTACGGCGGGCGGCTGGCGCTGCTGGCGATCGATCTCGATCGCTTCAAGGAGGTCAACGACGCGCACGGGCACGCGGTCGGCGACCAGGTGCTGCGCGCGGTGGCGCAGGCGGTGAAAGGCGCGCTCCGGCAGGTCGACGTCGTCGGGCGCACCGGCGGCGAGGAGTTCGTGGTGGTGGCGCCGGAGACGACGCTCGAGGAGGCGCTGGTGGTGGCGGAGCGGCTGCGCGCGGCGGTGGCGGAGGCGCAGGTGACGGCGCCGTCGGGCGCGCGCGTGCGGGTGACGGTGAGCTGCGGCGTGGCGGCGCACCGCGAGCTGCAGGCGGCGACGGCCGACGAGCTGCTCGCCGCCGCCGACGCCGCGCTCTACCGCGCCAAGGCCCTCGGCCGCGACCGCGTCGAGATCGCTCAACCGCCCGCGCGCGCCGTTACCGACGACAAAGACGCCCGCTCCGGCTGACTCGCGACGCGCAGAGAATGAACCGCCATGCCGCCGCAGACGCCAAAAAGAGAGACGCCAAAACAATAGATACATTTGTATATTCAGAAATTTGAATATATAAATTACTGGCGTGTGCTTGGCGTCCGCCTGGCGGCATGGCGGTTCTCTGCTCTGCGCTTTTTTTTGCGGGGCTAGTCGTGAATCGGGGTGATCTGGACGGAGAGGTCGTGGGCGACGGCGACGAAGGAGTCGTCGGGGACCTCCTGCCACGGGCCGCCGTTCGGCTTCGGCGCGTCGGCGACCAGCGTCACCGCGCGCAGGTGCTCGTGGTCGACGCGCTTGTACGGCCGCCCGGGCGCCGGCGTCGCCTCGCGGCACACCGGGCAGTCGCTCACCGACTCCAGCCGCAGTAGCTGCACCGGCTTGCCGTGCCGCGTGGCCACCAGGATGCGCCCGTTGGTCACCGCCACCGCGCACTCGGCCGCGCGCGCCGTCTCGGCGCCGATCCACGACTCGAGCTGCAGCAGCGTCGCGCGCAGCGCCTCGCGCACGATGAACGGCGAGACGTTGGGATCGTCGAGCTTGCCCGCCTCGTGCAGGTGCGCCAGCAGGAGGTGGAACAGGTGCTCCGAGTCGGTCTGCCCGCGGATGTTGCGCCGCAAGAAGTCGGGCACCGCGTCGAGGAGCTGTTTTTGAACACGTTCAAAATTCGGGATCGTCCCGTGGTGCGCGAACAGCCACGAGCGGAAGCGGAACGGGTGCGTGTTCTCGTGCTTGGGCTTGCCGACGGTGCCGGCGCGCACGTGGCCGATCACCACGTCGGTGCGCAGCTCCTTGGCGAGCGCGTAGAAGTCGACCGGCTCGGCCGGCGCCTTGGGCCGCCGCTGCAGCAGCACCTCGCCCTGGTAGAAGCCGATCCCCCAGCTGTCGAAGGTCACCGGCGGCGACGTCTCGGCGGCGTCCGCGACCAGCAGCCGGCGCGCGGAGTAGAGGGCGCAGGCGACGCGGTCGGGATCGTTGCCCATGTAAGCGAACAGCCGGCTCATCGTCCCGTTTCCTCCAACAGCTTCGCAGACCGCTCGACGGATCTCGACCGCCCCACCAGCGAACGCTGGCGTTGGACTACCTGG
>DASREC010000505.1:0-7631 GCA_035652295.1 Polyangia bacterium
GGCGGCGGCGGGCGGCTTCCCGACGAGAAGTTGGTGCTGTACGCGTCGCGCGGCGGAAGCGGCGGCGGCGGGCGCGGCGGCGGCTCGGGCGGGCGCAGCTTCGGCGGACACTCGGGCGGCGGACACTACGTCGGCGCGCCGAGCGGCGTGCGGCGCTCGGGCGGCTGGGGCGTGCGCGGCGGCGTGTTCGGCGGCTATCGCGTGAACGGCGGCTATCGCGGCTGGTACGGCGCGGGCGTGAGCTACTGGGGCGGGCCGTTCTGGTCGTATCGCTCGCCGTGGGTGGTGCTTTGGGGGCCGGGCTACTATCCCGCGCCGCCGTCGCACGACGTGCTGTTCTCGGCGCTCCCCGAGGGCGTGCTGCCGCCGGGCGCGAGCGTCGCCGGCTTCCTCTATTTCCAGCGCGCCACGTCGCCGTCGGTGCGCCACCTCGATCTCGCGTGGACCCTGCACGACGCCCGCACGAACGGCGACCTCGGCTCCACCCACGTCGCGCTCGACGTCGTCCCCCGCTGACTCACAGGCAGCACAGCGTCTCCGGATCGCGGGGGGTGACGCTCCCGATCGACGAGTTGGTGACGGTGCAGCTCGCGCTCGGCCCGGGAACGGCGACGATCGACTGCAGCGTCGACGAAAGACCGCAGACGGTGCTGCCGGCCGGCAGGTTGAAGAACGCGCCGCCGCAGCTCGCGCTGTTGGCGTAGCCGCGCACCACCGCGTCCTTGCACGAGCCCGGCGCCGCGCTGCAGCCGCAGCCGCAGACGCGCGTGTCGTCGGCGCCCGCGTACCACGGCGTCGCGCCGCCGATCAGGCTGTAGCCCGCCGGACACGACGGTGAGCCCGGCGCGAGCGCGCAGTGGCGCGGTCCGTCCGCGAGGCGCGGCACGCACGCGCTTCCCGCGGCGCAGCCGGCGCCACGCCGCGCGCCGCAAAACAGCGCTTCGACGCTCCACGAGTACGGCGTCGGACGCGGCGCGCCCGACGTGAGGCAGTCGGCGACGGTCGACGGGCTCACGGCGTAGTTGGTCGTCAGCAGCTGCGCGCTCTGGCAGAATTCGTTGACCGTGTACTCGCCGCGCGGCGCGCCGGGACACATGGTGTTGTCGAACTGGGTGAGCGTCAGGGTGCAGCTGACGCTGCAGGTACAAGGCGCGCAGCCGGCGGGGACGATCAAACCTTGGTTGAGCGGCGCCGACGGGGCGTCGTAGCCGGCGGGACACGCATCGCCGGCGGCCACCGAGCTGCCGAGCGCAAAGCCGGGCGCGTCGGTCACGCACTCGGCGATCGGATCGCACGCCGGATCGGCGCAGTCGGCGAGGCCGTTGCAGTCGTCGTCGACGCCGTTGAAGCAGTCTTCCGGTCCGGCGCACGCCAGATCGATCGGCGCGGCGAGATCGCGAGAAACGGCAAAGTCAGCGGCAAAATCGACGGCAAAATCAACGGCAAAGTCCATGGCAAAGTCGGCGCCAAAATCGAAGGCAAAGTCCTGACTCGCGTCGCGGTCACCCGGCACGGCAAGGTCGACCGGTGTCGTCGAGAAATCGAGCGCGATCGCCAGGTCCGGCCGACCCGGCAGGTCCTGATCACCCGCGAAATCGACGACGTTACCAAGGTCGTTAGCGCCGCCGTTCTGCTCATCTACCGGACGCGTTCTACACGCCGGATCCACCAGGACGACCGCGAGCAGGGCGAGCGCGCGTCTCACGGCAGCAGCGTACCATGGGTCTGCGGCATCATGCCGCACGCGGGCGAGGCGGCTCCCCAGTCCGCCTGAACCGCGAGCCCCTCTGCTAGACTCGCGCGCATGATCATCGTCATGAAGGCGGATCTGCCGCGCGACTCGGCGGAGCTGAAGCAGATCGTCGCGCTCGCCGAGAGCTTCCCCGGCGTCAAGACGCAGGTGCACGTGGTGCAGGGCGCGACCCGCTCGCTCACCGAGGTGCACCTGCACGGCTCGACCGGCGTGATCCCCACCAAGCCGTTCGAGGAGTTCGAAGGCGTCGAGAAGGTCGTGCGCATCACCGAGAAGTTCCGCGCCATCGGGCGGCATGAGCAGCTCGACGCGGTGGGCTTCGAGTACAACGGCGTGGCCATCTCGCAGGAGACGCTGCACGTGTTCCCCGGGCTGTGCGCGGTCGATAATCCGCGCAACGTCGAGCGGACTTTTGCTGCGTTGCAACAATTCGGCATCGTCACCGCGCGCGCCGGCGCGTACAAGCCGCGCACCAGCCCGTACGATTTTCAGGGGCACGGCGCCGCGTGTTTGCCGTACGTTTTCGAATTGGCCGGCAAACACGGCGTCAAAGTCATTGCAATGGAAGTAACGCACGAATCGCATATCGCCGAGATTCAAAGTGCGCTGCGCTCGTCGGGAAACGCCACCGGCGTAATGCTCCAGATTGGCACCCGTAACGCGCAAAACTTTGAATTGCTCAAAGCGGTGGGCGCGCAAACCGAGCTGCCGGTGCTGTTCAAACGCGGCATGGGCATCACGCTCGAGGAGTCGCTCAACGCGTGCGAGTACGTGGCGTCGGGCGGCAACCGGCGCATCGTGTTCGGGCTGCGCGGCATGAAGACCAACCTCGGCGATCCGCACCGCAACTTCGTCGACTTCGCGCACGTGCCGGTGGTCAAGCGGCTGACGCGGCTGCCGGTGTGCATCGATCCGTCGCACTCGGTGGGGCGGCGCTCGCTCGCGCCCGACGGGCTCAACGACATCTTTCACGTCACCGCGCAGGCGGTGATCGCGGGCGCCAACATGGTGCTGGTCGACGTGCATCCCGCGCCGAAGGAGGCGCTGTGCGACGGGCCGCAGGCGCTCACGCTCGAGGAGCTGCCCGGTTATCTCGAGGACGTGGCGATCGCGCGGCGGGCGTACGTGGAGCGGGTCGCGCGCGCGGAGAAGGCGCGCGAGCGAGCGTGAGGCCGCGCGCGCTCGCGGCGGCGATCGCGTGCTGCTGCGCCGCGCTCTCGGGCGCCGCCGCGGCCGACCCGATCGAGCTGCACGCGCTCGCCGGCCCGTTCGAGAGCCTCGACGCGTATTGCGCCGCGAGCACGAAGCGCGGCGAACCGTGCCACCTCGACCGCGGCTGGACCGACGACGCGCAGGCGGATCCACCGGGCGCGGCGCCGCCGTTTCGCGGCGCGCGGCTGTTCGCGACCGGAGGCACGGTCGCGGCCGGCGCGGTCCTGCGCTGCCAGCTCGCGCTCGCGACTCCGCGCGGCTGGTTCGTCGACGAGGCGGAGGGGATCTGCGATGGCCGCCCCGGACCGTCGAGCTCGGTCGCGACGCGCGCCGCCGAGGCGCGCTGGATCGCGGACCGCGGCGCGCCGGTGCTGCGCGTCGAAGTCACCCGCACGCTCACCCTCCGCGCGAAGCAAGGCCGCCGCGCGGCCGTACGCGAGCGCGTGCTCGTGAGCGAGCGGCGCTGGCTGATCTTGTGCGGCGTCGGCGCGGGCGGCGTTCCGCGCTGCACCGGTGAGGTGCTGATCGGCTGCACCGACGAGCACGAGCCGCCGCGCGACTTTCCCTGGACGTTCACGAATGGCGTGCTCACGCTGACCGGCCGCGACGCCGATGCCGAGTGCGAGATCGGCCTGCGCTCGCCGATCGGACGCCACCGCCTCGCGTTCTAGCGTCCGCCGGTGATTTGCGCGTCGGTACGGTTCTGGTAAGTTGCTCGAATGTCCTTCGATCTCCCGGGAGCGATCGCGGCGCATCGCGCGCGCGTCACCGCCCGGCCGAGCGCGAAGACGCTCATCCTCACGCACGACAACCCCGACCCCGACTCGCTGGCGGCGGCGCTCGGCCTGCGCAAGCTGCTCGAGTCGAACGGGCTCGAGGCGCAGATCGCGCTCGGCGGGATCATCGGGCGCCCCGAGAACCGCGCCATGGTGCGCGAGCTGAAGATCGACCTGGCGCCGTTCGAGCGGCTCGACCTGGGCGCGTTCGCCGCCTTCGCGCTCGTCGACACGCAGCCGGGCACGGGCAACAACTCGCTGCCGGCCAATCGGCCGTGCGACATCGTGATCGATCACCACCCGCTGCGCGCGACCACGCCGGCCGACGTGCCGTGGCGCGACATCCGGCCCGAGGTCGGCGCCACCGCGACCATCGTCTACAACTATCTGAAGGAGTCGGGCATCACGCTCGACGCCTCGCTCTCGACGGCGTTTCTCTACGCACTGAAATCCGAGACGCGCGATCTCGGGCGCGAGTCGGGGCCGGAGGAGAAGGAGGCGTACGTCGAGCTGCTGCAGACCTCCGACCTCGCGCGGCTGTACGCGATCTCGCATCCCAAGCTCGGGCGCGAGCACTTCAGCGCGGTCGATCGCGCGCTGCGCTCGGCGGTGTGCTGGGGCGAACTCTTGGCGGTGAACCTGGGCCCGCTCGACTATCCCGACTTGGTCGCCGAGGTCGCGGACCTGATGCTGCCGTACGACAAGGCGCGCTGGGTCCTGTGCGTCGGGCAGCACAACCACAACGTGTACCTCTCGATGCGCACCGATCGCACCGACGCGTCGGCGGGCAGCTTGATCCGCCGCGTGGTGGGCGCGCGCGGCGCGGCCGGCGGTCACGGCATGGTCGCCGGCGGGCGCCTGTTCGCCGAGGTGCGCGACGACGAGGCGCTGAAGCTGCTGTACGACGAGCTGGTGGCCAAGCTCTGCCAGGAGCTGAAGATCAGCGCCACGCCCGCGCCGCTGCTGTGATGTTTACGCCGTAAACAACCTTGTCCGCCGGCGCGCGCTTCGAGTAGAGTCCCCGCCCGGAGGGACCACATGCAGCCGATTGAAGTCGTCGTCGATCCCATCAGCACCACGCTGGTCATCGCCGCGCTGGTCGCGTCGCTCGCGGCGGTCGCGTTCGCGTGGCAGTTCTCGCGCGCCATCGGCGGCGAGCTGGGCGCCGCGTTCAAGTGGGTGATGCTCGGCACGATCGTGTTCGCGCTCACGCGCATCGACGACGTGCTCAAGGTCAGCGGCGCCTGGGCCAGGTTCGGCGTCGACTACAAGCGCGTGATGTGGCAGCCGCACAGCGCCCTCGTGCTCCTCTCGTGGATCGCCATCGCCATCGGCTTTTTGCGCATGGCTCGCACGTTCAAGACCGAATAAACCGTCTCAGATCGTCATTCTGACCGGTTTTAACACTCCAACGAGCCTTGCTCGTAGCGGAGTGGAGCGCGCGGGCTGCGGCAATTTGCCGCCGCGCGCAGTTTCGCAGGGCGCGTCTGCGCGACCGAGAATGTTTGAGCACGGCGGCAAATTGCCGCAGCCCGCGCGCGGAACGCAGCGCGTACGAACGAGCGCGTGCTAGTGCTTGTAGGCGGGGTCGTTCAGGCGGCCGAGGAAGTCTTCGAGGCGGAGGCCGAGGTTGATGCCGACGAGGTGGCCGACGGATTGGTAGGTGGCGCCGGGGTAGTCGGGGTTGGTGCCGGTGCGCTGGAGGAGGATCGCGGCGAGGTAGCCGACGTCGGCGCTCAGGCCGTGGTGCTGCCAGCCGAGGCCGAGCGACACCAGCACGCGGTTGGCGTCGGGCGACAGCGGCGTGATGGTCGACGCCGGCACCGGCGTGAAGTCGAACCCGGCGCCGACGCGCAACGCCAGCCGCCCGTCGAGCACGCGGTACTCGCCGCCCACGCGCACGCCCACCGCGTCCTGCCAGTTGAGCACCGTCGTCTGCCGCTGCGGATCGGTGCCCGGCGGCGCCTTCGGATCGGTGATGGTCAGCGTCAGCGACTGCACCTCGTGCCACAGCGTCAGGTGCACGTCGACGTCGATCGCCAGGTTGGCCACCGGGTGCGTCGCCAGCGCGAACGAAAAATTGTGCGGCAGCGTGAGCGTGGTCGCGCCGTTGCGCAGGCCGCCCGTGAGCGACGCGAGCTCCGGCGGCCCGCTGATCGACGCCTTGCCGTTGTAGTCGAGATCGACCGTCGAGCGGTACGCCACGCCGAGCGTCAAATAGCGCGGCACCAGGATCGCCAGCACGCCGACGTTCCCGCCCACGCCCACCGCCGTCGCGCCGAAGTGCGCCGTCCCCTCCGACGAGCCGAAGCTGAGCGCCTGGTACAGATCGATGCTCGCCGGCACCACGTCGAGCCCGAAGCCGACCGACAGCCGCGGGATCGGCCGGATCGCCACCGACGGATTGAACGTCACCGTGGTGATGTCGATGAAGTAGCCGAGGAAGCGCGCGCTGAAGTTCTCCGGCTTGTAGTTGAAGTGCTGCGCGAAGTTTGTGAACAGCCCGATGCCGACGGAGAAGTGCGGCCCGAGCCGCTGCGCGCCGTAGCCGAACGGCTGCACCGCGGTGTAGTTGCTGCTCGCCTGCGGCTGGCCGGGCGGGTTCACCTGCGTCGACGCGTTGATCACGTTGAGCCCGATGAGGCTGCCGTAGCCGCGCTGGAACGTGAGCCCCGCGGGGTTGTAGTAGATGGCCGCCGGATCGTCGGCGAGCGCGGTCTGTGCTCCGGCCATCGCCAGGCCGCGCCCCGACTGCTCCTGCAGCTCGAACCCGCCCGCGCGCGCCGCCGCGGGCGCGAGCGCCATCATTAATAGTGCTGCTGCTCCGGCAACACGTCGCATCGCTCGCCTCGCGGTCATCAATTCGTCAGCGCCGGAGTGATGGTGGCGCCCCCCGTCGCGATCCAGGTCGCCGCGTTGAGCTGCAGCGCATCGGTGATGTGGTGATCGGCCGCGCTCGGCGTGGGCACGAACAGCGAGCCGTGATTCGCCGTCGGCCAGAAGGTCGACACGATCGTCCCGTCGGTCTGCTTCGACTGCACGTGGCCACCCGCATCGAGCCCGGAGGCGCCGAAGATCTCACGCGCGAGCTGCTCTTGGTAGAGGTCGGGGATGACCGCGTCCATCCCGTCTTCCTGCTGCAGCACGATCTTGGCCTGGTTGCGCGTCATCGTCAGGTACGGCGTGACCGGGAGCTGGATGAGGTCGTGCCCGACGGCGATCGGATCGGCCGGGTCGAAGATCCAGCGCGCGGTGCCGACGAGCTGCACGTACGCGGCGGTGTCCTTCATGACGCCGATCTGCATCAGGTACTGATCGAGGACGTCGTGGAACGTGCCGGCGCCCAGCTCCTCGAAGTCGTGCCCGCCGGCGGTCGAGATGTACCCGACGCGCGGCGCCGGCGCGATGGCGAGGAACAGCGTCCCGAGGATCCCGCCGAGTGATTGCCCGAGAAACGCGATCTGCGTGTTGTCGAGGTCGATGGGGAACGCCTGCGCCGCGAGCTGCGCCTTGAGCCCGCCCGACGAGTTGTCGCCGAGCACGCGCATGAGCTGCGACACGTCGAGCACGTACTGCCGCAGGTTGTCGCGCGACTCGAACAGGTTCGAGGTGTTGACGAACGACTGCCCCGAGACCAGCGGGCGGCAGCGATCGGGATCGCTCGGGAAGATCTGATCGAGCGTGCACGCGAACGGATCCATCGACGTCGGCGTGGGCACGAACCCGCCCGAGCACGTGTGCGTGGTCATCGAGCACGTGCCCATGCACTGGTTGTCGGCGGTGCAGATCGAGCGCGCGCCGTGATAGTTGACGTCGATGGCGACGGTGGCCCAGCCCTGCGCCGCCAGCGCGTTGGCGAGGAGCATCGCCTGGCCGCGCCACTCGGTGAG
>DASREC010000506.1:0-33482 GCA_035652295.1 Polyangia bacterium
GCTTCGGCACCAGGCCGTGGAGCTCCAGCCGCGCGAGCGGCGCCGTCGCAATCAAGGTTAAGCGCAGCGAGGACCCGACCCAGCAATCGGAGAACAACCCACTCGGCACGCCTGATGACTCGAGCGCGCCGGTCAGCCGCGATCGCAGTGTCAACGTTCGGGCGCGCGCGATGGCTTCGTTGAGCTGTGGCTCGCGATCATAGAACGCGCGCAGCAAGGCGTCCTGCAGCTCGAACGCGCCGGTGATCGCCGCGACGTCGCCCGCGCCGAGCGCGCCGGCGGGTGAGCGCGCTAGTTCGAGCACGCGCTCGGCAAGCTCGCGGGCGAGATTTTGATCGTGCGCGAACAGGTGTCCCAGATGAATCGCGCGCCGACTGAGCAGTCGCTCGACTTCGGATACGTCTTCAGCCGTCGGGTGTGCGCCCTCGCGAATGCGTTCGGGCCACGGGCGCTCCACGTAGATCGTCGAGCGCTCGGGACGCGCGCGCGTCGTCGAGCGCGGCCGGTAGAAGTACGCCGCGAACGAGCGCCGTGCCAGCGACGGCTGATCGGACGGCGGCGTGATGGCGCGGAAGCCATGCCACGATCGCTCGCTGGTGGCGAACACCACGCAGCGGTTGAAGGTCGGCACGATGCTGCGGACCTCGTCTTCCGCCGGGCGCCACGGATCGCGGTGCAATTCGAGGCAGCCGCCCCACGACTCGTCCCAGCGGCGATTGAGATACACGAGCAGGTTGAGGCAGCGTTCCCAACCTTGCGTCGGGTGGTAGTTGAAGTCGACGTGCGGATCGAGATCCTGCTGCGCGCGATTCTCGTGCGTGCCACCACCGACGTATGCCGGATCGTAGATGAGGTCGGGAATGCCGGTGACCTCGCCAAGCAGCGCGAGAAAGCGCGCGTCGCGTAAGAGATCGTCGAGTTCGACGAACGCCGGCCCCAGCGCGCGCACGTTCTCCTGCACCGCTTTGTTGCCGGGCTCGCCATAGTCGTTGAGCGCGCAGCCCTGCTCGAAGGGCGGAAAGTCATCGAGAAGCCGCGTGCAGAAACGATCGTCGAAGAAGTCGTTAATCACGAGATGCGGAAACGGCTCGGCGCGCGCGAACTCCTGCGCCAGCTCCGCGCGCCGCGCGATCACTCCGTCGCTGAGCGGCGGTAGCACCAGAGCGAGCGTGCCAGAGCGTTTTCGATCGGGCAAGTGCGCGCCTCTCGTGTCGCCCCGTGACGAACGCCAAGCGTTGCGCTACCCTAAGGGAAATGCGCCTCGGGTTCATCATTCCCGACGTCGCCGAGCCGTGGGATTCGGTGCACCAAGGCATCGGCTACGTGGCGGCGTTCGCCAAGCAGGAGCTGCCGGGCTGCGAGTGCGCCGTCTTCCGCACGTACGGGCGCGAGCGCTCCGAGGTGCGTGAGTTCGTCGCGCGCGGTTGGGATCTCCTCGGTCTCACCATGACTGCCGTGACCGTGCACGAAGCGAGTCGCATAGCGCGCATGCCGCGGCTGTTCGGGCTCCCAAGCAAGGTCGTGCTCGGCGGGGCGCACGTCACGAGCGAAGAAGAGGCGGTGTTCGAGCAGGTGCCCGGCGCCGACTTCGCCATCGTCGGCGAAGGCGAGCACACGTTCGTTGAGTTGGCGCGCGCGCTCGCGAGCGGCGGCGAGCTCGGCGCGATCGCGGGCCTGATGTTCCGCGACGCGCGCGGCATCCACAAGAACCCGCCGCGCCCGTGGGAGCCGGACCTCGAGCGCTTTCCGCCGCCCGATCGCACGCTCTTCGAGTATCCGTATCACTTCCATTCGATCATCGCGACGCGCGGCTGTCCGTTCGCGTGCGCCTTCTGCAACTCGTCGGCGAACTGGGGGCGGCGCTATCGCGTGCGCAAACCATCGGCGATCGCGGACGAGATGCGCGCGGTGATCGCGCTCTACGGCAAGGATCGCCCGTTCGCGTTCAACGACGACATCTTCAACATCAAGAAGGAGTGGGTGCTGGAAGTCTGCGACGAGCTGCGCCGGCTCGACGTGAAGTGGTGGATCCGCGGTCTCAAGGTCGAGTTGGTCGACGAGGAGATGGTGGACGCGTTCGCGTCGTCGGGCTGCCTCGGTGGCGCGTGCGGTATCGAGTCGGCCGACAACGGCGTGCTCAAGCAGCTCGGCAAGGGCACGACCATCGAGAAGATGCTCCGCGGCGTCGAGCTGTTTCGCGCGCGCGGCGTGCACCTGCTCGGGCAGTTCATGATCGGCAACCTCGGCGACACGATCGAGACGGTCAAACGATCGATCGAGGTCGCCAAGCGATTCGACGAGTCGACGTTCGGGATCGCGTATCCCATCCCGCACACCAAGCTCTACGACTACGTGAAGCAGCACGGCCTGTTCCTCGATCCGCCGGTGCCGATTCCGTGGGGCGATCAGGTAATCGACTACGTCAAATTCGCGACGCCCGAGTTCACCGTCGAGGAACGGCTCGAGGCCGTGCGTCTGGCGCTGGAGGCGCGCGTCTACCGCGAGGTCGACTACTCCAAGCCGCCGCCCGGCGAATTCGGCGCCACGGACTCGCGCGTTCCGAAGCCCGCGTAGCTAGCCAAGGTATCTGAATGCACAGAGACCTGATTTTCGACATCGGCATGCATTCGGGTGTCGATACCGAATTCTATTTAAAGAAGGGTTTTCGCGTTGTCGGAGTAGAAGCCAACCCAAGTCTGAGCACGCTTGCCGAAAAAAAGTTCGCGACCGCGATTGCCGACGGGCGTCTGTGCATAGAAGCAGTCGGTATTTCCAATGTGGAAAAGATTCAGACGTTCTACGTCAATGAGGACTGCGACGAATGGAGCTCGTTTTTAGAAGAGCAGGGAACGCGGCAGAATAGTCGATTCAGAACGCTGGAGGTGCCGTGCAAGCGCCTCGATTACCTCGTCGAGAAGTACGGCATGCCGTACTATTTGAAGATCGATGTTGAGGGTCTCGATAGTCTGATCGTGCGCGACCTTTCGCGCCTGAAGGAGCGGCCAAAGTTTATCTCCATCGAGGAAGGCAACATCGAAAGCTTGATAGCGTTGTACGAAGCCGGGGTAAGAAGTTTCAACTTCATCAACCAACTGGCAATCCGAGAATTCCGCCTGCCGAGCCCGGCCCGCGAGGGGCACGAGGTGGAACACCGCTTCGGCGCTTCCTCCTCCGGTCCTTTCGGGCGCGAGCTTCCTGGAGAATGGCTGTACCCGGAACGGGCATTCAAACACTATCTCGACAAAGTGCATCCTCCAGACAGCGCCCCCATCGACGGCTGGTGGGATATCCACGGGAGGTTTCTGAACTGGAACGAGCTGTTTGCTGAAACGGCCAAGAGCCGCAGCAAGTAGACGCGCGCCTGCCTTCGATTGGCCGAGGCATCAAACGCAGTGCTAGCGCAGCTCGATTAGTGAACGGCCGATTGCTGGCGAAGGTCGACGCCACTCCCGCACCGATGCGTTGAGCGACGGTGTCGCTCGTCGGGACTCCGACTTGTCTCAACGACTGATCTTGCGCCGGCTCAGTGGACGTTGTCCGGCAATTGCTCGCCACGCCAACTCGTTCGGCGAACCCCCTAGCATCGTTTGCGATTTGCGTGATTACTGTTTTTATGTTGACCAATAATTACGATCGGGTATTTTCGTGACCAATGGCAACCAGAACACTAGGATCGCCCTCAAGCGAGGGCATCGTGGGCAGAAATGCGCTACCGACGGATTTGAAGAAAGGTGTTCACTTAGGTCTACGTGTCGAACAGTCGATCATCGACGCCATCGACTCGGAGGCCAAGGAGATCGAGAAGCAACACCCAGGAGTGAAGGTGCAGCGAAGCGCGATCGTGCGCGCGTGGTTGCTAGAGGCCATCGAGCGGCGAGCGAACCGCAAGAAGAAGTGAGCGCGTGATAGCTATGCGCGACCTTGCATGATGCGAGGTCGGAGAAAGCGGCCCCGGCCACCGCTACGAACGATGACCGGAGCCTGAACCCATGACGGAGGTAAGTCCACCATGAGTCTGAGGCCCAACGTTCCACAACCCATGGCCCGCAGCAAGCGCGTTTCGTCGACGACGGTGCCCCATGCACAGTGTTGATGACGACACGGTCGTGACGGTCGATCGCTACCGAGCAGCTTACGACAAGGCCGCTGGCGATGACGAGGAGGAGCCGGGATCCTACGAGGAGATCGCCGCCTGGCTGCTCGGCGAATTTCTACGACTCGGGCGCGTCGCGTGGGCGGTCGCGAATCCGCTGCGACCGCTGTCACCCGAGATTCTCATCGAAGCGGGCAAGGCCGGCACGGAGGAGTTGCACGAGATCCTCCCTGAGTTGGAGCGATTCGGAGCAGCAATCCTCACGCAAGGCGATCCGTCGCGACTCGGCGAATTGACGGGTCTCGGCGACCGCGAGCGCCAAGAGCGGCAGTTGTTCGAGGCGACCATGCGTCGGGCCGCGAACGAGGACGCCGCATCCGACGCCCGGCATTTCGCGTCGGTCTTTGAAAGCCACCTGCGGATGCTCGACGCGGAGCAACGGCAAACCATCCTCACCGAGTTCCAGGCCGCGCTTGCGCGTGAATGATCCGTAGGCTGAAGCACCGCCGCGCCTCCCTTTTCGCTTTCTGAGCCGAAAAGGCTTTTCGCGCACGTAAACCGCAATGAATCGCCCAACGGAAGCACTCTGAACCTGCGCGGGAAAGCTTCTCGGCGAACTTCTGACGGAAGTCTCGCGGAAAGGTCGCGGCTGGCTACGAAAGGTTCTCGCGAATAAATCGCTGGACCGATGTCCAGGAGATTCGAAAACGGCGCGTAGAGATCAGTAGGGGGGTGAAGACGGACGGTCTCCACCCTCCACTGTGTCCGCGATCCGTTCTTCGCCCAACGAAAGGGGACTGCATGTCTGCTCCGCTCGCTCGCGATCAACACGGCAGCGCATTCGAACTTCCGCAGGACGCGGCGTTCTGGCGAGTCCGCCGACACACCGGCGGCCGACCGTCGACGGTGCTCGGCCCCGACGGTGAACCGCTATTCGTGCCGATCATGGCGGATCGCCACGACCTGCATTCGCAAGGCTGCGCCGCAGGCTCGCTGCGTCTGGAAGCCGTCGACGAGGAATATCACCCGGTCAATGCGCCGGTGGCGTTCGTGGAGTTGATCGAGCCGCGCAACGCTCCGTCCTCGAATAGCGGCCACGGCGATCTGGTGCGTTCGTCGAACGAGAGCCTGACGCGCACGATGGAGGCAATGCAGCGAGCCCAGGTCGAGCGGGAGCGAGCGCTCGCGCAGAAGGAGCGCGCTTTCGCCGATGCACAAGTCGCCAGTCAACGCATGCACATGGAATTGATGGTCGCGCTCGTCGAGCGCCTCGGCGGCGGCAAGCCGCAAGATCAGGTCGACGTACTGAAAAAGCATCTTGCTTTTCAGAAGGCACTCGACCAGAGCGCGCCTCGAAATGCTCTTCCGCCCGCGGCGGAGTCGGCCGAGGAAGCGAGCAACGACAACCAGCCCGGTTGGTTTGCCACGATCAAGCCGTTGGTTCCCGTCGCAGCCATGACGGCGCAAGAGTTCGCGATCAACGCATTCGCGAAGGGCGATCCAGAGAAGGCGGCGCAGCTTCGTCAAACCATCGGTATGTTCGCGAGCGCACTTGGCGCGTTCGGCGGGCTCGCGCAGCAGCAACAGGGGAACGCAGCACCGGTCGCTCCGAGGCCGGGTGAATCTGCGGCCGAGCAGCAGTACGCAGATCCCGAGGCTGAAGAAAGCTCCGAGGATGAGGAGAGCACGCGGCCCACGCCTCCCAAGGCCGTCCGTGAAGTTTACGCGCAGCTCGACGACGACGAGATGAGCGCGCTTTCGGACTACCTGGATGGGCTCGACGATGAGCAGTACGGCGACCTCATCGCCCGCGTGACCTTGCTGCCGGCGCTCGACGAGCGAACGGCATACATGCGTCGTTTGATCCATCGGGTGAGTAGCGAGCCTTCCAGCGCTGCCAAGGCCACGGCTAGCCAGCCGCCAACGGGCATATCTGCGATTCCGCCTGGGCTGGTTCCGGTACTCGCCGGCCTGTCACCTGAGGAATCGCAGATCGGGTTGCAACTCCTGCCGAAGCTGGATCCACGCCTCCTCCAAAAGCTCACGGCGAGTCTCCTCGCGATGCCCGTCGAGCAGGCGATCGCCACCCTCAAGCAGCACATCGCCGACGCGCACCGCTCTGCCGCTTAACGCTCCGCGGCCCGTGGCACGACGCGGCACATCGTCGACTCGACGCAACCTGAACCTTCCCTCGGAAGAACCCAATTAGGGCACTATTGGGCTAACTAGGTCACCACCGCGGTCCCGATCGACTTGACACTCGCGAGATCGCGTGAACCCATAGTGTGGTGATCACGCGCGCGCTCGCGATCGGCGGGATCTTGTTGGCGGCGGCGCTCGCGCACGCGGATGGTGATGCCGACGCCGAGGCGTGGGACCTCATGCAGCGTGGCAGCGTGCTGTATCAAAAGGGCGACTATGTCGCCGCGCGCGCGGCGCTCGTGCGGGCGCGCGAGCTCGTGCCCGGCCGCGTGTTCACGATCGATCGCTGGCTCGGGCTCACCGAAGCGCGGCTCGGTCATTGCGCCGACGCGGTGATCGCGCTCGAGCGCTTCCTCGCGTCCTCGCCCACCGACGAGGCCGCGCGCGACGACGCCACCGCGGCGCGCGACGGCTGCAAGCAGGAGCTGGCGACGCGCGGCTCACTGCGCGTCGAGACCACGCCGGCGGGCGCCGAGGTGCGCTTCGACGCCGACGATCCCGGCGCGCCGCCGCTCGGGCTCTCGCCGCTGCTCCTCGAGAGCGCGCCGCTCGGCGATCACCTGGTGAGCGTGCGCCGCGAAGGCTATCGGCCGGGTTCGCGCATCGTGTCCATCTCGGCGGGACAATTGAACACCGTTCAACTCCAGCTCGTACCGCTGGTGGCGCCGCCGCCGATCGCCGCCGCGGTGATCGTCGCGAGGCCGGTGAAGCGGCCGTTCTGGCGCCGGCGTTGGTTCTGGCCGGTCGTCGCCGGCGCGGCGGTGGTCGTCATCGCCGTCGGCGTCGGCGTCGGCGTCGCCGCGTCCAAACCCTCGTTTCCCACCATCACGTTTCAATGACGCGCGCACCGAGATGGGCCGCCTCGCTCGCCGCGTGCGCGCTCGCCGCGTGCGGCGGCGATCCCTGCGACGGACACGCGCCCGTCTGCATCAACGTCACCATCGGCGACGCCGCCGGCGCGGTCGATCAGCTCGTGTTCGTCGTCGATCAACCGCACGAGGAGGGCGCCACGTTTCCCGACGTGCCGTCCGGCACGCTCGAGTTCCCGATGAGAGTTGCGCTCGCTTTCCCGCCGTCGACGACCAGCGTGGCGGTGACGGTGCAAGGCTGGCTCGGCGGCGTGCCCGTCGCCGGCGACGCGCGCACCGTCACGGTCGCGCCGAACGGCTATGGCTCGGCCTCGTTCACCCTCGTGGGGCCGGGCGCGGCCGACGGCGGCGGCGCCTCCGATCTCGGGCCGCCGCTGTTCATGGTGACGACGCCGATCACCGGCGCCGGCGTACCGGTCGCGCTCGCGGTCGGCGATCTCGACGGCGACCATCGGCTCGATCTCGTATACGCCAACACGGCGGCCGGCTCGGGCGGAAATCCGATCGGCGTGGCGCTGAATCGCGGCGGCGGCGCGTTCGCCGGCAGCACCTTCCTCGCGCAGCCGGGCGCGCCCACGTCGGTCATGGCGGTCGACGTCGACGGCGATCAAAAGCTCGACGTGGTCGCGACCAGCGCCGGCATCGGCGAGTATTATCTCGGACGCGGCGACGGGACGTTCGGCGGCGCGATCTCGTTCGCGGTCGCGAACGCAGGCTACGCCGTCGCCGCCGAGCTCGACGGCGACACGCTGCGCGACGTGGCGTACACCGTGGTCGCGCCCGGCGCGCCCGCCGTGCAGGTGCTCGCCGGCGCCTCGATCCCGCTCGGCAACAACGGCGGCGCCTATCCCGTCGACGTCATGCCCGGCCACCTGACCGCCGGCGATCTCGACGGCGACGGCCGCCCCGATCTGATCGTGATCGGCGACGACGGCGCGAATCACACCGTGGTCGACGTGCTGCTGCACACGCCGAGCAACACGGCGGGCTCGCTGTTCGGCGCGAAGACGAGGTGGGAGCAGCTGCCGAGCACCGCCGGAGTGGCGCTCGCCGACGTCGATCTCGATCAGCACACCGACGTGCTCGTGAGCACCGTGCAGGGCCTCTACGTCTTGCCCGGCACCGGCGGCGGCGCGCTCGGCGGTCTGGTCATCAGCGCGGGCGCGCCGCTGTCGGAGCACATCGCGATCGCCGACTTCGACGGCGACGGCCTGCCCGACGCGGCGTTCGCCGAGCACGCCGGCCGCCGGGTGGTCATCCTGCGCAACACCGGCGCGCGTCACTTCGCGCCGTGGCAGGTGCTCTCGGTCGATCGCAACCCGGCCGCGATCGTGACCGCCGACTTCGACGGAGACGGCAAGCCCGATCTCGCCACCGCCAATCAAGGCGACGGGACGATCAGCGTCTTGCTGAATCGCTCTCACTTCCCGTGATCGCGCGCTGAACGCATTCACCTGCGGCAATTTGCCGCAAATCTCAGACGAGCTTCAGAGCCTGTACGCGGCGGCGCAGATCGGCGGCCAGGGCCGCGGGGTCATCGAGGCTGGCCGCCTCGAAGGCGTCGACGAACGCGCGCGCCAGCGCGAGCGCCTCTTGCTCCGTCACGGTGTCCTTGATCAAGGGCACGAAGCCCGGCTGATTGCGCGCAGGGTCCCCGCCGCGCGCGAGGCGCTTTCGCTCCGACGCGATCCGCTCGGCCAGGCCGTGCGCGATCGCCGCCGCCGCGCTCTCCGATGACGGCAGCCCCGGACGCCAGTGTTGGAAGCCCCAGAGGTCGTACTCCAGTCGGCTCAGGTACCACGCGCGCTTCTCGGCGTTCGACGCCTCCAGCAGCGGAAGATGCGCGTGAAGATCCGTGGCGAGCTGCCAGGTGAAGCTTTGCGCCTGCGCCTCTCCTTGCAGCGCGGGCGGCGCCCGGCGCGCGAACACCTCGGCTCCACTGACCAGCTCGGGATGGAACGGGCGAAAGACCGGGCTGCTCATGCCCCACTGCAGCTTCTCGGGAGAGATGCGGGTGAGCCAGAAGGTGCTGATCAAGCCTTCCGGATAATCGGCGACGATCTTGCGCGCGAGCTCGATGACCGACTGATCGCCCTCGAGACTGACGTCTCCCACCTCGTCGCGCGCGTCGGCCGCGAGGCTGATGAGCGCCGATCGCCGCGTCGGCGAAGAAGGCGCGTCATCCGGATGATGGATACGATAGCGGACCATCTTACCCTCGAGTCGATGATGCAATGATCTGCTGCAATCGGGCGAGCTTCTCCGGATGGAGCACGCCGAGCTTCTCTTCGATTCCGGTGCCGACCAGGAACGCGTCGACATACGGGAGATAGTCCGAGACGTTCGTGTCCGTCACGCCCGAGGCGAGCGCCATAGGGACCTCCGGCCCGACGGCCTCTCTCATTACGCGCGGCTTTTCTACCTCGGCGGCCTGGCCGGTACCCGCGCCGCTCGTGCAAATCACGTCGACGAACGGCGCCGCGGCCAGCGCGGCCAGCGCGAGCTTTTCATTCGGAACCGGCCGCTGATACTTGAAAGCGACGCCTCCAAAGTAAAGCCCCGTCCACCCTCGCTCGCGGCGAGCGTCGAGGAATTCCTGCGCCGCGGGTTGCGAACCGGCGGCTTCGTCGATGCCGGCGTTGTCCGTCCAAAGCCCGTCGATGCGTCCTTCACAAGCGTCGAGCGCCAAACGAAGTGCTTTGGCCGGCGAGCCCGCGCTCAACAGATTCACGCCCACCCACAGCTCGGGAAATCGCTTGCGAGTCTCCAAGACCAGCTCGAGCACTTCGTCTGCGGACATCCCTTGATCGATTAAAAAGACTCCTTTGACCTTGGCGTCCCGCGCAATCTGTATGCTCTTCAAAGCTTCGTCCCAGCCAATCGGGTGAATGACGGGAAGCAGCACGCGCGAGACTCCAAACACCGCTTCAATGCGGTTCATGGTTCTCGCTTGTGTCTTGATACTCGCTTGCCGAGCCATCAGCCGTTCGGCGAGGTGATCGAGGATCTCCGCGCCTTGCTCCGGATCGCAAGTCCTGAGCGCGCTCCAGCTGTCGAGGAGCAATGCGCCGGTGCGACTGCTCACCAGCCAGTGGTGGAAACCGCGATCCGCGTAGGGATGCACGGCGCCATGTTCGATGAGCTTCCGCATGTCTCCAACGAATCGCTCGACCGCGTCCTCGCGGAAAGGCTCTTGTGTCGAGAGCGCTTTGATTAGTTGCTCTCCAGGACAGCAGCGATAGCGAGCGATCAGCACGCTCTCGTCACCAATCTCGCTTACACCGACGGGTATTAGCGCGACCACTTCGGGAGCGGCGGCGATCTCCAGACTCGCCAGCCAACGCAGTTTCTTGATGTCTTCTTCTAGAGGTTTCGTGAGCCCCGCGCGGATCTCGTATTCATGATGCCTGAACGTGAGCCCATCGACGTTTTCCAGATCGGGCAGCGCGCGAATCGCCTCCAGGACCTTGTATGGACGTTGCTCGGTCGAGGCCACGGTGCTCTCGACACGCGCGACAATCGCTCTCACGGTTGCGACAACGTCCATCTGACCCATCTCGCTCATGGTGCGTCTCCTCTACAGAGACGGAACTACCCAAGGTGCATTGATGTGTTTCACCGCGTTCTCGTTTCGATTGAAGATAAAGAAATGCGCCATTCTGTCGACGAAGAAAGCATTGTTGTTGTCCGGAGACATATAGGGGAAAGCCATCGACAGCGCATTTCTGTCATAGCCGAGCCCCTGGATCACTTTCTCTAGATCGGCCCGCTGTTGAGTCGAGAGGCCCTTGTAGAAGGCCGACTCCGTGAACACTTGTGTCACGGTGCGTGGCTCGAAGGCGAGTCTGGGGATCCGGCTCGTCAAGCCGTTCGCGCCTACGAATAGATTCTTCGCTCGCTCTGTGGACAAGAGGGGCGATGCGATGATGTGTCCCGCGTAGGGCGTTGTTTTGATTCCGCCCGAGTCCACGGCTTCCCCTTGGCTCGCACCGCTGCCAGCCACGTCGTCGAGCACCACCACCATCGTCCGGTCGTGTAGCTTCCCGGACGCGACCAGGCGCCTGAGATCCTCGGGGCCGTTGATGTAGTGGTCCGAGTCCGTGTCGGTCACGTCCCGATGCGCCATCGCGATCATGCCGTAGCTCTTCTTCGGCTTGTAGATGAAGAAGTAGACATCCTCCGGCGCGACGCCACGCTGCGCCGCCACGGTCATCAGGTGCTGTTGATGTTGCGCGAGCATCCTGGCAAAGGCACGCGGGCTGTAGACCTCGCCCTGGCGCGCCAGCAGCTCGCGCGCGTAGCTGCGCCCTTTTTCGCTCATGGTGCCGAACGCCGCTTCCAGATCCGTGCGCGTGATGCCGGTCGCGCCGGTGAGCACCCTCGACAGCGCGTCGCTCGATAGATCCACGTGGCCCGCGGCGTCGACGGGCTCGACCATCCTCATCAGTCGCGGGTCGGCGGCGTGGAGCGTCTGGCGCATGGGCTCCCGCAGCGCCATGGTCACGGCCTCTTCGAAGCTCACGGTTCCGGCGAACGAGCGGTGGATCTCGTGCGAGCGCTGCAGCAGATCGCCGGTGCGCCGCGCGATCGCCGTCGACGAGACGGCGTTGAACATGTTGATCCCGCTCTCGAGACCGACCGGGTCGAGCAGCAGGCAGTTCTTGGCGATGAGCTCGGCGGCAAATCCCGGAGTGGTTCGGATCTGGTCGAGGACCACTTTGTCCAAGATGACGATCGCGTGCGGCTCGAGCTCCCCGCGCGGATCGGTGATCTTGATCTTGCCCGGGGACACCACCGCGTCAAAGGCTTGCTTCTCGTTGTTGCAATACTCGATGTTGTCCGCGAGCGATCCCCGGCCGGGTGTGTAGAGCTTCCTGCGGAAGGGAGGCTGCGACGGGTCGGGCTGGACCTCGATGTGGTCCTCGATCGCCTGGCGAACGATGTTGAGCGACTCCATGTTCGCGTAGCCCGAAGCTTTGGCGAGCACGAGTCGAGCCGCGTCGCGCTGGTCGACGGGGAAGCTGGCGATGATGCGATCGACCTCCTGGGGCTTGACGGGCAGGAGCTGTTCGTTGAGCGAGTGCACGACGTCGTCGTTGCTCAGCTCGGTACCCGGACGGATCACTCCGGCGGGGCCCTTTTGGATTCGTTGCAGCTCCGCGAGCCGTTGCAGCTCGGGGGCGGTCGCCCGGGCGCGAATCTCGACGATCTCGTGCGCGAGCGCGCGCTCGATCTCCGCGAGCGGCGCGCCGTGCGAGATCTGGATGACCACCTCATTGCCGGTTTGATCGTGCACCGAGCGCGCGGCGGGCGGATGGTCGCCCGGCTCGGGCGGCGCGGTCTCGATCTTCACCAGCAGCGGCAGCTTGCCCGCGCCGACGTCGATCGAGAGCACGTTGCCGCTGAGCTGCGGCGTCGGGCCGAAGACGTGGGCGGGAACGTCGGCGAGGAGCTGCCTGACCTGGGCGTCGACGCGATCTTTGTGCGCGATCTCCGCCTGCTCGGGAGCCGTCGGCGGTCCGCGCCGCGGCGGCGTGACCCTGACGGCGGCCTCGGCGGATTCCGCGCTGCCGATCGCGGCGGCCTGCGCGCGGGTCGCCTGGAAGACGCCGACGACGAAAGCGAAGTGTTCCGGATCGTGTTGGTAGAGCTCCAGCATCCGTCTTGGTGAATCGAAGCGTTCAATCGCGGTCGTGATGACCTCGGTCGACGGCGCGCCGGGGTAGACCCGGCCGGTGTACGGCGTGATGAAGTCGCCGAGGAAGCCCACCTGACCCGCGCGATGCTCGCCGGGGAGCGGCGTCGGCGTCGTGTAGTCGCCGCCGTGCGCCGGGTGCTCCGCGCCGGCCGCGCGCGCCTCGAGGAACGAGCGCGTCGCCTCGGCGATCTCGGGATGGAGGTACTCGAGGCTGTGCGCCAGCTCGTGGAACACGGTGCTCCGGCCCGGAAAGTTTCCAATATCGACCTGGTTGGTGTCGTGCAGGAAGCGCGGCCCTTCGGCGGTCGCGATGATCGTCAAATGGGAGATGTCTTGCCCCGTGAGACGCACGAACGCGGCGAGGTCTTGCTTGAACGCTTCCACTCCTTCCGGACGGTTCCTGGCGATCGAGGCGAGCGCGCTCGGATCGATCTCGGGCAGCGGGATCTCCCTCGTGGGCCGCGCGACCGCTTCGCCCTCGGCGCTCGGAGTGAACAGGCTCTTGCGAAGCTGCGCCATCAGGTACTCGGCCTGCTCCTGATTGGCGGAGACGCGTGCCTGGCGCGCCTCTTCCGCGCGCTGTGAGACCGTCGCGTGCTCCGCCTGCACCGTCGACAGCTCTTCGGCGAGCACCTTGCGCCGCGCCGCCGCCTCGGGCCCGGCCGCCTTCGGCCCGGCGCTGAGGGTCTGCAGCTCGGCGACGATCGCTTGCTGGCGACGGCTCAAGGCGTCGAGCTGACTCTGGTGCTCCGCGGAGATCGGCGGGTGCACGAGCTCGTCGAGCTGCGCGCGCACGCCCGGCGCTACTTGATCCAGGTGCGCCAGGCCGCCGGCGACGCGCTCGGTGTGCGGCGCTCCCGCGCCGGGCTCGCCGGCCCAGCCGATGGTTTCGCGCGCGTGCGTGGTCGGCACCTGCGCGTGGGCCATCGCTTCGGCCTGCTCCGCGACCACCGGTCTCGCCGCGACCTCGGCGGTGACTTGCGGAGCGCGCGCCGTCTCGACGGCGGCTGTCGGCGCGCGCGCCTCGGGACGCGGCTCCGCCGGGCGTGCCGCTTCCGGGCGCGCCGCGGCCTCCTCGAGCCGCGCGGGACGCTTCGCCGCGGCGGCCGCATCGTCGGGCGGCGGGGCGCGCCTGGCCGCGGCGACCGCCTCCTCTTTGTGCACCTGGGCCGCCTTCTCGGCGGCGCCGTTCAAGCTGCGCTGGAACGTCGCCTCGTCGAGCTCGGGATCGTTGCGGCGCGCGGCACGATAGAGATCGCGCGCGGCCTGCGGATCGATCTCGCCCTTGGCGATCATCGCCGCGGCGCGCTTCAGCTCCGCGGCCGGCAGGCGATCGAGACCCTCGACGGGCAGATCCTTGACCGCGCGGCGCGCCGGCCCCTCCAGCTCCGCGGCGACGGCGGCGCGCACCTGCGATCCGCGCGCGCGCGTCGCCTCCACCGCTTGCGCCGCCGCGACCTTCTCCGCGCGCACCTCCTCGAGCTGCCTCGCCACCAATTCGCCGTCGGCGCCGGGGGTCTTGACCAGCTGGCGCACCATGGCGAGCCGCTCTTGCGGCGTGCCCAGCTCCGGGCTCGCCAGCGACGACTTGATGCGCGCGATCTCCTCGGCCGAGTAGCCGGCCACCATCGGCTTGAGCGACGGCGGCACGCCCTCGAGCGCGGCGCGCCCCGCCTCGACCTCGTGGCGCATGCTCGAGATGTCGTCGTCGTGGTGCGCTTTGCCGGCGGAGACCGCCGCCGCCTTCAGCACCTTCAGATCGGCCTCGCTGATGTCGCCGCGCGCGCGCGCCTTCGCCATCAGCTGCTCGTAGTGCTCGCGGTTCCGGATGGACCCGACCGCGCGCGCCATGTTGGTGAAGATCTCGCGCGCCGCCGTCGTGCCCAGCTCTTCCAGCGCGTCGCGCAACCCGCCGTGGAAGTCACCGCTGGCCACGTCGATCAAGATGTTGAACATCGAGCCGCTGAGCGCGCCGGCGGTGTTGGCGACGGTCTCGCGCACGATCTCGCTGCCGGCGGGGCCGAGGCGGGTGGCGAGCTTTTGCAGCGCGGTCGCCTTCTCGGGATCGATCAACTTCGGTTCGAGCGCTTTGCCGAGCTTGGCCGAGATCGCCGTCGAGACGCCGGCCGTGATGCCCGAGATGGCGGCGCCCCGGAAGCCCGCGCCGAACACGCGGCCGAGGCCGGCGCCGATGCCGTCGTCCCACACGCCCGGCTGGATCGCCGCCTTCGCCGCGTTGCTGGTGAAGCCGACGATCGCCTCGCGCGCGACCGCGCCGCCGACCTTCCCCAGCCGTTGCTCGAGCGCCACGCCGATCTTCGCCAGCGCGCCGCGCGCCGCCGCGCCCTTGGCGAGCCCGCTCGCCAGCTTGCCGCCGAGCGCCGCCGTGCCCGCCTCGATGGCGGTCATGGCGAGGTCCATCATCATCTCGTCGTGGCCGTAGCGCTCGCCGCGCATGCCCGCCTTGACGATCATCGTGGCGGCGCCCGCGACCACGGCGATGATCACGCCCGAGAGGACCGCGCCGACGCCGGTCGCCGCGAGCACCACCGCGGCCACGATGGCGAGCGCGGAGATGATGCTCGTCATCAACGATTCTTGGCGATCGATCTCGGTGCGGTACGAATCGGCTGCGCGCTGGACCCCGACGATCTGGTCCATGAACGAGATGCGCGTCGACGTGTCGCCCTCTTTGACCTTGAGGTTGCCTTTCTCGTCGAACGCGTTCCTGCGGAACGGCTCCTGGATGTCGCCGCCGGGGCCGAACACCTGGCTCGCGTACTTGCGGTCGTAGCCGCCGGCGTCGCAGATCATCTCGGCGAGCTGTTGCTTGCGCTGGTCGAGCACGACCTGCTCGGAGGTGCCGGCCATCGTGTGCTTGGCGATGAAGCCGGTGCCGCGGTCGCGCTCCTGCTCGTGCTGCAGCGCCGCGATCTCGGCGTAGTCGCGATCGTTCTCGGGGTTGCCCTTGGCGAGCCGCTCGAGCTCCATCGAGAGATCGCCCGACGTCTTCGGTCCCGAGACGAGCAACATCCCGACCGGGCTCGCCACCCAGCCCGCGGCCTCGAGCGCCTGCTCCGCCGTCGACTTCGGCTGCGGCGGCTTGATGCCGAGCTCCTTCATCTCGGCGGCGGTGCGCGGCTTGTGGCGGATGCCGAGCATCACCTCGATGTCTTCGCCGCCGGTCATGGTGGCGTACTGCTTGGTGGCCTCGGCGATCTCCTTGTGCGAGCGGTTGGCGTACGCGGCGCGCAACAGATCGTCGTTGGTGCTGCCGCGCGAGGCCAGCATCACCTGCGTGAGCAGCTTCGGCCGTCCGAGATCGATCAGCTCGCGGCCGTACTGGTACGGCGTGGGCCCGTCGTCGCGCCCGCGCGCGATGTCCCACGCGCGCGAGAACTCCGCCCTCACTCCTTCGCGCGCGAACTGCTTGGACGCGCGCCGCGCCAGGTACTCGTGCGGTCCGCCGGCGGCGTCCATCTCCGCCTTGGCCTTCGGATCCTTCTCGGTGAGATTGCCCGCGAGCAGCGCCAGCTTCTTCTCGTGCTCCTCCTCGGCCTTCTTGAGCTGCGGCGCGAGATCGATCTTCTCGGCCTCGGTCGCCTCGTCGAAGCGCCGCTTCATGTTGAAATACTGATCGTCCTGCAGCGCCCCGCTCAGCCGCGTCGTCTGGTTGTTCGAGAGGCTGCCGCTCTCGGCCTCGGCGCGGCGCATCTCGTACCCGCCGCGCATCGCCCACAGCTCGTTGCTGAGCTGCTGGCGCTTGTCGGGATCCTTCTCCAGCGAGGCGTCGGCGAACTTGCGGACGTAGGCGACGACCTTCGGATCGACCGTGTCGAGCTTGCCGCCGGCGTCTTTGATCTTCTGCTCGACGACTTTCTTGTCGAGCCCGGTGAGATCGATCTTGGCGGCGGTGATGTCGCCGATCATGGTCGGCACCACCGCGCGCGCCGCCGTCACCGAGCGCGTGAACAGCTCGGCCGCCACCTCCGGCTTCTGCGCCAGCTGCTCGAAGGTGCCTTGGAACTTGCCGGTGTTGATCGCGTACTGGATGATCGCGTTGCGGGTCGTGTCATCGAGCTGCTTCTGCGAGACGTAGGCGGTGTTCTGCTCCTTCTTCGCCATCTGCGCGACCGCGTCGAGCCGCGTGACGATGTCGTCGTCGTTCTGCTTGATGCCCTTGTTGAACGACTCCTCCATGCGCGCCGCGAGCACCCTGCCCGGGCCCTCGGGGCTGTTGTCCAGGTACGCCTGCGCGATCTTGAGCTTGGACCCCGACAGCTCGTCGACCATCTGGTCGCTCATCTTCTTGATGGTCGCGGGATCGGAGATCTTCTCCTCGGAGCTGGCCCCCTTGAGCACCGCCTCGCGCGCCTCGCGCGTTCCGCCGAAGGTCTTGTACGTGTCCTCGGCGATCGCCTGGCGCGCGCCGATGCGCGTCTTGGCGCTCTCGCTGAGGAGGTCGATCGCGTGGTTGGCGTCCGCCTCGCTCAAGCGATCGCGAATGCGCGTCTGCATCGAGTCGCCGGAGATGTTGGCGTTGAACCACTCCTCGATGGCCCTCGCCGAAGGGAACTTGTACTCGCCGAGCGCGGTCCACACGTCGGAGGCGCTCGAGCGCGTCGCGTAGGCGTAGATCGCGCCGCCGATGGGGCTCAGGATGGTCCCGAAGACCAGGCCCGCGGTGGAGCGGTGCGGAACCGCGTGTTCGACTTTGTGCGCGCCCGGCTCGATGATGCCGTCGGCGGCGCGGCGGATCTCGGGGAACTTGGTCTGCTCGAACTCTTCCTTGGTGCCGCTGACCGCCTTGTTGTGCGCGTCGACGGAGTTCTTGATGTTGTCGTTGAGGAACTTGATCGCCGAGTCCTCCAGCTCGTCGGCGTACTTCTTGTCGTCCTTCGCCTCCTTCTTCTTTTGCGCGACCACCTTCTTGATGAAGTTCTTGGCCGCCGCCATCGTGCCCTTCACGCCGTCGTTCATGACGCCGGTGAACTTCACCGCCGCCATGCCGAAGTCGAACTGCGCCGGCGTGACGAAATAGGTGTTGGTGGACTCGGCCTGGTCTTTCGCCTGATCGTGAAGCGACTGGAGCTGCTCCGGCAGGCTGTCCCCGACGGACTTGACCGCCTCCTCGGCCTGCTTGCCGACCTGATCGAGGTGCCCCTCGCGGATGGCCTTGGCCGCGTCGATGAGCGCGCGTAGCTGAGGCAGCACCGTCCGCACGTCGAGGAACTGCTTGGGCGGCACGAGCGCCGGGACGCGCCGCGCGAGGTCCTGATACGAGTCGGCGAGCGGCGCCGCGAGGCCGGCGAGCTGGTTGCGGATCTGCTTGGCCTGCCCCTTCATGGCCGCGTACATCTTGGCGCCGGACTCGCGGATGCTCTTTTTGAGCTTGGGCCCCTCCTGCTCCTCGACGCGCTTGGCGGCGTCTTCGCCGCGCGTCTTCAGATCGTCGAGCACCTGCTCCTTGGCGCTCGCGAACTCTTTCTGCTCCTTGTTGACCTGATCCTTCTGCGTCGCGGTGTCCTTGCCCTTCTCGTCGCTCTTGGTCTTCTCCGTCGGCACGGCGAACAGGCCGAACGAATACTCGCGGAACTGGGTCTTGACCGCGTCGGACTGCAGATACTTCGCGCGATTCTTGGCCGCCTCCTGGAGCTTCTTCTTCTGCGCCTCGAAGAGATCTTTGAGCTGCCAGCGAATCTCCTGGTTCTCGTAGCGCGTCTGCTGCGAGGCCCAGCTCGACGCGAGCTCGCCGTCGGTGGCGCTCTGCACGTTGTCGAGCGTGTCGGCGATGGCGACCGAGCCCACGGCGGCGCCGTCCCCCTTGGCGACGTTCTTCGGCTTCCCGCCCTTGGCCAGGTCGGGGATGGCCTCGACGAAGCCGCCCGCCTTGCCCTTGTAGTTGTCGAACGCGGTCTGCAGCTTCTTGTCGTAATCGGCGACCTCGTCGCCCGCCTTGGCGAGCTCCTCGAAGATCTGCTTGTTGACCTCCTCGCGCTTGGCGTCGAGATCCTGCGAGCGGTCGAGCTTGAAGGCATCGACGATCTTCGACGCGTCCTGGTAGGCCTTGCGAATGTCCCCCGCCGCTTTCGTGATCTGCCCGTCGAGCCACTTCTCGGCGGCGCCGGCGGCGCCGGGGATCTGCCCCGCCAGGCGGGTGATGCTCTCGGCCGTCTGATCCGCGGTCCCGGCGACGAAGCGGATGATCTCCTGCTGCGCCGCCAGCGCGACGCGCTCCAGCTCGCCGATGGTGAAGCGAACGCGATCGTGGTGCACGATCGGCGGCAGCCCGGTCTCGACCTGGATCAGGTGCTCGCGCTTGAGCACCGCCGCCGGCGGACCCTCGATGACCGGCATCGGCGGCAGCCCCATCCACGGCACCGGGACCGGCGGCAGCGCCGGGAACTCGAGCGCGTCGACCTCGCTGACCTTCGGCGCCTGGAGAGCGCCGCCCGCGCCGCCCGCTTTTTTTCCCGCCGGGCCGCCGCCTTTTTTCAGCGCTTGCTTCTCGTCCGCTCCGGGACCCGCGGCGCCTTTGTGCTTGTCCTTCTTGTGGTGGGCGTCCTTGCCGGCCTTCACGCCTTTGTCTTTTTTGTCTTTGCCTTTCCGTTTGCCTTTTTCTTTGCCTCGCTCGCGCTCGCGCCGGCGGAGCTTGTTGCGCAAGAACGCGGGCAGGGTGGACTTGCCGTCCGCGCCGCCCTTGCCGTCGCCGCCGCTCTGCGGCTCGCGGTGGAAGAACCAGTTCCCGAGGAACGCGGGCAGCCCGGCGGCGGCCTCGGCCTGCGCGCGCACCTCGGGGGAAGGATCGGTGAGCCGGGGGTCGGCTTCCGGCGGCCTCTTGTCCTTGCCACGGCGCAGCGGTGGCGCTTGTTCCAAACGGTCCCCCCCTTTGGATCAGGCCGTCGCAGCGGCAGGTGAAGCTAACACGCCGTCGCGCCGAAGCTCAATCACGGCCGAGCGTCCGCACCACGAAGCTCGCGCGGACCAGCTCAGCCTCGGGATCTGAAAGCGCTAAAGCAAGCTCTCGAAGTGCGCCGTGGCTTCCGACTTGGGCTGGAACGAACGACTCCACACGCTCCACGGGTCGTCGTCCGTTGCCTCTTCCCAGTCGGAGGCGACCTGCGCGACCTGCCGGATCGGCAACACCTCGTGCATGGCGAGGAGCGCTCGATCCACCTCCGCGAAGAAGGGCTCCATCCCGTCCGGAGCCACGTCGTGCTCGGCGACGCTGACGAGCTCATCGTCGCATCCGACTCTCGCATCCTCGGCAGAGTCGAACGCCTCTTGGGTGGTGGTGACCTTGTCCCAATCGTCGTCGCGCCAGGTGCGCTCGACGAGGGCGCGGCCGCGCGTCGAGCCTTCCCACCAGGTCAAGTGACGATTGTTCGAGTCCCCGCCTCGCGATAGGCTGCGGGGCCATGAGCGATCAACTCCTCCTCGGAACGCGCAAGGGCACGCTGATCCTCGACCGCAAGGGCGGCCGCTGGACGGCGCGGCCCATCGCCCACGCCGGCGTCTCGGTGAGCTACGCCGCGCGCGATCCGCGCGACGGCACGCTGTGGGCCGCCATGGATCACGCGCACTGGGGTCCCAAGCTCTCGCGCTCGAGAGACGACGGCAAGACGTGGGAGCACCTGAACGACCTCGCGTATCCGAAAGGCGCGCGCTTCGTCGAGCAGCACCTGCCGACGCCGGATCAGGACTTCAACGCCGAGCGGCCGACGACCTACAAGCCGGCCACGCTGCTCAAAGTCTGGGTGCTCGCGTTCGCCGGCGCCGATCAACCGGGCGTCGTGCACGCCGGCACGCTGCCCGGCGGGCTGTTCACCAGCGTCGACGGCGGCGATCACTGGGAGCTGAACCGCGCGCTGTGGAACCACGAGAGCCGCGGCGGCGATCTGTTCGCCGGCGACGCGACCAGCCGCAATCAGTGGGGCGGCACGCCGGCGGCGGTCGCCTACGGCGAGTTCGTGCCGGGCATCCATTCGATCGCCGTCGACCCGCGCGACTCGAAGCGCCTGGTCGTCGCCGTGTCGTGCGCCGGCGTGATCGAGACCCGCGACGGCGGTCGCACCTGGGCCGGCCGCAACCGCGGCATGCTCAACGACTACCTGCCCAACCCCGAGGCGGAGTGGGGCCACGATCCGCACTTCGTCACGCAGTGTCCCGGCGCGCCCGATCGCTTCTGGCAGCAGAACCACTCCGGCGTGTTCACCAGCGACGACGGCGCCGAGCGCTGGAAGCGGGTCAGCCGCGCCGACGTGGCGGTGCACTTCGGGTTCCCGATCGCGGCGCACGATCGCGATCCGCTGACGGCGTGGGTGGTGCCCGCCAAAGCGGACAACGAGCGCATGAGCATCGACGGCGGGCTGTTCGTCGCCCGCACGCGCGACGGCGGCGCGAGCTGGGAGACGTTTCGCGAGGGGCTGCCGCAGCAGCACGCCTACGACGTCGTCTACCGCCACGCGCTCGACGCGCGCGGCGATCGCGTCTGCTTCGGCAGCACCACCGGCAACGTCTACGTGTCCGAGGACGGCGGCGAAAACTGGCGCTGCGTCGGCAACAACTTTCCGCCCGTGCACTCGGTGCGTTTCGCCTGAGCGCCGCCGATGCCCCACGTCACCTTCACGCGGCACCTCGAGCGCTTCTTTCCGACGCTGGCGGCAGGCGACGTGCCGGGCGCGACGGTGCGCGAGCTCATCGACGAGCTCGACCGGCGCCATCCCGGCCTCGCCTCCTATATCGTCGACGAGGCGGGACGGTTGCGCCGCCACGTCAACGTGTTCGTCGGCGACGAGCCGGTGCGCGACCGCGAGCGCCTGAGCGACGCGCTCGCCGCCGACGCCAAGGTCTTCATCCTGCAAGCGCTGTCCGGGGGATCATGATCACGCTGCTGCGCGCATGCGGCAAAATGCCGCAGATGGCTCTGTGCTTCGCGTTGGCGACGGCGGGCTGCGGGTCGAGCGGCGCAAACAGCGGCGGCGATCTCGGCGCGGGCGACGCGGGCGGCGACTTCGCGGCGGGCGTCGATCTCGCGGGCGCCGCCTGCCCGCTCGGCGCCGACACCACGCCCTCCTCGACGGTGACCAACGGCTGCGCGCGCCTCGTGCGCGACACCAGCGCCTGCAACGCCGCGCGCGCCGCGCAAGGCCTCACCGGCGCGTGGCTCGAGTTCTCCTGCCGCGTCACGCTCACGCACGTCACCGGCGCCGCTTCTTACGTGCAGGCGTCGAGCGACAGCCGCCCCGACTACGCCAGCAACTACTTCACCACCGGCGACGCGTGCTGGGTCGCCTATACGCCCGCGTTTCCCGATCCCAACACGATCACCGTGCAGTCGCTGTCCATCAAGGCGCCCGACGCGCCCGACACCGCCGGCGCCGCCATGGGCCTCGGCCCCGTCGGCATCGCGGTCAACGGCGTGGCCATCTTCGACAACCAGGCCGCGCCCGGCGACGACATCTTCACCGAGGCGAGCTCGTTCGATCGCTGCGGCGGCCACCCCGCGCCCGGCGGCGAGTACCACTATCACGGCGAGCCCTACGCCATCTCCTACGACGACGCCAACCTGATCGGCGTGCTGCGCGACGGCTACTTCGTCTACGGCCGCCGCGACGCCGGCGGCTCGCTGCCGACGGGGCTCGACGCGCACGGCGGCCACGTCGCCGCCACGCCCGACAGCGCGACGCCCGTCTACCACTATCACCTGACGCAACAGACCAGCACCAGCTCCGGCACGCTCGGCCAGATGCAGTGGTTCCTCACCACCGGCACCTACGAGGGCACGCCGCTCCCCTGACCGGCCGCTCCTGTCAAAAATTCTCCTCGGGCGGCGCGCCGGGCAGCGGCGGAAATGCGTTTCGCAGCGGTTTACCGCGGAAACAGGTCAGCGTGTATGGAAAGTCCCGGGTGAGCACGTAGTGGTACATCACCACCGACTGTCCATCCCATTCGATCGTCGAAGTGAGCCCGTGGCACTCGTCGAGGTCGGCGCTGGTCAGCTCCTTGCCCGCGGCGTCATAGGGACTGAAGATGCCGAAGCCGTCGAGCGCGTAACCGACGAGCGCGTTGTTCTCGTGGATATGCGGCATGCACTCGCTCAGTACATGGTGGTGATAGCCACCGCCCGGCTGAGGATCGCCGGTGCACACGTCCTGCAACTGATACGCGATCTCGTCGCGGCCGTGCGAGTCGATCGGGCCGTGCAGCTGGATGCCGTCGAGCGTGATGCCGACGCGCTTGTAGGCGCAGTGCGGGCCCTGCGGATCGACGGTCGGATTGGCGGGCAGTGAAAACGCGATCGCTTGCGCGGAGATCGCGTTCGGGTTGCGGTCGTACTGGTACGCGGGATCGTCCGCCGGCAGCGGGTAGATCCCGGTGGGCGTGTTGAGCGGCAAACCATTGCCGCCGAAGCTGCGCTGGTCGCCGCTCACGCTCACGGTGAGCTGCGCGTCGTCCCAGTAGACGCGGCCCCGCTCGATCGGCCTCGCGGTGAAATCGAAGGTCGCGTTGGCCACGTCGAGCCACGGCCCGCCTTGTCCACCCGGACCGTTGATCTGCTGATAGGCCTGCGGGTCGCACGCGAACACGCGGCCTTTCTGCGGTTGCGCGACGGTGACAGCGTCATAGCACTGATCGCAAAGCGGCAGCCGCGTGGGATCGATCGATGCGGAGGCTTGCAGCCAGATCGTCGGCGCGGTGATCGCGACATGGTTCGGCGGCGCGCCGCACCCGGCAGCTCCCCAGGCTGCGAGCGCGGCGACGCGAGCGAGCAGAAGCAGTCGCATCACCAGTCAGCCTAGCGCGAATGCAAGCGGCGGCGAAATGCTCCCGACGGGCTCGGCCGACTCGATCTGACCGCGCTCGACGGCTAGAGTAGAGCCGCTTGCGCGCGCTCTCTCTCTCCTGGAGATGGATCCGCCGGCTCGGACGCGCCGCCGCGCTCACCGTGCTCGCGCTGTTGGTGCTCGAGGGCGGCTTGTGGCTCGTCTATGGACGCACGTTCTCACGATGGCGCGCGCGCTCTCTTCGGCCGGCGCCGCGCGACGGCGTGACGCGCATCGTCTCGTACGGCGACTCGATCGTCGGCGGCTACGGCATCGACGAGAAGGCCGCCTATTCGCCCGTGCTCGCGTCGCTGCTCGACGAGAACGAGCCCGGCGTCCCGCACCAGGTGCAGATCGCCGGCGGCTACTGCCCGTCGAAGTACGCCGAGCGGCTGCGCGCCGACCTGGACGCGCGCCGCCCGACCGCGGTCCTCGTCGAGATCGAGCTGTCGAACGACGTGAGCGACGAAGCGCTGCTGCGCTGGGACGCCGCCGACGAGCGCGGCCTGCCGACGCGCCTGGCCGGCGGCCGCTACGTGCACGCGTGGGACGGCACGCTGCTCGCGACCACCGCCACGAGCGATCGCTTCTACGAGCACACGCGCCTCTACACGCTGCTCGCGCGCGCGGTCGGTTGGGCCCGCGAGCGCACGCATCCGAACCCGGCGTTCGCCGACGGCGCGGACACGTACTACTACAACCTCGGCTTCGATCGCAGCCGCTTGACCGCGGAGCGGCTCGAGCAGGGTTTCGAGCAGCTCTTCCGCGCGCTGGCCGCGATGAACGCGCTGTGCCGCGAGCGCGGCGTGCGCTTCGTGCTCCTCGTGCTGCCGTCGCAGTATTGGTTCGACGCCGGCCCGTTTCACGCCGGCGCGCTGCGCCTGCTCGAGCGCGCGAAGGCGCAGGCGCGCGCGCTCGGGATCGAAGTCGTGTCGCCGACGGAGGAGCTCGCCGCGGCGGGCGGAGCGAACGCGTTCATGGACTTTTGTCATCCGACCGCCGCCGGCCACCTGGCGATCGCGCACGCGCTCGCCCGCGCGCTCGGCCGGCCGCGCGCGGGGAGCTCAGTCGTCGGACGAGCGATCGCTCGGGCGCGTCTCGGCGAGTAGCTGCGGCGCTCCCTTCGTCAGGCGGCCATCACGACGCCGCGCGCGCCCTGCTTGGTGCGCCCCGCGTAGTGCGGATCGGCCGCGTTCACCACGCCATTGGCGAAATGCTCCATGCGATAGTCGCCGATGAGCATCGCGCTCAGCCGCGTCGCCTCACGCGATCGCCGATAGAGCGTCTTCGCCAGATCGAGGATCGCGTCGGCCCACGCCCGCGGACGATTGTCGAACGCGCTCTTGCGCACCCAGCCGAGCACGTCCTTCGGCTGCAGCGGCCGCTTCACCGTCGGATCGAAGTCGCGCACGACGCACGGCGGCCCGATCGACGGAAAGCGCTGCTCGTCGCCGAGGAACATGCCCGAGCCGCTGATCTCGTTGACCAGCACCGGCAGCCCGTAGCCGAGCGCCTCGAACGGCACCAACCCGAAGTGCTCGATGTACGACGGCGCCAGCACCGCGTCCGCCATCTGATACTCCTTCTCGATCTCTTTGGTCAGCGGCTTGACGTCGATGGTCACCGCCGCGTGCGGATCATGGCCGAGCGCGCCTTTGACCCACTCGTTCACCGTCGCGTGATTGATGGTGCGCCCATCCGACGCATAGGTGCGCTCGCCGATGCCGCGCACGATCAACCGCACGCGCCGCGCGGGCCGCTGATCCTTGCGCAGCTGATTCAGCTCCAGCGCCGCCATGACGATGTCCTCCAGCCCTTTGATCGGCGCATTGAACCGCGCCACCATCAGCACGCGAATGTCGTCGAGCTGCGAGCGGAAGCGCACCTGCGGCTTGCCGCCTTCGACGCCGGGAATCGCCTCGTGCACGCGCGGCGCATGCACGCCCGCCTGCTCGAGGATGTGCAGCGCGCCCAGCGTCAAAAGCGGCCCCATGGCCACCACCACGTCGGCGCGCGCCATCCACGCCGCCTCGAGCTTGATCTTCTTCAGCGCCAGCTGCGCGTCGATCTCCTCTTCGTACGCCCCGTAGCCGGTCAAGATCGCGCCTTCGAATGGATACGAGTGCAGGAAATATTCGACGCGCGCGCTCTTGAAATGTTTGTCGCGCAATAGCACCGCCGCCGGCCCGGAGAAGCGCGAGTGCCCGATGATGACGTCGGGCGTCCAGCCGCCCTCCTTGATCGCGTCGATCGCGCGCGCCTGCTCGAGCACCTCGAGGTCATTGAACAGCTTGTAGAGGTTGTCGCGCTCGTTGTCGTCGAGCAGCTTGTTGCCGGCGCCCATCGCCAGGACGTCTTTGTGCTGGAGCTTGAGGATCTTCGCCTTGGCGCCGCCGTGTCCCGCCTGCTGCGCGTCGAGGTGATCGCGCAGCTTGAACGTGAGCAGGCGGACGTCGTGATTGGTGGCGACCAGCGCCGCGGTGAGCTGCTCGTTGAGCACCGCCAGCCCGCCGTTGATTTGCTTTCCGCTGTAAGGCAGCACGATCAGGATCTTCATGGCCGTCGTCTCCCACCCGGGAATGAACGACGGCGGTGAAATGTGACACGCAAAGCGCCCGCTCAGCGGGCGGCGTCGCGCTTTCTGCCCTTGCGATCGACTTCGCAGCCGCACTTGGGACACGTCCAGCCGCCCCAAACCGCCTGTTGCGCGCTCGACGGCCGCCGCAACGCCGGCAGCTTCTCGCCACAATCGGGACACTTTCTCCGCACGACCAGCCCCATCACGACCACCGTGACCAGCCCGGCGATCGCCCCGATCAACGCGCCTTGGAGTGCCGACGACATGGCGCGATTCTACTGCACCGCGAGCGCGCGGAGCACGGCGCGCGGAAGCCGCTGCTCGCGGCGGAATTGTTCGAGCGACGTCTGGCAGGCGGCGCACGCGCTCGATATACTGCCGGCGTGCGCGCGCCCGTGACTCGCGATCCCGAGCATCGAGCGGCGCCCGCGCTGGCGCCCGCCCCGACGCGCGCGGCCAATCTGCTCGGGCGCGGCGAGCTGGCCGTCGGCGCGCCGGACGATCGCTTCGAGCACGAGGCCGATCGCGTCGCCGATCAGGTGATGCGCGCGCCCGCCGCCGCCGCGCCGCCGGTGTCGATCGCCTCGAGCGCGCCGGTCGGGACCGCGCAGCGCGCGTGCGCGACCTGCAGCCAGGAGGACGAGAAGCTGCGCGGCAAGCCGATCGCCTCGTCGCTGCGCGTCTCGCCCGAAGCCGCCGACGGAATCGCCGCCACGCGCGGCGCAGGCGCTCCGCTGCCGGCGGCGGCGCGCGCGTTCTTCGAGCCGCGCTTCGGTCACGACTTCGGCGGCGTGCGCGTGCACCACGACGCCGGTGCGCAGTCGATCGCCGGCGAGCTGCGCGCGCGCGCGTTCACCGTCGGGCGCGACGTCTACTTCGGCGCCGGCCAGTACTCGCCCTCGACCGACGGCGGGCGCCACCTGCTCGCGCACGAGCTCGCGCACGTCGTGCAGCAGCGCGGCAGCGCGCCGTCGGGCGATCATCGCTCGCTCGAGCGCGAGGCGCACGGCGAAGGCGCGCGCGCGGCCGGCGGAGCGCGCGCCGACGTGCGCGGCAGCGCGCCCGCGGGAACCGTGCAGGGCTTCGAGGCCGAGGAGCACCGCAAGATCGGCGACCAGGCCTCGCGCGAAGGCACGCACCGCCGCTACATCAAGCTCGGCAAAAAAGGCTACACGCTCTCGTTCGGCGAGATGAACGCGCTCGCCGGCGACGTGTTCGGCTCGCTCGGCGTGATGGAGCAGCTCGCCGACAAGCCGGGCAAGGGCCCCGACTCGTGGGAGGCGCTCGACTACGCGCGCTACATCCTCGTCAAGAAGCGCGTCGCCGCCGACAGCGAGACCTTCGACGAGGCGGTGGACGCGTTTCTCGGCGAGAAGGCGGCCGACAAGGCGCACCGCTACGATCCCAAGAGCTACTCGCCCGAGACGCGCAAGTTCGTCGACAGCTCCTACTACAACCTGGCGGCGAAGAACCGCTCGCACTTCGTCACGCCCAACGACAAGGACGCCGGCAAAGCGCCGCGCGAGCGCCCGCAGTCGGCCGGCTCGGAGTTCCGCTTCTATCACGAGTGGGCGCTGCAGCGCGCGGTGAGCGCCGGCCAGACGCGCGATCCGCTCGACGGCGCGCTCGCCGCCGAGGCGTTCGCCGATCACTTCCTCCAGGACATGCACTCTGCCGGTCATCTGCGCACGCAGCGTGAGGACATCGAGACCCGCTGGAACAGCTTTCCGCCCGGCCCGAAGCTGAACGACAAGCTCAAGGCGTATCTCGAGGGGCGCATCTTCGATTGGGTGCACCACAACAAGGTGGTCGCGCAGATCCCGATCTTCTCGCCGCCGGTGGCGTGGACGGTCGCGCGCTCGAAGATCCGCAAGTCGGTGGAGGCGGCGTTCGCGGGCAAACCGACGCTGACGATGGGCGCGTTGGTGGCGCTGGCGGTGCACGACTACGACAACGTGGTCGGCGTGCACGTGCGCGTCGACGGACAGTCGCACCAGATCTTCGGCGACAAGAGTCTCGACAAGGGCGACACGCTAGTGCTGGCCAAGCGCGCGGTGGCCGCCGCCATCGCCGAGGTCAAGCGCGCCTACGAGTTTGGAAAAAAGGGCGCGAAGTTCGAGGACGTGCGCGCCGAGCTGCTGGCGGCGGGCGGCGGGCAGTACGCGCCCGAGCGGATGGTGCCGACGCTCGACCCGGCGTACGTCAACGTCGAGCGGCAGGCGGCGTGGCAGAGCGGCAGCACGCTCGAGGATCTGCTCAAGGATCCGAAGATGGTCAAAGGGCTCGAGGAGCTGGTGCGCGGCCACGCCGAGGACATCGCCAAGCTGGCCGAGTCGATGGAAGACGCCGACGCGAAGAAGGCGCTGATGCAGATCGTCCAGGTGCTGCTCAAGAATCCGATCGGCGAGCTGCGCGCCATCTATCACTGGAAGACATGAAGCGCTGGGCTCCGGCGCTGCTGCTCGTCGGGTGCGCGGGAGCGTGGGTGGAAGGGAGCCGGCAGCCGCCGCGCATGGAGCACGTTCCCAAGGTCGAGGCGCCGGCGGGGCACGGGCACGCGGCGCGCATCGTCGTCGGGCGCGGCGTGATCGCGTCGGCCGAGCGCGTCGACGGCGCGCTGCCCGGCCGCGTGGTGCTGACGGCCCGCGACGGCCGCGCGGGCGCGAGCGAAGACGCGTGGCTGCTCGGCGTCGTCGACGATCGCGCGATCGTGCTCGAGCGCGACGCGCGCCAGGCGATCGCGCAGCACGGCGGCCGCTTCGTGCTCGCGCGCCTTTCGCTCGACGGCAAACGCGAGCCGCTGGCCGATTTCGACGGCGCGCGCGCGACGGTGCGCGAGGCGCTCGTCACCGGCGGCGCGCCCACCGCCGTGCTGCTGCTGCACGACGACGACGGCATCGAGCGGTTGATCGCGCTCGAGCTCGACGGGCGGCGGCTGTTCGAGAAGCCGCTCGATCCGGCGCGCGTGCGCACGCTGGCCGCGTCGCCATCGGCGGCGGAGCTGGCGCTGTCCGAGGCGGATCCGCCGTCGCTGCGGCTGCTCGACGCCCGCACCGGCGCACCGCGCTGGCAGCGCAAGCTCGACGCCGGCGCTCCCGCCGCCGAGAGCGCGCCGGCGTTCGACGGCCGCGGCGACCGCGTGTTCTGGTATCGCGACGCGCACCTCGAAGGCTTCGCCGCCGCCGACGGCGCTCCGCTCGGCTCGGTGGCGCTCACGCTCCCGCAAGCACAGGCGCTCGCCCCCAATCAGGACGGCAGCGGCGTCGCGGTGATGGAGCGCGGCCGCGGCGGCAGCGGCCTGCTCACGACCTCGCGCGACCCGGTCTGCTCGCTCACGTGGTGCTCATTCCCGCGCGGCGATCACGTGCAACTGGCGAGCTACCCCTCGTGCCCACCGCCCGGCCTGGCGCTCGACGACACGCGCATCCTGATCGCGCCATAGTCCACAATTCTCAATCTTCGATTCTTAGTCTCAATTCTCAATCAAAGACGGCCGTGTCAGTCGACGGGGGTTTGCCTGTGGGCAGGTGCCCGGGATGTGTCTCGCCTTGATTGGCGCAGCTGTCCATAGGCAAAGGCGGAGCCGTCCCCGTCGACGTTCGGAGTGAAGAGTGCGGATCACCACCTCTGAATTCAGAGTGTGGTGGGTTGAGGGTTTGTATTTCAAAGAACATTGCAAAGAGTCATTGAGATATTACGTTTGAACAGTGCCTAATCAAGACAGACAACTCGGCTTGGCGTTTCGCACGTGGGGCGGAAAACGTCGAGGGGCGGGACGCAAGATGCAGGGTGCGCGACCGCGCGTTTCGCACAAGACACGGCCGGTGCTCAAACGGCGGTTTCCGGTACATGTGACTGTGAGGATGCGTGAAGACGTTTGTGGACTGAGGAGTAAGACTTGCTTTAGTGCACTGAAGAGTGCGTTCAGTGCGGCTAATGGGCGGGTTGGGTTTCGCGTGGTGCACTTCTCAGCGCAGGGCAATCACGTTCATTTTCTCGTCGAGGCGGAGGGCACGAAAGAGCTTTCGCGCGGCATGCAGGGATTGAACGTCAGAATGGCTTTTGCGCTCAATCGATTGATGCAGAGGCGCGGGAAGGTGTTTGCGGATCGTTATCATGCAGTGGTTTTGAGGACACCGACACAGACCAAGCGGGCGCTGCACTATGTGGTTCACAATAGACAACATCATGCGCCGGGGCGGTATGCGGCGGAATGGCGGGATCCGTTTGCGTCGGCGGAGGGGCCGCTGGTCGCGCCGCGGACGTGGCTGCTCGCGGGTCAGCGGTTGCGGACATAGAGCGCGTCGGCCCAGCCGTAGCCGGTGTCGGCGGTGATTGCGCGGGTGAAGCCGTGGGGGGCGAGGAACGCGTCGAGCTCGGCGGCGAGCGGGCAGCCCTGGTACAGCTCCTCGAAGTTGATCTCGGCGTAGATCCAGCGCAGCGACGGTAGACAGCCGCGCATGCCGCGCAGCGCGAGCAGCTCGGCGCCTTGCAGATCGAGGTTCGCGAGCTGGTAGTCGGCCGGCGACTGGCCGTCGCGCGCGAGCCACGTGTCGACGGTGATGGTGCGGACCTCCACCGTTCCCTGCTCGGTGATGTCGGGGTAGCGCTCGCGGTGGCGCTTCATCTTCAGCAGCGACGACGATTGACCGTTCGAGGCGATCGTCAGCTCGACCGTGCGATCGTCGGCGTCGCTCACCGCCGCGTGCACCGCGCGCTGGCCGGGGAACGCCGCCAGGTGCCGTTCGAGCGCCGGCATCACGCGCGGGTTGGCCTCGAACCACAGCACGCGCTCGGCGCCGGCGCGCGCGTACGCCTCGGCCTCCTCGCCGGTGTGCGCGCCGAGGTGCAGCACGCCCGCCGGGCGCACGCCGTGCTCGGCGATCAGCGTCGTCATGGGAATCAGCACGCGCTCATCCTACGCGCGCCGCAGAAAAAAATCCGGGACGTGGATGCAGTCGTATTCGCGGCGCGCGAACGCCTCGACGTCGAGGCGCAGGCCGCGCTGCCAGCAGTCGAGCAGGAAGCGCGGCTCGAGCGAGCGGCCGCCGAGCACCGGATTGGCGAAGTCGCCCTGCACCACGTTCACCGTCGGCACCACCAGCCGCGCCGACGGCCACGCGCACATGAAGCGGCGCGCGGTCTTGCTCGACCAGCGGCCGCCCCCGCCGGCCTCGAGCAGGTTCGGGCTCGGCGCGCGCAGCTCGGCGATCACCGCGCGCGCGAGCTCCGTCGGGTAGACGGTGCCGCAGAGCTCCCACGAGTAGCCCCAGTCGCCGGCGCCGTGCGCCGTCGAGAGATCCCAGCGCAAGAGGCCATCGCGCTCCTCGAGGCCGGGCGGCGGCGAGATCGGGCCCGAGAACATCGAGCGCGTGACGTGGCGGCCGAGGCGCAGCGAGAACGCGAACAGCCGCTCGTCGAACGCGTCGGCGATCGCGCGCGCGGCAAATCGCCGCACGAACACCACGTCGTCGCAGCCGAAGCACGTGAACGGCCGCGCGCCGACGAGCGCGGTCAGATCGGCGTGAAAATCTTTTTGCGCCACCATGGCCACCGATGGGTGCGCGCGCGCCACCTCGGCGTAGGCGTCGCGGTACTCGCCATCGGCGCGCACGATCACGCTCACGTCGAGGAGCGACGGCTCGTCGAGCATGCGCGACAATGACGTCAGGTAGCCGTCGAGCTGAAGCGGGCGATTGCGCGAGAAACAGATGAGCTGAATCATCGCGGCTGCGCGCTCGCTCTGCGCAAGGCCTGCTCTCGATAGTCGGATTTCCAATGCGGCGCCAGCGCGAGGCGGCCGCGCTCGACGGCGGGGCGAATGGTGTCGAGCGTTTTATGTCCAGTGGCGTGATACGAGCCGTGTCCCCAACGATAGATGTAATAGAGTCGGTCCCACGGCAATATAGTGTGCTTCCAATATTGACCTTTGAGCGGCGTGACGTTTTGAAAGCGCCATTCGATCGCCGCGTCCTCACCGCCGTCGATGCAGCCGTAGCCGCCGGCTTCGCGAAACAGCCAGCGCGTGTACGCGCTGCCGCCGTGATAGAGGTTGTAGCCGGGTTTGTCCTGCCAGCGCCCGTCGACGATGCACCACGCATTGGGACATTTGTAGAAGTGCTCCGACGGGAGCTTCTTCATCGTCTCCTCGATCCGCCACGGCAGATAGATATCGTCGTCGTCCCAGATTAATAGATTGTCGTAGCGCGCGAGCGCCGCCGAGGCGTTGCGCTTCTCGCCGAGCGTGCGCAGGCGGCGCTTGAGATTGACCACCAACACTTCAGGATGATCGAAGACCAGCTCTTGATCGGGATGGTCGTTGAGGACGATCAGCTCTTTGGGTCCCGACCACTGCTGGCGCAAAAAACTTTCGATCGCCTCCTCGAGCAGGTGCGGGCGGCCGTAGGTGAGGCACAGGCACGAGACGCCGTCGTGGCTCACAGCACCTCCAGCCAGCCGCGCCAGCACTGCTCGGCGTCGACCAGCCGCTCCTCGAGGTGGCGGCGGCCGTTCTCGGCGAGGCGGCGGTGCAGCGCGGGCGAGTGCGCGAGCTGGCTCGCGTACCAGCTCATCTCGTCGGAGTCGGAGGTGGCGAAGCCGGTCTCGCCGTGCACCACCAGCTCGGGGAACGCGTAGTCGTTCTCGACGATCGGCACCACGCCGTGCGCGTACGCCTCGATGAGCACGCGGCAGTACGACTCGCGCGAGCCGCCGGTCTTGTGGACCATGGTGTCGATGGTGCGGAAGAACTCGGTCGCCGGGATCTCGTTGGCCGACCACGTGCGCCAGTCGAGCCCGTGCGGCGCGGGGCCGATCGCGCGCTGCGCGTTCGGGCCGTAGCCGAGGATGTAGATCTTTTTCTGCGTGCCCGCGGGGACCAGCACGCGCTCGAAGATGCGCCAGGTGTCGGGCGCGAACTTGCTCGAGTCGTCGCGCGAGATGCGGCCGAGCTTGTAGCAGCCGTCGGGCGCGCGGTGACGCCACTCGACGCGCGCGACGTTGAAGAACGGGCGATAGGCGAACGCGCGATAGGGAGCGATCCGCTCGAGCTCGGGGCCGAGCACGCGGCGCTGGTAGTCGCTGACGAAGCCGAAGTAGTCGATCCAGCCGCTCGCGTGCGCGTGCTTCTCGCCGTCGAACAGGCGCGTCATGCAGTTGAACCAGATGACGCGCGCCGGGCGGCCGCGCTCCATGATCGCCGGCAGGCGCGCCAGGA